>JAZQRX010000013.1:0-18822 GCA_045629785.1 Acutalibacteraceae bacterium | reverse complement strand
TAACTCACACAACTTGCGGTGATGGAATAGTTGAAGCATCGGAAATTGCAGAGTTCTTGTCCGATGTCCGTTCACAAAAGGATCCTCGTGAAGCAGGCTTATATGATCTAATTAAGAAACCGGATGGAATGCTGGAAAACTGTTATGTTTATGGTGTAGTCTACGGATTCTTTGGGGAAGAACCTAATTTAGCAGTACGAATGGATATTACCTCATATAACGATTTGGCATATTCGATTTCTATTGATGGTAAGGAATATGTTTTGCCCACAGAGTGGCTTCAAAAATTAGAAAACAAGTGATTTGAAATAGATTTCTGCACTCTTGCACCCCCTTTTCTTATAAATGCACCCCCTAAAATGACTTTGCACCCCCTTGCTTCAAAAGGGGGGTGCATTTGTATTAAAATTAGGGTTAGTCTTCAAAAATTAAGGAGTATTATCGCAAGATAGTACTCCTTATTTTTTATTCAGAAAACGAAAAGGGATTCGAACCCCCTCGCCGAAGGCGAACACAATCGGGGTTTGCGTAGCACTATTATATTATCAACAAAATATTTGAAAATTCTGACATTGTGTAGTATTATTATTTTGCAATATCAATTTTGTTATTGTTTGTATCTTAATTCACTATAATTAAACATTATTATATTTTTAGAAATACAAAACGAGGTATGATTATGAATTGCAAAAATTGTGGCAAGCCCCTTGCGCCTGATGTTAAATTCTGTGGCTTTTGCGGAACCGTTGTTGAAAACCAAAAAGAAGATAAGAGGTTCAAAGAGAAAGAAAAAGGCATCAATAACACAACAAAAATTGCAGTTTTAATAATGTTACTGGCTTTTTTTATTTTGGGAGTATCGGTGTTTATATTTGTTTTGAAAACTCAAAAACCTCAGGTAAAGGATACCGTAACCACACAAACCCTTTCAACCAAACCTGTCACTACAACACTCTCACAAGGGATATATCAAACTGATAACACTGAAACAGAATCACCTAACCCTCCTGATCCAACTCAAAAGAATGATTCGATGAATCTTGTCGGAACATATTGGCGTTTAGCCTATGGTCCAACTAATGGTGTACAATACATAGCCCGATTTGAAGAAAATGGTAGGCTATTTGCATTAAATATAGGATCTGACACCTTTTCAACCGGAACATATACATACAGCCAAGACAAATTATATATAGAAATAGACTACCACGCTAACTATTTCAAAAAAATTAGTAACGATGAATTCAAAGTAACAGAGGCTATATATATACCTAATGGTAACATAAAGTTCCACTACCGTGTATCACGTGTTACCGAACCTGCATCAATTAAGTATTTTACAGAATGGGAAGAAAAAATCCCCGGAAACAACACAATGAAAGTTACTACTGAAAGTACATATACCGAACCACAACAAAACAGTTACAGTAACACTCAAACCAATTACGACAAATACGGGAAATATTTTGGTGAGGATAAATACTTTGCTTTAAATGATTATCCTAATGCTGAAGAACAACCTAATGAATTTATGGGAGCAAATTTTCAGCTTCAGGTTACAAATAGTGTCTGTTTGGTTTACGATTGGAGTCAAATATGTGGCCACTATGAATGTCTTGCTACCGACATATATCCCAATATTGCTTTAGGTAAATCAAGTATGACACAAGAAGAATTTGAGAATTATTTGGGAGTATCGACTAAATTTACATCCAAAGAGGTAAATTCAGACCCATATCTTAGTGATGGTGAAATTGACTCTGCTACTTTACACTATGACCATAAAGGGTATAGCATCATGGTTTTTTGTGAAGATGATGGCTCAATCATATTCGATAAAACAGTTTTTTGGGTTAACAAATCTGAGTAATACACTTAAATTAAATAATTCACTACACATCTTACCCCGACTCCCTTGGAGTCGGGGTGCTTTTTGCTAAACGCGTAAACGCATTCACTACCATTGTACTAACCAAGTGAAGAAAAACAACAACCGGAACTACCCTCCACCAAAAGCCTTGCTTTTGGTCCACCCTCCCTTGGTAAAGGTAGGAAAAACTTCGCCGTTTTAATACTCCATCCCATCCATTTCCTTTGTACCCTCTGCCCTGCTGAGGGTGCTTTTTTCTGTGGCGGATTTGATGATGTTATCAAAACTTAAATTTCTTTTTCGTTATTCTACACTATTTTAAACCCATTTATTTTAGCACATTACACATTGTAGTAATATAATATTTTATGTTATTATATAATATATAGTTTTTTGGAGCAGATATAATGATAACTGATATGAAAAACACTCCTGTTTACGAGTGTAAAACAAAAAATCAAAACCCTGATTACGGCAAAAGCATTATTGCTTTCCCTTGTGATTATACGGTGCTCGACCTTGAAACGACGGGTCTTAACCCTAAAACAGACCTTATAATCGAATTTGCCGCTGTTAAGGTGCGTGGCGGTAAGGTGGTTGATACCTTTCAAAGCCTTTGTGACCCGGGCTTCCCTATCCCGCCACAGATTGAAATGATTACAGGCATCACAACGGAAATGGTGCGTAATGCACCCAATCCCCGCTCGGTTTTGCCCGATTTTCTTGACTTTGTTGGTGATGACTTTATTGTTGGTCACAACGTACTTTTTGACGTGCGGTTTATTTCCGCATCGGCTGGGTGCTTTTGCAACCCATACATAGACACAATGAAGCTTTTCAGAAAGCTTCATCCCACACTACCCCACCACAGATTGTGTGATATGGTAGACTACTACGGCAAAAATAATGAGAGTGCACACAGAGCCCTTTCGGACTGCCTTGCAACAAACGATTGCCTTTGTGCTATGGCAGATGAAGTATCCAAAAGCTTCGGCTCAACCGAATCTTTTATAAAAACATTAAAATAAAACTCTTGATGAGGTGTTAATATGAAATTCCCACAATTCCACAAAAGCCTTGAAACATTACACTACGGTACAGAAAAGCCCCGTGCATATTTCATCCCCTATGATGATTTGCAGGATGCTTTATCAGGTGACAGAAATTCATCATATTACCTGACAAATCTGTGCGGTGAATGGAGCTTCAAGTTCTACAATTCATTTGAAGATATTGACGAAAGTCTTTATGCAGAGGACTACAACCCTGCAGATTTACCCAAGGTAACTGTACCCGGCTGTATTCAGCTTTACAAGGATGCAGGTGTAACAGACGTACCCTTGTACTCTAACCTTATGTATCCATTCTCAGTTGATCCGCCCCACGTGCCTGAGGACAACCCCTGTGCATTCCACATCAGAGATTTCGATGTAAGCGCAGAGATGCTTGAGCGTGACAACATCATCACATTCGAGGGTGTTTCATCCTGCTTCTATCTGTGGGTAAATGGTCAGTTTGCAGGCTACAGTCAGGTAAGCCATTGTACAAGTGAATTTGATATTTCAAAATATCTTAAAGAAGGCAAAAACCGTCTTTGTGTGCTTGTTGTAAAATGGTGCGATGGCTCTTATCTTGAAGACCAGGATTATTTCCGCCTTTCAGGTATTTTCAGAGAGGTTTATATCCTTTCACGTAACAAAACACGCCTTGTTGATGCACAGATAAAGCAGACAATCAATGATGATTTTTCACTTTGTACACTTAACATCAACTGCACAATCAAGGGCTCTGCAACAGTATATTATGGCGTTGCCGCACCCGATGGCTCTGTTATAAAGCAGGGTGAAAGTGATTCTGAGCAATTTAAAATTGAGATTGAGAATCCCCTTATGTGGAATGACGAAAAACCCTACGTTTACACAATTTTCCTTAATGTTGAGGATGAAATCATACCATTCCAGACTGCGCTCCGCAAAATTGAAATCAAAGATAAAAAGCTACTTATCAACGGCAAGGCAATCAAGCTCCGCGGTATTAACCGCCACGATTCATCACCTGACACAGGCTACGCAGTTGACCTTGACCATATGAAGCGCGACCTTTTGATGATGAAGCGTGCAAACGTTAACGCTATACGTACATCCCACTACCCCAATGACCCTCGTTTTTATGATTTAGCCGAGGCTCTTGGTATGTATTTCATTGACGAGGCAGACATTGAAACTCACGGTATGGGCTTTAATACAGATGCAGATTGGGATTGGATGCGTTGGTCAATGCTTTCAACTATCCCTGAGTGGAAAGAGGCTTACGTTGACCGTGCCGCACGTCTTTACGAGCGTGACAAAAACCATGGTTCAGTTATTATGTGGAGCCTTGGTAACGAAAGTGGTTGTGGTGTAAACCATCGTGCTATGCGTGAATATATCAAGTCACGTGACCCTGAGGCACTTGTACATTACGAAAACGCTCACCTTGAATTCAAGGCTGTACCCGAGGGAGAATGCTTTGCAGATATTTCTGATGTTGAAAGCCGTATGTATCCCTCTTACGAATACACTATCGACCACCTCAACAAACCGGAATACAATAAGCCCTTCTATATGTGCGAATACGTTTGCTCAATGACAACAGGTGACGTTTACGACTTTTGGGAGCTTGTTGACAAGTACGACAACTTCTGCGGTGGTTGTATTTGGGAATGGTGTGACCACGCTATCAACGTGCCAGATGAAAACGGCAATCCCCGTTACTACTATGGCGGTGACTTTGGCGACTTCCCCAACAACTCAATCTGTTGTATTGACGGCCTTGTATTTGCCGACAGGAAAGAGCGCCCCGGCTACTATGATATGAAAAAGGTTTACGAGCCCTTCCGCGGAAGCTTTGATAATGGCAAGCTCACAGTAAAGAGCGTGCGCTACTTTGAAGATATGAGCGACCTTTCACTTAAATGGGTGCTTTCACAGGATGGCAAAGAAATTGTAAGCGGTGAAATCGATACACTTGATATAAAGGCACAGGAAAGTGCAGATTACCAGCTCTTTAATACAGCTGATTATGACCTTAAGGGTGACTGCTTCTTAACAGCAACAATTCACCAGAAAAAGGACACTTTGTGGGCAGAAAAGGGCTACGAGCTCGGTTTCTTACAGTTTGAGATTGATTGTGAGAATGCAATCTGCGAAAAAACCGAAAACAACATTACACTCACACAGACAGACCGTCTTGCAAATATTATCTGCGGTGATACAGAGTATGTATTTGATAAAACATACGGCAGAATTGTAAGCATCAAAAAAGATGGCGCAGATATTATCACAGAGCCTGTTAAGTTTAAAATGTGGCACGCACCCACATACAACGAGGGTTCAAAGAACGATTGGTACATGAACCACCTTCACAGAATTTACCAGAAGACATATTCTGCAGAAGTAACCGAAAACAGCGACTGTGTTGTAATTGAAACAAAGATTGCCCTTGGCGGTGCGGCTAACCCACCCATTATTAAAATGAATGTTAATTATACATTCACTACCGACGGTGCAGTAAAGGTTGATGTTACAGGTGATATCAGAGAAACCGCACCCTTACTCCCCCGACTTGGTCTTGAGCTTATTTTACCTGAGGATAATGAAAGCGTTACATACTTCGGACTTGGCACAACAGAAACCTACCCCGACAGATACAAGGCTGCACGCTACGGTGAGTACACACTCAATGTAAACGATGACTTTGTTCACTATGTACGTCCTCAGGAAAACTCCAACCACTTTAAAACACGTCGCGTGGCAATTGGTAAAGAAAATGGCGCAGAGCTCTTTGTAACAGGCACAGGTACTGCAAAGGAATTTTCATTCCACGCATCACACATTTCTGCAGAACAATTGACAGAGGTCAAGCACGATTTCGAGCTTAAAAACGAGCCTCGCACAATATTCAATATCGACGGTCGATTCAATGCAATCAGCGAGGATACTCAGCTTGACAACGACGAAAACAACCGTCGTTTTGATGAAAAGCAGGTTGACTTTGGCTTTGTTATCAAACCCGTTAAACTCTGATATAACTCGATTTTGGTGATTTATTATGAAAGAGAAAAAATCATTAAAAAGTAAATTCACCTATGGTGTGGGGGCAATAGGCCTTGACCTGAGCTATGGTATGTTTTACTCATACCTTGCAAAGTACCTTACAGATATTTTGCGTTTAAACAAAAAATTCCTGTTGTTTCTCACACCTATTGCCCGTATATGGGACGGTGTTAACGACCCTATGATGGGTACGCTTGTTGATAATACAAAAACAAAATTCGGTAAATACCGCCCGTGGATTATGGCAGGCTCATGCTGTAACGCGGTTGTACTTGCACTTATGTTTACAAATCCCGGCTTTGAGCTGGGCGGTATACCGCTTTACATTTACGTTGCTGTACTTTACGTACTGTGGGGTATGACAAACACAATGGCAGATATTCCCTACTGGTCAATGGTGCCGTCATTTACAAGTGACCCCGGTGAGAGAAATATTATAGCAACAATTGCCCGTGCATTTTCGGGTCTTGGTCAAGGTATAATATCCATACTCACACCGGTTATTCTTCCTCTGCTTAGTGTTACTACAGGTGCAGACGGAGAAAAAATATGGGACGCACGAGGCTTCAGTATATGGGCAATTATATGTGCAGTTGGTCTTGTGATGTTTTCAACCATTTCAATGTCAACCACCAAGGAAACCCACATTGTACCACCTACCGCTGAAAAGTTTTCATTCAAAAAAATGTTTCAGATTGCAAAAAGCAACGATCAGCTCCTTGTGTTTATGCTATTTGCAATGCTTTCAAATGCAGGCTGGTATATGATTTCGGGCGTGGGTGCTTATTACTTTGATGTAGTTATTGGTGACCCATCAGCACAAAGTGCATTTAACACAATTGGTGCGGTTGGCTCCGTGCTTGGTCTTGCAGTAGTGCCCGTTATGACAAAGTTCACAAGCCGTCGCAGAACATATCAGTTCTCGCTTATTATGGCAATTGTAGGCTTCTCGGGTACAACCTTCTTTGCAAGTGCATTCGCAGAGCCACAGCTTATGGCTATGAATTTAAGCTACATTATTGCATCTATCGGTGTAGCATCTATGTTTGTTTCACAGACAGTGTTCCTTGCAGATATTGTTGACTACGGCCACGTAAAGCAGGGCTTCCGTTCAGAGTCCATCACCTTCTCAATGAAGGGCTTTTTGCAGAAGATGGCTTACACTATCCAGACAATCATTCTGTTCTCAGGCCTTGAAATTTCAAAGTATGATGAAACATTGCACGCTGCAAACTCTGCAGGTGTTAAATCTGCAATCAGCTTTATGATGCTTGGCGCACCTATTGCTTTATTCATACTTTCACTCCTTATATTCACCTTCAAATTCAAACTTCATGGTGCATACATGGATGAAATAACCGCAAAAATAAAAGAGATACAATTACAAAGCGAAAGTGATGTAAAATGAAAAAATTATTAAAGAAAATACCGTTCCCTGTTTTACCTGTTTTGTTTGGTACTATAATCGCAATTTTGGGGCTTATACTTATGATAGCACCTGACACATCGCTTAACACAGTGTGCTTTATAGGTGGTATTGCAGTATTGCTCAAGGCATTGGGCAAGTTATTTGACTATATCAAGGGCTTAAAAAACAATGCTACACGCACAACAGACCTTGTATCATTTGTTGTATCGGTGTGCATCGGCATTGTGCTTATGGTACACCCCGACCCCTTGCTTTCTGTATTTCCTGTGATTATAGGTATAATTACACTCATTTGTGGTGTTATAGCCTTTTTCAGCAAAGGCAGAAGCACCCTATGGGGCAAAATTGTTGCCGCAATAATTGTTGTACTTGCAATTGTTGTTATTAACTCACCTATGATTTTAGCCGAAGCGGCAACCTCAATCTCTGGTATTGCACTGTTTGTAATAGGTGTGTTTATGATTGCCGTAAAATTCTTTGCACAGAAAAAACTGAAGGAATGGGATATTGAAATAAACCCCGATGATTTCAAACCCGATGACGGCTATAAAGAAGTAGAGTTCAGGGATGTGGATGAATAAAAACAAGCAGATTGCAAATTGCAATCTGCTTGTTTTTTATAACTTCGACAAATCTAATTTATCGTACTGTGTAATAAAACTCTTAAAGAATTTCATCATCTGCTCCACTCCGCCCCCTTTATTGCTTTCGCAATTAAGGACTAAAATAGGCTCGTGGACACTCATTCGAAGGAGCTGCCAGCCGTCACCATTATTCTCATCAAAGCTTATGCGCACGCCCTCGTGGTTTACGGGTGCAACTGTAAGTCCGTCGGTTTTCTCGGCAAGGGCTTTAAAATCGTTTATGACACCCATACCATAATCGCGGAAATCCTTGAGATTTATTGTAAAACGTGTTTCTTTTTCTTCAAGAGGAATTTTAAGGCTTTCAATAACTGAACCAATTGTTTTATCCTCTTTTTTAAGTGTTGCGGCTTCAATGATAATTCGAGTTATAAGGTAAGCACCATCATCAAGGTAATAGTTCTCTTTAAATGCGGCATGGCCTGATGTTTCAATGGCAAGGGGTGCCCATCTGCCCTCCTCTGCCTCAATACGGATAGCCTCATCAATTACGTTTTTATAACCACGCTTAAAGCGGTGGTGAACACCACCGAGGGTGCTTTCAATAAACTCATTAAGTCCGTCAGAGGTTACGCTATCGGTAACGATAACACCGCCTGTTTTCTCTTTAAGAGCAATAAATGACGCTAAGGCTACAAGCTTATTTCTATTGATTTCTGCCGCTGTTTCATCAACGCAGGCAGCTCTATCGCAGTCTGTATCAAAGATTACACCTAAGTCTGCACCAGACTCGCTTACTGCCTGGCAGATGCTCTGCATAGCAGCCTTGTTTTCGGGGTTAGGAATGTGATTAGGGAATGTACCGTCGGGGTCAAGGTAACGACTACCCTCAATATCAGCACCAAGTACAGAAAGCACGTTGTGAGCATAGAATGCACCTACGCCATTACCTGCATCAACAACAATTTTAAGCCCCTGCAAGGGCTTATCGTAGTTTTCTGCATTTACGCCTTTTTTTATCATATCGCAAAGGTCAGCACAATATTTCGCCATATTGTCAAGTGGCTCAACTTGAGCTGAAACGCTCTCTGCAATATATGGGTTTTCCTGCGCATACTTGAGAATAACCTTGATATCATCACCCGAAAAACCGCCCTGACGAGTAAAAAACTTAAGTCCGTTCATCTCCATAGGCAGGTGGCTTGCAGTGATTTCAACAGAGGCATCCATATTGAAATTAATAATTGACATAAACATTGAGGGTGTAGATGAAAGTCCGCAGGAATATGTTTTAACACCAAGGCTCAACAAGGTACGGCAAACCGCATCTGCAATACGGGGTGATGAAACACGTGAGTCATAGCCAACAGCAATCTGTAAATCATTTTTATTCAACTTGTTTTTAAGGAAAACAACAAGTGAATTCACAATGCTTTCAATACGGCTGTCGGTAAGGTCAACTGCCTTGCCGTCTTTTTCTATTGCAGTACCACGAATATCTGTACCGCTTTTAAGATACATCAAATCATCCATCAATACTCTCTCCTTACAACATAGTATACACGCTCTGTAGTTTCACAAGGTGTATTATCTGTCATTTCTGCAAAGCGTTCAAGAACCTTGAAGCCCGCACTCTCTACCGCCTGTGTGATTTCCTCATCGGTGAATGCAATTTCATTAAAATTCTCATTAAAACGCTGGTACAACTCACCGTTTTTGCAGAAGAAATCAAGGTTTATGTTAACTGTCCTTTCATCCTGAAGCAAGTGATTCTGCCATACGCAAAAAACATTTTTCTCGTCATAAATGAAAGTATTATTAGCAAGAACATTTCGGTGTTTATAAAGCGTATTAACGTCAAAAACCATTATACCCTGGTCATCCACAAAATTCTTCAGGGTGTCAAAGGTTTTTGCCATAGCTTGTGCATTGGGCAAGTGATTAATACTATCAAGGGCGCAAACAACCGCGCCTACTGTACCGTAAAGGTCAGTTTCCTCCATACGTTGGCAAAGGAACATTATGCTTTGCTCGTTATCGTAGGCCTTATTTTGCGCTTCCATCAGCATATCGGCAGAGGCATCTGTTGCAATAACCTCATAGCCCATTTTGGCAAATTCGATTGCCATTGAGCCTGTACCACAAGCAAGGTCTAAAAGAAGTCCGTCACTTATACCATAACCCTTTAATATACCCTGCACATATTCTGCACGTTTTTTATAATCGACGTTAAAAGTCAATTCATCATAAACACTTGCAAAGGAATTGTAAGACATAACCTGCCCCCTGTAAAATGTATCCATTTAAATATATACTATTTTACCACAGACATTTGCCATAAACAATATTATAGTAATAGTTGTTTTGCTAAAAACATTAAGTATAAATTTGTAAAAGTTGTACAGTACAAATATAACAATTAATATGTTAATATATTGTTAACAAATTTATTAACGGGGGTAATTTTATGAAGAAATTACTGTCAATCTTTTTAGCAATAACAATACTTGCAGTAGGTCTTATACCCTGCTTTGCGGCAGATGATAGCTGCACTTGCGGTGAGGCACCTATCATTTACGTTGCGGCACTTGGTAGCGGATACGTTTTCCTTGATGCAGGTACAGAAAATGAGCGCACCCTTTTCCGTCCTGAAACCGGCGATATACTTAGCGATTTTGCTCCCCTCGTTCCTGCGGCGGCAGAGCTTATTTCAAACAAGAATTACGATGCCTTCGGTGACGTGCTTATTAACTGCGTTAACGCATCCTTCGGTATGTTAGCACTTGACGGCAACGGCAATTCACACCCACGTGTTACATCTGAGGAATTCCACCCCGATGATACTCCCCACAACCTTGACCACAACTATTATTTTGGCTATGACTTCCGCCTTGACCCTGTTGAAAATGCACAGAAGCTCAGAGTATTTGTTGAAGAGGTAAAGGAGCTTACAAAGCACGATACAGTCCGCTTCCGCGCATCATCAATGGGCGGTGTTGTTACAATGTCATACCTTCGCCTTTACGGCTCAAGCGATATTGAAACAATCATCTTCCAATGCTGTCCCATACAGGGTACTGCAGTTGCCGGCGAGCTTTTCAACGGCAAGGTTGAAATCAACAAGGATGCCCTTGTAAACTACGCTAAAGATGCCCTTCCCTCAATGGATGGTGCGGTTATACCCGGTATACTTTACTCACTTGTTGAAATGCTCGATGAAGGCGGCGTATGGTTAGGCCTTGTTGATATTGCAGATAAGCTTGTTACAAATCTTAAAGACCGAGTATTTGATGAGGCACTTATACCCATATTCAGCAATATGGCAGGTATATGGAGCTTTGTTCCTCACGAATATTATGAAAGCGCAAAGGTATTTATGAAGCTTGACCCCGTAGAGCAGGCAGGCGTTATTGAAAAAATTGATTTTTACCACTACGAGGTTCAGCAAAAAGCAGAAGAGTTACTTTTAGGTGCACAGGCAGAGGGTACAACAATTTACATTGTTGCAGGCTATAATATTCAGCGTACACCTCTTGTTACCGCTTACAGAAACACATCTGACGGTACTGTTGATACAACCTATGCATCAGCAGGTGCTACCTGCTCTTTAATTGATGAGCAATTCCCCGAGGATTACGAGCAGGCAAAATTCAAGGGTGAGGTAAACTACATTTCACCCGACAGAAGAATTGATGCATCAACCTGCATTTTACCCGAATGTACTTGGTTTATTAAAGATATGCTACACAGTACAACCCACGACGGACACGGTGAAATGTACAAGGTAATGTTCCAGAGTGACCATCAGATGACCGTTCACGAGGATTCACGTTACCCACAGTTTATGCAAAATGATATTGTTCACCAAAGCTTTTCAAGAGTTGCACGTGAGGGCACACCCTTACAAGAAGCAGCAAGGGCAGCATCTCAGCAAACAAGCTTTTTGAATGTAATGAAATTGATGATTGAATTCTTCAAGAGCTTTTGGGATTTTATGATGAACTGATAAAAAACCGCCTTCGGGCGGTTTTTTTAATGCAAAATGCAGAATGAAAAATGCAAAATTATCGGGGAAGCTTGCGCTTCCGAACATTATATAGCTACCGCAAACAACAAACATATTGTAGTGTATGCGATAGCATTCCGGAATTTTAAATTTAAAATTTTGAATTTTAAATTCTAATATTGGAACAATATTAGCGGGGTGATTTTATGTTTGCAATTATTACCGCTATTGTTTCAGGTGCACTGATGAGTATTCAGGGTGTTTTCAACGAGGGTGTCACAAAGCAGACCTCGGTGTGGCTCTCTGCCTCATTTGTGCAATTGACCGCCTTTCTATTTTGTATATGTGCCTGGTTTTTCACAGGTCGCGAAAGCTCTGTAGGAGCACTTTTCAGGGTCGATAACAAATACATGCTGTTGGGCGGTATTATTGGCGCACTTATAACCTATACCGTTATTAAAAGTATGTCGGGGCTTGGCCCTGCACAGGCAGTTATGATTATTGTTACATCACAATTACTTGTGGCATATTTTATAGAATTATTCGGTCTGTTTGGTGTTGATAAAGTCGATTTTCAATGGCGAAAGCTTATTGGTGTTGCCGTGGCAATTTGCGGTATATTACTTTTTAAGTGGGACAAATAATAAACAACTCTCATTTTTATGGGATAGGGAAAAAAGATGCAGAACGGACAAACCGAGCAAAAACAAGGCTTCAGACTTGTTTTTGGTTACCCGAAGGCGTACAAAGGTACGTCGAGTGGCGAGATTTGTTCGTAGCATAAAAATTTTGTTTTTAAAATTTTCAAGGGGCTCTTACAGATATTTTCTGCAAGAGCCCCTTTACTTATTGTTTTATGCGGTCTGCACTTTTTCGCAGCCCATTATCAAAGCATATCTAAAGTCAATTCATACGCAGGTAAAAATTCCTCAACAAACACATCTGCCTCAGGGATATTTGCCTCGCAGATTCTTTTACGTGTTGCTGCCTCTGCCTCGCAAAATTCTGTGTTACCTGCTTTGCGCTCCTCAATGCATTTAATAAGTGCGCTGAGCTTATCAGCAGCCTTTACAAGTGGTTGCAGATCTTCATCACTATCACCTGTAAGTAAGGGTGAAAAGGCATCACGCAAATCCTCAGGGAGCTTTGCGAGTAATTTTTCATTCGCAGAATCCTCAACCGCCTTAAAAGCACACAGAATTTCATCATTCTGATATTTTACGGGGGTAGGCATATCACCTGTTATAATTTCGTGGGCATCGTGGTAAAGACCTAAAACAGCCGCGCGGTCAGGGTTATAATTTTTACCGAAGCGCTTATTACCGATAACCGCAAGAGCGTGTGCAATAACCGCTACCTCTTTTGAATGACTGTCAAGGCTTTCGCTCTCGGTGTTGCGCATAAGCGCCCATCGGTCAATGTATTTCATACGCGATACCATCGCAAAAAAACTGTAATTCATATATTTCCTTTCAACGGTATCAGGTATGACACCGCATTAAAAATTAATTTTAAATGTTTTGATTTCAAAGGGCTTGAAGGTAGCCTTTATTGTGTTGCCATCAAATGAAACTGCCTCATCCTGTTCTTCCATAAGGTTACACTCTGTTGCACTCTTAATAGGTGTGTTGAATGTAAGTGTTGCAGGTGTTTTTGTGTTCCATGTTTCATAAGCACGTACAATAAGTGAATCGCTGTCCTCAGCAACCTTAACTGTTTCAATAACAATATTTGACTTATCAGCGCTTACAAGTGAATATTCACAAGGAAGTGAACCGCTTTGTGCATCGCATACAACCGCCTTAAGGGGGAAGTTTACGTTAAAGCCTTCCTGAACAACATCGCTATCACAAGCCCTGCCGCTGTGGGGATAAATTGAGAATGTGAAAGAATGATGCTCTCTGTCCTGGATTGTATTAGGCTCTGTTGCACAACGGAAAAGTGTGGGTCTGATGTGACCATCCTTTGCATCGCAACCATATTTACAATCATTAAGGATTGAAAGACCAAAGCCGTTGTCTGAAAGGTCAACCCACTTGTGCATTGACTCTTCAAACTGTGCAAATTCCCAAGTTGTATTTGTGGTAGTTGAACGCTCAATGTTACCAAACTGAATATCAAATGTAGCGCGTACTGTGTTTACATCTACAGGGTAATCAGCCTTAAGTACAACGTGGTCCTCATGCCAGTCAGATTCATAATCAACGTCAATTCTCTGTAAATCGTTATAAACCTTGTAATACTCGGTAAGAGTTGAGTTGCGGAAGGTTCTGTCGATTTTATAAACTGCACGTACCGCGCCCTTTTCGATAAGCTCTGCAGACTTGAAATCAAACTTCCATGAAACCTCTTCATAGTAGCACTTGATATCCCATGCCTCATACTTATGAGGTCTGTCCTGGAATGCAATAATTTCACCCAGAGTACAACCCTCGGGGGCAACGCTTCTGCCACTCTCTTTATGAATAAGACTGCTGATGTTACCTTTATTATTAAACTCAATTTTAAAGAATGGTGTTTCAGCACCATTAAGAGTTGCATTCACATCATCATATACTGTGGGGGCGCAATCACGCACCTCAACAGAGGTATAGCCCTTTGCAGGTACCTTTGTTGTGAAAAC
The DNA here is from genome assembly GCA_045629785.1 of Acutalibacteraceae bacterium. Taxonomy (GTDB): domain Bacteria; phylum Bacillota; class Clostridia; order Oscillospirales; family Acutalibacteraceae; genus DTU089. The sequence goes on along the minus strand of JAZQRX010000013.1, from coordinate 4,216 downwards.
AATTTTGCCGTCAAAGGTTTTCTGATAAGGAAGCTCCCTGCCCTCTTTATCAAAGAGTGCAAATGTACCGTCAAGACCCTCAACCTCGCAAGCATCGTATCTGTCAAAGCCTGTTGAGTTAAAAATAACAATACTCTTTTTATCAAGTGCAATTTTGCTTGTAATAGCACCTTCTGCATCAGCAATCATTTCATTACCGTTTTTGAGTACCTTTTCGTAATCCTCTTTGCTGTCCTCATAAACCTGCATAATTGATGAGCCGGGAAGAATATCGTGGAACTGATTAAGTAAGATAAGCTTCCAGTTTTCAAGAAGTCGCTCCTTGGGGTAAGCAAAGCCTGTTTCTTTATTTGCAATTGCAGAGAGTGTTTCAATATCGTGATACATACACTCGCTCTTGCGGTTATATTTTTTATTACGAGCCTGGCTTGTAAGTGTGCCTCGGTGATATTCAAGGTAAAGCTCACCACACCATGTAGGCAGACGCTTGTTGCCTGAAACCTGCTGGTCAAGATGCTTGAAGAAATCAAGTGAGCGTGTCTGCTTTACAACGGGACAGCCCTGAATACCCTTGCTCATACGCTTGCCGTATTCAAGCATTTCACGTGTGGGTCCACCGCCACCGTCACCGAAGCCGTATGACATAAGGTAATCTTTGCCGAGGTCCTTTTGTGAATAACGTTTATAACCACCGATTACGTAAAGCGGACGAAGCTTTGAGTTGTATGTTGTCTGCCACTCGCGTCTTTCGTCAGCAGTTGCATAACAAGACGTGGGGAAGTGTGAAAGCACCTCTGTACCATCAATACCACGCCATTTAAAGGTGTCATAAGGGAATTTGTTAAACTCACTCCAACCGATTTTGGTTGTCATAAAATATTCCATACCGCTCTTTTTTATAAGCTGAGGAATAGCGGCAGAATAACCGAAAACATCGGGTAACCACATAATTTTGTTATCAACGCCAAATTCATCACGGAAGAAACGTTTACCAACCATAAACTGTCTTACAAGGGCTTCACCCGATGCAACGTTTGTGTCAGCCTCAACCCACATACTGCCTTCGGGCTCCCATTTACCCTCTTTGACCATCTTTTTGATGCCCCCATATACTTCGGGGTAATCCTGCTTTACATACTCGTAAAGCTGAGCCTGTGAGGACATAAATCTATATTCGGGGTATTCCTCCATAAGCTTAAGCACAGTTGCAAATGAACGACCCGCCTTATCACGTGACTGACGGATTCGCCAAAGCCACGCAACGTCGATATGGGTGTGACCTACCGCCCAGCAGGTTGCCTCTTCATACTTACCATAAAGATTTTCATCAAGGTATTTTGATGCTGCTATTGCAGACTCGTGGAAAATTGCGCGGTCGTTTGTATCAATATTAAGGATATTACAAGCCTCGTTAAGGGCTTTAAGAATATTAACACGAGCGTCGCTATCCTCACCATGATACTTTGCAACCTTGAGGGGTGTAAGAATATCAAAGTAAATACCATAAGCAACGTCGTCGAAAACCTGAAGCTGTGCACTCATCTGAATCTGACCGCGGTAATCGTGGTAATCAGAATATGCGTTTATGTAAATTTCAAGCTCTTCGCCACCTTCTGCACAAGGTGTAACAGTAAGGAATTGATGGTTACTGTCACTACCCTGCACAAGCTTACCATTTATGTAAACAATAAACTGTGGGTTTGTGCCGTGATTCCACTCACCGTAATAGGGTTTAAAATTATATATAACGTGCTGACCCTTAAAGCTTTCGGGGATTTTAACTGTCTGCTTAAACCAACAATAGCATTCCTTATAGCCCCAGAAATCAGCTGCGGCTTTAAAGGGTACCCACTCGCCTTTATCCCTATCCTCAAAGCTATACTGCCCGTCGCGGTAGTAAAAATCGCCTGTATCAACACTATCAGCAATAACAAACTTACGGTAAAGATCTTTTGTAATCTGGTTAACACGCCAGTTTGTCATATATCTTTCACTATTTTTATCATGAAAGTCAATTTCAAAATGTGCCATAATATACCTCACATAACAAATGCCCCAAAAGGGCTTAATTGCATCAATTTTATCATATAATATAGCACATTACAATAATTTACCTCTAAAAAAAAGTCATAAATCGTCACATTTTATAGTTGACTTTATTCTAAATAAAAAGTAAAATGTAAGGTAATAAAAAATTATAATGTGAGGAGAGATAGTTATGGCTCATTATTGTACAGAACCATCAAGAACATTCAGCGAATATTTACTCATCCCCGGTTACACAGGTCCCGATTGCATTCCTAACAATGTTGACCTGAGCACACCTCTCTGCAAATATAGAAAGGGTGAAGAGGAAGCACCCATCACACTTAATATACCTATGGTATCAGCTATTATGCAGTCTGTTTCAAACGATACACTTGCTATTGCACTTGCAAAAGAAGGCGGTATGTCATTCATCTTCGGTTCACAGTCAATCGAAGACGAGGCTGCAATGGTTGCACGTGTTAAGAATTACAAGGCAGGCTTTGTTATCAGCGATTCAAACCTTTGCCCCGACAGCACACTTGGTGATGTTGTAAACCTTTATGACACACTCGGTCACTCAACTATGGCTGTTACAGACGACGGTACAGCAAACGGCAAGCTCCTTGGTGTGGTTACATCACGCGATTACAGAATCAGCCGTATGCCCCTTGACCTTAAGGTTACAGAGTTTATGACTCCCCTTGAGAAGCTCATTACCGCCCCCGCTACAACAACTCTTAAAGAGGCTAATGACATCATCTGGGAAAACAAGCTCAACTCTCTCCCCATTATCGACGAAAACGGCAAGCTTATGTACTTCGTTTTCCGTAAGGACTATTCACAGCACAAAGAAAATCCTCAGGAAATCCTTGACAGTCAGAAGCGTTATATGGTTGGTGCAGGTATCAACACACGTGACTATGAGGAGCGTGTTCCCGCACTTGTTGAAGCAGGTGCAGACGTTCTTTGCATTGACTCATCTGAGGGTTACACAGAATGGCAGAAGCGCACAATCGCATTCATCCGTGAAAAATATGGTGACACAGTAAAGGTTGGCGCAGGTAACGTTGTTGACCGTGACGGCTTCCGCTTCCTTGCAGATGCAGGTGCTGACTTTATCAAGGTTGGTATCGGCGGCGGTTCAATCTGCATCACCCGTGAAACAAAGGGTATCGGCCGCGGACAGGCTACTGCACTTATTGAGGTTGCTGCAGCACGTGACGAATACTATAAAGAAACAGGCGTTTATGTTCCGATTTGCTCTGACGGTGGTATCGTTCACGACTATCATATGACACTTGCACTTGCTATGGGTGCTGACTTTATGATGCTCGGCAGATACTTTGCTCGTTTTGACGAAAGCCCCACACCCAAGCTCAACATTAACGGCACATACGTTAAAGAATACTGGGGTGAAGGCTCAAACAGAGCTCGTAACTGGCAGAGATATGACCTTGGTGGTCAGTCAAAGCTTTCATTCGAGGAAGGCGTTGACTCATACGTAACTTACGCAGGTTCACTCCGCGACAACGTTACAAAGAGCCTTTACAAGGTTAAATCAACAATGTGCAACTGCGGTGTGCTTAACATCCCCGACCTTCAGAGAGATGCAAAGCTTACACTCGTAAGTGCAACAAGTATTGTTGAAGGTGGCGCACACGACGTTACACTTAAAACAAACACAGGTAATATTAGATAAAATAATAATATAAAGCAAAAACAGGAAGCATTCGCTTCCTGTTTTTTAATTATAACACTTTATGCCACCATAACAGCATTGAATTATTTTACGCTACGGTGAAGATGCCGAAAAACTTAGCTAAAAGGCTCCTAACCATTGCCAGAACGCTTTCCACGCTGAGCATTTGGGTATTAATGTAGCTTGTTGATACCTCTTTTTCACCACAGCCTTCACACACGCCCTCATCGTTAAATGTATGGCCTGTGGGGTTGGAGGTATAGTCGGCATAACTATGTCCACAATCCTAGCAGGTATATTTTGGATAGCCATGTTCAGTACAGGTTGATGGGGTAGCTTCATCCTGAACATACACATGCTCACAATAATTATATACAATTTGTGCATTTATAAGTGGTGCATTATCATCATAAATTTCTATCTGCTCCCATTGCTCCTCGCTACCCACATAATACACCTTTGAAAGATTTTCACGCTTTCTAGCCTTTG
>JAZQRX010000012.1:0-144957 GCA_045629785.1 Acutalibacteraceae bacterium | reverse complement strand
ACAGGCGCTTGCCTTCCCCTTAAAGCTTGTTAAAAAGCTCCGCATTAAAAACGGTGGACTTATAAGAACACTTACACACCTTAAGGATGCCGCCCCTGAGCTTATGACAGGTGGACCGCTTAACAACAATAATTATTATATAGAATTTTGATTAAACGCAAAAAACCTGACTACTCGTATCAGAGCAGTCAGGTTTTTTATTGAAAGTATGTTCTTTATCAAAAAACGAAGGATGAATTATTTAGAAACCCACCCTTTGAGAAAAATATTTAGTTATTTTCTGCGCAGGACACAGAACCGTCCCTTGTCTTACTTACATAAAAGCCATAGCTATTATATTACCTAGAACAATGAATAAAACAAAGAAAAAACAAAAACACGAAAATGTTCTTTTGCTCTCGGCTCTGGACTTATCTTTCCATCCGATAAAGTTGTAGAGACAAAAAGATAAACCTACACCAACAATTATAAATACTTGAAACAATAATGATGTTTCTCTTATACTCTTTGGTATTATTAGTCCTATAACATATACAATTAATGTAATCAAAAAAGAAATTTTTCTATTCTTCCTCAAAAAGTTCAATAATTGATGGAATTTCATAAGCTTTGCGCCAAAGCTCCTTTCCCTCGGTTATCATTGTCCATATCCAATCCCATAGAAATCTCACCACCATAACCAACATATAACGCTGCTGATAAACCATAGTTTTTAGAGGTTTCACTACAAACAGTATTCGCAGGACATGCCCCTCTTCCCAACAGTTTACCATATTCACACACGCGTGCCTCATCATCAAGAATATGTGACACACACGTAAAACTACCTTCATCAACAATCCCAAAAAAAGAAACGCCTGTTTCAAAACCTGTCTTACCCCAGAGAGCCGTCCCCTGATTTGTTCGTTATCTGAGTATGTATTTCTTCAAATATTTGTTTTGAAGCTTTCCGAAACATAACAGATATAACAATTGCAGCTGTCGGTATTACAATCCACGCACCTATTATTACACCAATCCAAAATTTAATTGCGCATGCAAATTCACCTGTTATAAAAATGATGGCAAATAAAGCAATCATCAAGAACATACCGGGAATGCTTAACAAGAAAATAAACTTGGGAATTGAGTTTGCAGTAATAGTAACTTTGTTACAGATTTTATCAAAATTGATTTGAATATCAGGTTTTAAAACATTAAATTTATTTTTATTTTTCAAAGTAAATCCTGTAAATGATTGCTGTGTTGTATATCCAGTTAAATATGGTTCTTTCATATTCAAAACACCATCTTCAAACACACAATTAATGTCATAAATTTTCCTTGCAAACATAGGTATCTCCTTAACTGAAAAATAAATAAAATTCTATATATACATAATTTATTGTAGAGTAGGACAGGTGACGGTTCTATGATTGAGGTTTGTTTCCCCTACCCAGAACCCATCACCTTTTGATTTTCTTGCATTTTACAAATCAAATATACCACAAAATCATGAATTGTGTCAACAAAACAGAAGTCATGTTTTTTGCTCCCATATATATGATATTATTTTAAAAATATTTTTGTAATAATCAAAATCGACCTACAAAAAATAAATATGAAACGATAGAGTAGCAGAATTGTATGCCTGCCTTCGAAGGCGGGGGGACCATTCTTTTATTATGCTGTTGATTGGCTTAGGTTCATTCGGGCAAAAGATTAAATAATAAGAAACAGTTCGGACGGAATGGTGGGTGGTTCTCGATGCGACAGCATTGTGGAATCGTAAGATTCCATTGTAACCGACTATATGTTTTAAACCACTTAATTAATACGTCGTACCTTCGGTACGATTTGAATTATTTTCACCTTTGGTGAAATCATTGCTACGCAATGAAGAACCTTCCGTCACGAAAAAACAAGTTTTTTCGCGCCACCTTCCTTCGAAGGAAGGCTGAACAAGCAGCCGTTTTTTGTTCTATCCAATAGAAGACTAACATTTAGTGGAACTACCCACCACCCAAAACTCCGTTTTTGGTCCCCCTCCCTAGGGCTAGGGAGACAAAGCTTCGCAAAAACAAAGGGTGAGTCGTTAAACCCACCCTTTGAGAGAAATGATTAACTTAAATCCAAACAGGACACAGAACCGTCCCCTGTCTTACGAAAACTCACCCGAGTGTTCATTGAACACTCGGGCATTTTTTATGCTTCAGTTGTTTCTGTTGTTTCGCCCTCTGCGAGGGTTGTTTCCTCGCCTTCGGCTACAGTTGTTTCCTCGTTGAGTTTATTCATAACGTCTGTTGAGCCGTTCATATTGAACAAGGGGGTTTCTTTTTCGTAATCCCTTGACCATACAGAAATTGAATATGTTTCGAAGAGAGCTTTTACTGTAAGGTCCTTTTCTTCCATTTCCTTTGCAAGCTCTTTGATTGCATAAGCATCGAACTTGCAACGAACCATATTAATGCTGTCATACATAGTAACAATAAAGTCACGCTTGTAGTTTTTGCCACCCTTTTCAAAGCCAAAGGTAACGAAGTTTGCTTCAAGGTCATTGTTAAGTGCTGTGTATGCCTCAGCATCTTTATAATAAATATCTACCCAGATAAATTCATCGGTAACAGTTGTTTCAACCTTTTTGATACCGTCTGCAACGTCAACAACCTCTGCCGGCTTACCTGCGTGGTCTTTGTTGAAATCTTCAACAGACTGTGCGTAAGAGCCACATATTGTTTTGCCTACGCCCTCGTTTGTTTTATGCTCAATATAAAGGTTAAAGCCTGAATTAAGAATATTATCAAGGGTTACTGTAATTTCATCTGTAAGTCCAACGGCATTTATGTAATCTTCGGTTTCTGAAAGGTAATACATAATAACGTTTCCGCTTTCAAGAAGCTGAAATTCACCGGGACATTTAATCTGTGTACCGTTATCGATATAAAAATAGAAGTAAGGAACAATATCCATACTAAAGGCATTGTCTGCAAGGTGCTCTGCAAGGAGTGATTCCTTTGTATCATACTCTACCCTGAGGGCAACTCGGTCAGTTTCCTTCTGTGCGGTAACTGAAATAATTTTATCAGAGTACTTTGTAAGGTTATCAATAGTGAGTGTGTTATCATCTTCAACCACTTCAACGGTTGTTTCCTCAGTAACGACGGGGGCAGTTGTTTCCTCGGTCTGTTTAACCCTTTCCTTAAGGGCTGAAGTAAGTGTTGATGCCATAAAAATTGCAACACCAATCACAACAATAAGTAATACTACTAAAAAGGGGTTTTTTTGAAGCTTCTGGCCGAAGCTTTTCTTTTCATTCATTTCAGTTATCCTCCTTATTATTTTTGTTTTCACGAGCCTTTTCGGCTGCCTCGCGTTCTTCACGCTCTATTTTATCAGCCTCTTTACCGGCTTTATTAGCGGCTTTTTCGATTTCGCGCTGTGCTTTACGCTCTTCACGAATTTCTTTACGTGTGGGTTGAGCTGCCGGCGGAGTATCGGTAAGCTTCATAAAGTCAATCTTTGCCATACGTGTTTTTGGCAGAGCATCAAGGATTGTAACTGTAGTAGGTCTTGAGAATTTTTCAAGCTTACTGTTACAATACTCTTTAATAACTTTTGCGGTTTCATCGGGGTTTGTTGTGGGCTGATTCAATGAAACAAAGAGCCTTATAATAGGCTTACTGTCAATATAACCCTGTACGGCGCAAGCCTCGTTTATATAATCAAGCTTTAAAACCTCGTTTTCGATATCATTAGGGTAAACGTTATAGCCCGAAATAATAATCATTCTTTTTTTGCGGCCTGTAAAGAAAAGGTAACCATCTTCATCAAGGTAACCAAGGTCACCTGACATTACCCAGCGATTGCCCTTTTTGTCAACGTAAACACCGTCAACATCGCTATTGATATAGCCCTGCATTACAGTTGAGCCGGTAATAACAATTTCACCGATTGTGTTTGGTGGAAGCTTTTTCTGCTTGTCATCCCATATTTCAACAATAATACCGTCGAGGGGTTTACCTATAGAGTTTTCTTTATATGCCCCTGCAATATTTGCAGTACAAACAGAAGAAACCTCTGTAAGGCCATAACCACGATAAAGCTTACCCTTTGCACCCCATTTTTCGAGTTTAGAGTTAAATGCATTAAGGAACTGCTCACTGATGATGTCACCGCCTGCCCACAAAAGCCGAAGCTTTTTAAGGTGCTCACCATCAAAATTTGAAGCCTCATACATCTTTTTGAACATATTTGGCACACCAACAATGTATGTGACATTATATTTTTTAATATATTTATTTGCTTTTTCAGCTGAGAATGTAGGCATACCTATACAGGTAAAGCCTGCACACATACTGAAATGAAGCACAACACCAAGTCCGAATGCGTGGAAAAGAGGAAGTACACACAGTGAAAATTCCTCACCGGGTGCGTGTGGTGAATCAAGGAAGCTGAGCTTGTACGCAAGTGAATTAAGGTTAGTGTTTGTAAGGCAAATTGTTTTACTTTTGCCTGTTGTACCGCCACCGTGAAGATAAACCGCAACATCATCACCATTACCCTCAAGAGCAGGTGCTTTGAATGAAAGGTTACATATTGTGTGATATGCGGCTGTATTTGATGAAGGAGTTTTCTGTTTAACCTTAACCTTTGAATAGATTTTAAGAGCAGGCTTCATTACAGATGAAGCATAGTCAGAGCTTGAGCAAACAATAACAAGTCTGTTAAGCCTACGAAGGGTTTCAACGTAGGGATCCATAATAATATCTAAAATGAAAACTGCCTTTGATTGGCTTGTTTTAATGATTTCTTCAAGGGCATCAGCAGGTGTAAGCGGATGAACAATATTAGCAATTGCCCCTATGCGATTGATGGCATAAAAGGCAACAAAGCTTTGTGCCACGTTAGGCAAAAATACTGTAACAACGTCCCCTTTTTTTATATTTCTGCTATCAAGAAAACCTGCAACCGCCTCAACATCGTGAATAAATTTTTTACGGCTGATAAGACTACCAAAGCTTTCGGCAACATCGTAAACGCCAAAATCCTTAGTGCAATCTCTGAAATACTCAAAACAATTTCTGTTTTCGGGCTTTATCATAATTTTAAGTCCTTTCAAAAATAAACATACCTTAATATTATATATTTATTTATAACTCTTTGTCAAGTTTGCGAGATTTTGTTTGCAATTTTTTCATAAAGAACAATGATATTATAAGCAATATGGGGAAGATTACTGCAGCAAAGACACCTTTTTTGATATTTTCATCTAAAAGGCTTGTTGCAAAGCCTACAACAGTAGGACCAAAGGAGCAACCAAAATCACCTGCAAGGGCAAGTATTGCAAACATAGCGGTACCACCCTTGGGGAAGCTTTCGGAGGCAAGTGAAAATGAACCGGGCCACATAACACCAACAGAAAAACCGCACAAAGCACAACCTACAAATGAAAGCACGGGGTTTTTAAGGAAGGTTGCCATAGCGTATGCAATTATACACAAGGTAGCACAAAATGTCATATACTTTGACAAATCAACCTTTTCACTTATTTTAGAGTAAATAACCCTTGAAGTACCCATTGTAATTGCAAAAAGGCTTGGTCCTGCAAGGTCACCCACTGTTTTTGAAACATTAAGACCTGCCTCGGCAAATGTTGAAGCCCACTGACTCATGCCCTGCTCTGACGCACCTGAGCAGACCATTATGAGCATAAACAATAAAAACTGCTTTGATGTAAAAAGACTTTTTAAGGACATTTTATCATCTTCTGTTGTAAGCGTCGTAATAGGTACACCCATAAAATAAAAACCATTAACAAATGGAATAACAGCCCATATAAAGGCAAGATAGCGCCAGCTTGCAATACCAAACACCGCAAAGAAGAGCGTTGATGCCAACACAACAAATAAATGCCCCCAGCAATAGAAGGAATGCAAAAGGCTCATTGCCGCCTTTTTATTTTTTATAGGGCAAGCCTCAACAATAGGGCTGACAAGTACCTCAATAAGGCCACCGCCCGTTGCATATAACAGAATTGAGGCAAGAAGTCCTATATACGGATTTGGCAGTAAATCAGGCAAAATACCCATTCCTGCGATACCTATTGCAGAGAAAAATTGTGCGGCAACAATACATTTGCGGTAGCCGATTTTATCAACAACCTTGGCGCAAACAATATCAATAAACAACTGAAAAAGGAAGTTTATTGTAACAAGGCTTGTTATCTGCGATAAAGGTATATTAAACTCACTTCTGAAGGTAAGAAAAAGAAGTGGAGCAAAATTATTTACGATTGCCTGAACAACATAACCGAAATAACAAGCAAACACTGTATGATTATAATTGTTTTTTATTGACATATTACCACTTTCTCCCCTTGGAATCGGGGCACTTTTGTTTAAGAAAAGCGGCACGAAATTCAACGTAACAGCCACATTTCATACATACACCTGATATCAGGTTATCACATTGTTGACAAAGAGAAAGACGATGAGAATATAAATCCTCGTCTGCCCTATCCTGCTCAGACAGTTTGTCAATTTTAGACTTGATATCACTAAGTATATCTGCCTCGGCACTTTCGTACAAGAGGCATTTTTTACAATCTCTGTTCATTACTTAATAATGAATTTTACAACGCTACAAGGCGGAACATTTGCAACAAAGCCATCGTTTGTAAGTGTAAAATCAGTAAATTCTACAGTTTTAACAACATCTTTGTTTTCAAAGGTGTTATGGTTACGCACATCACCTGTTATGATTTCAGCAACAACAGATTTAACTGTAAAATCTGCAATCTGACATTTGATTTCAGCAGATTCTGTAAGTGATGCATTCGAAATAGTTGAAACAATTTCACCATCTGCATTAACCGAAGCACTCTCGGTAAGTACTGGTGTTTCGTTATTATCTTCAAGGTAATCGGTTGTGATGTAACTACCAAGAAGTGTGTTTTCCATATGGTCCTTGTACATTTTAAATACGTGATATGTAGGTGTTAAAAGCATATCCTCACCATCGGTAAGAATAACAGACTGAAGAACGTTGACTGTCTGTGCAATATTTGCCATACGTACCCTGTCACTATGCTTGTTGAAGATATTAAGTGTAAGACCTGCAACAAGTGCATCACGCATTGTGCTTTGCTGATAAAGGAAGCCGGGATTTGTGCCCTCTTCAACATCATACCAAGTGCCCCATTCATCAACAATCAGGTCACAATGCATATGGGGATCGTGTCTGTTCATAACCTCGGTATGACGACGAACAAGTTCCTCCATTTTATATGCTTTTCTGATAGTTGTATAATACTCATCATCAGTAAAAACAGTAGCGCTACCCTTATGCTCCCACGTATCACCGGGAACTGTGTAATAATGAAGTGAGATACCCTGCATTTTATTACCTGCAAAGTGCATTACTTCATCAGTCCACTCAAAATCGAACGCATTGGGACCACAGCCGATTTTATAAATGCGGTTATTACTGTCATAATCACGCACGTAAACGTGATAACGCCTATATTCATCAGCATAATAGTGGGGCATCATATTACCGCCACAGCCCCAGCTTTCGTTACCAACACCGAAGTATTTAAGCTTCCAGGGTTTTTCGCTACCATTAGCCTTTCTTAATTCGCTCATTGGTGAAGTGCCGTCAAAGGTCATATACTCAACCCACTCGCTCATTTCCTGCACAGTGCCGCTACCAAGGTTGCCGTTAACGTAAGCATCGCAACCAAGCTGTCGACAAAGCTCAAAAAATTCGTGTGTACCAAAAGAGTTATCCTCAACAACACCGCCCCAATGGGTATTGATCATTTTTTTGCGATTTTCTTTAGGACCGATGCCATCCTTCCAATGATATTCATCAGCAAAGCAGCCACCAGGCCAACGAAGTACGGGAAGCCCCATTTCTTTAAGAGCTGCAACAACATCTGTACGCATTCCATTAACATTGGGAATAACTGAATCCTCGCCAACAAAGGTACCCTCATAAATACATCTGCCGAGATGCTCTGAAAATGTGCCGTATATATCTTTATTAATTTTTGAGATTTTTTGATTAGGGTTAATTAAATATTTCTGCATATAATCACCTTTAGAAATTTTTTATGATTATAGCATATATTAATACCTTTTTTCAATAAAAAAAGCAGACATGACAAAAATGCCACATCTGCCTGATGCTATTGGTTAAAGTTTAAAAGAAATATTCAAGCTCGTATAAGATTTCTTCAATAAAATCATATGCGAAAACGAAAATAAGTACGGTTGTAATGATTGATAAAACGCAAGAAATTACCATCCACAAAAGCTTTGCTTTAAAGAAGTTTGACTTACTTTTTTTGGTACCGCTTGAAAAAGCAAAAACAAGTGTCATAATAAAGTTAACGATTGGTATGTTCATAAGAAAAATTGTAAGGAACCAATCACCGAATGAAACAGTTTCATCCTTTTGGGGTGCCATTGTCTGAGCAGGCTGAGCTACAGGTTGATATACAGGCTGAGCTACAGGTTGATATGCAGGCTGCTGAACAGGCTGATAAACAGGCTCTACAATCTCCTCTACAGGTTGCTCGGCAGGTGCTATTTCAGCATCACAATTAACACAAGTTAATACACCATCAGGATTTTCTGTGCCACAATATCTACAAAACATAAATATACCTCCGAAAATGTATTTTTATACAACATCATTAAAACATAATACAACAAAAATGTCAATAAAGCGCCAAAACAATTCAAATCCCAAACTGCAGTGAACCGCTATTCACCGCGGTTTACAGCATTTTTTGATATTATTTTGCAAAAAAATATTTTACATAAAAACACGTTTTTTGTTTATAGTTACAATATTTAAAAATCGGGTCACAAATTTATTGCAATTTCATATTGTGTGGTATAAAATGATTAGCGTATTTTTAAAAGGTTCAGTGAACCTATTTGTAACTATAAGGAGTGTTACTAATGAGTTATATCAAAAACGTTATCGATGACGTTGCAAAAAAGCACGCAAACGAACCCGAGTTCGTTCAGACTGTTACTGAAGTTTTAGAATCTCTTGCACCCGTTATCGAACAGCATCCCGAATACGAGAGATGCGCTCTTCTTGAAAGAATTGTTGAGCCCGAAAGACAGATTACATTCCGTGTATCATGGACAGATGACCAGGGCAAGGTTCACGTTAACACAGGTTACCGTGTACAGTTCAACGGCGCTATCGGTCCTTACAAGGGTGGTCTTCGTTTCCATCCCTCAGTTTACTCAGGTATTATGAAGTTCCTTGCTTTTGAGCAGACCTTCAAAAACAGCCTTACAGGTCTCCCCATCGGTGGCGGTAAGGGTGGTTCTGACTTTGACCCCCGTGGTAAGAGCGATATGGATATCCTTCGTTTCTGCCAGAGCTTTATGACAGAGCTTTACAGACACATTGGTCCTGACGTTGACGTTCCTGCAGGTGACATTGGCGTTGGCGCACGTGAAATTGGTTATCTCTATGGTCAGTACAGACGCATCAAGGGTGCTTTCCAGAACGGTGTTCTTACAGGTAAAGGCCTTTCATACGGCGGCTCACTTATCAGACCCGAGGCTACAGGCTACGGTGCTACATACTATGCATGTGAAGTATTCAAGCACTTTGGTGAGGATATCAAGGGTAAGACATTTGCTCTTTCAGGCTTTGGTAACGTTGCTTGGGGCGCAGCTAAGAAGATTGCAGAGCTTGGCGGTAAGGTTCTTACAATTTCAGGTCCTGACGGATATGTTTATGATAAAGACGGTATCACAACAGACGAGAAGATTGAATATCTTCTTGAAATGCGTGCATCAGGCCGTGACAAGGTTCAGGATTACGCTGACAAATTCGGTGCAGAGTTCCACCCCGGTGAAAAGCCCTGGGGCGTAAAGGTTGACGTTGCTATGCCTTGTGCTACACAGAACGAAATCAATATGGACGAAGCAAAGAAGCTTGTTGCAAACGGTGTACAGTACTACATTGAGGTTGCTAATATGCCCACAACAAACGATGCTCTTGAATACCTCAAGGCAAACGTTAAGGTTGTTGCTCCCTCAAAGGCTGTTAACGCAGGTGGCGTTGCTGTTTCTGCTCTCGAAATGGGTCAGAACTCAATGAGATACAGCTGGACTGCAGAAGAGGTTGACCTTAAGCTCCAGCAGATTATGAAAGAAATCCACGACAACTCAGCTGCTGCTGCAGAGGAATATGGCCTTGGCTATGACCTTGTTGCAGGTGCAAACATTGCAGGCTTTATCAAGGTTGCAGATGCTATGATTGCCCAGGGTGTTCTTTAATTCTGATATTATCTATGCAAAAATCAAACGGTGTTACCCAAAGGTAACACCGTTTTTGTATTAGTTTGAAAGCTACCTTCTATGTCGAAGTTGCTTGAGGGCGTGCCGGACTATAAGACATTTACGATATGTTGAGTAAAGAGAGAAGATTAAAGGTATAAAATTAACCCGGAAGGAATGGTATCACTACCACCCTACCGGGGTTTGATTTCCATAGTTTGTTTTGTTTACATTTATGAAAGAGGTTTTTCCTTCATAGCCCTGAGTTCAGCAACCAAAAAAGAAAGAGCAAACCTTTCTGCCTCGAAATACAATCGTGAACCTTCACTTCCTTTTTCACCAGTGCCTGTAACTACATAAAAAGTTTGTGGTTGCTGATTAATATTAAGTTGTGTAGCAAAAACAGCTTTTGTTGATGCCCGACCTACCATATCTCGCTCCGAAAAGACAATCGAACGAAAATCGCCGTAGTCACTGTCTGGTAATTTATCTAATCCTTCCAGCGCTATTATCCTTTTACATTCTTCCGGTTCTATTCCGTTTTCTATTCCATCCAAAAATTTCGTATAGTAATTAAAACACCAATTCAAAAATCTATCATCTTTTGAAATTTTGCCATTGATAATCATAAATGGTTTAGGGAATCCACAATCTATATTGGCGTTCTTGGTTTTATCTTTTTCTGAAGATGTAAGGGTCGTGGTATTTTTATTTTTTGTGATTTGCTTAAACAATCCCATAATGATGCCTTCTTAACATTAAATTAAATATACGAACTATCAGTGAATTAATTTTAATATAATTGTAAAATATTGTCAATAAAATCTACACATAGAAAAAGGAGATGCAATTTGCATCTTGCTATGCTTTATCTGTTAAATTGTAAGTGTATGAATACGAATATGCACCGTTGGAGTGAGTGTACGTGAAATGGTCACCGTATTTTTCAACAAGCTTTTCTCTGTAAACCTCTTGCAAACGGTTATTCATTGAATGGCCGATGCAATCAATGTACACTTCCACACCCCCACCCTCTACGTAATGCAAGGCATTTACGATGTATTGAGGGATGAGAGAGAAGGTTAAAAGATATAAAAACAGCTATGCAGGCTCACGCTTTGCATAGCTGTTTTTATTTTAATTATGTCTCTAATTTTTGGTGAGTAATACCATTTTTCCTACAATACATCTGTGCAGTGGAATTCGGTTTGCAATATACAACAACGTGCTCTTGGTGATTTTCTCCAAACTTAGCCTTATGACCAAAGGCTTCATCTTTGATTTCGGTTTCTGTGCTATGGATAAACACATTTAAAGAGTTATCAAGTGTAAAAAAAGCAGTCTCCCCAATATATTCAACATTCTTAGGAATAATCACATTCGAAATATTTGTTTCGTAAAATGCATTATCACCAATCTTTTTCAAATCTTCACTAAACGTGACATCGCTTATATATCCACAATAGGCAAAAGCATTATCCTCAATAATTGCAACATTTTTAAGAGAAGGTATTTCTCTTAAACATTGACAATCAAAAAATGAAGATTCACAAATCCTACGAATATTTTCTCTTTCCACATCAAACTTACACAAACAAATACATTCGTTAAAAGCAAAAGGACCAATACATGTGACACGTTTAGCAGAAAAGACCTCAAGTTTTTCACATCCGTCAAATGCATATTTGTTTATCAATAACAAACAATTGCCTGTCACCTTCATTAAATTTTTACAATTAGAAAATGCAGATTTACCTATAAAGCGTACAGACCTTCCGAGTTGAACTTCTTTTATAAAAGAGCAATTTTCAAAAGCATAGTCATCAATACGGGTAACACTTTTTTTGTTATAAAAATCAGGGATTATAATTTGTTCGTCAGAAAACCCGATGTATTTTTTTATTGTAACGGTATGTTCATATTCTTCAAAATCAAACAATGCCTCATTGTGTATGTCTTCATCGCTTTTAAGTATTATATTGTACCTTGAAAGTAATAACTCATCTATTGATTGATTAAACAGGTTTTCAACAATTTTTTTATATGGATTTAAATCACTATTCTTTATCAACGCCTGCAAAAATTCCTTATTAATAAATTCATCTTGTTTTCTTAATGTATCTAAAAAATGAGAATCTATCGCACTGATTATTCCGGGTACAGTAATGTTAAAACGTTCACATATTTCTTCATATGAATGTTCATTCTTACCATCCAAACCATATAAAAGAATAATCACCATTTTTTCTTGGGGTGAAAGCTTCGACAAACAATCATTAATTATTTTCAATGGATTTTGTGTTTGATTGTCAATTGGTTCCAAACTGATACCCAACATGCATAGTTTTTCTACTATTTCCTCAAGTTGTTTTCTACCAAATGAACATGTACTAAATATGCTTTTATCTTTAAAGCGTTCAACTAAATCATTAAGCGTATCAATTTTTACTCTTTTTAATTCATTAAATGTGTCACAAGAAAAGTCCAAACTTTCGATAGGAGACTCGAGAAGTTTTTGGTGGCTTTCTGCTTTTTCTACAGCATGCTCATCAAAAATCTCAAATTCTCCTTTTTCATTAATTCTCATACAAAGCCCACCTTTCATTTGATTAGATATCATTTCTTGTATCTTGTTATAAACCGCAACCAAATAATAGTAGCGAAAATATATATCAGCCATCTATCATTAAATATTGTACCAACGAGCATTACAACAACCCATATGAACGTTGCTGTTGAATTTTCCATAGTATATTCGGAATCATAATGTTTTTTGTTATCTTCGAAACTATTCTCTTCTATTATTACTCCTCTTTTTTCAAGTTCTTTAATACGTGCCTTTCTCATTTCTTCGTTTCGTTTAGCATTTTTTTCTTTTATTCTACGGTTTATTTCCTGATATTCTTCAATAGAAGGTAACATTCTTAATCCTCCAAACAAAACAAATAGGCACATAGCATCGAAGCCATGCACCCGAATACAAACCAACTTCGATTGCCAATTACAGTCACATTTTAATACCAATGGTAGAAAATGTCAACATCACACGAGTTACACTAAGTACCATTAAAAGTACTTAACAGTCGAAAGAAAAACGACGAGCGCATTTGCCCTCGTCAGTCAGCGTTAAGTGTATATGCATATGAATAAGAATGAGCACCACTTGAGTGGGTGTATTGAATACGGTCACCGTATTTTTCAACAAGCTCTTCACGGTAAACCTCTTGCAAACGCTTATTCATTGAATGGCCGATGCAATCAATGTACACTTCCACACCCCCACCCTCTACGTATTGCAAGGCATTTACGATGTGCTGAGTAAAGAGATAAGGTTAAAGATATAAAATTAACCCGGAAGGAATGGTATCACTACCACCCTCCCGGGGTTTGTGCTTGTGTATTATTCTAAAATCAATAATCTTTAGGTCTACCACAAAGACTACACTTTTGAGTAAAAAAGCCTTTAAATGTGCCTCCACAATACTGACAAAGACCCTGAGAACGCAATAGTACTTGTCTACGTTTTTCTGCAGCAAGAAGTTCTCGAGCATTTTTTCTTTCTTCTTCAAAATTATTTATGTTTTCAAAGAGCTTCCACTCAGTCAACTTTTTTGTATAGTCTAAATTAAAGCCTGTAGCAACAATTTCTCCGTTTTCTGTCACACCGATGCTATATCTTAAGCCTGTAGAAACAGAAACTATACCGTTCCATTCTGTAACATTGCAACGAGCATCATTATTATAGCCAACTGCGACAACATTTCTATCCGATTTTACACCAACGGTATGATAATGACTAGTTGATATCGCAATAATATCTGTCCATTCCGACACATTGCATTGACCATCATCGTTATTACCAACAGCAACAACCGTTCCATCCGACTTCAATCCTACCATATGATTTTCGCCGGCAGAAATAGCTACTATGTCAGTCCACTCAGATACATTGCATTCGCCATAAACATTTCGTCCGACTGCAACAACACTCCCATCTAATTTCAAGCCAAGAGTGCAAAAACCACTTGCAGAAACTGCAACAATATTTGTCCACCCTGACACATTGCATTGACCGTATTCATTGTTACCGACAGCAACAACTGTGCCATCACTTTTTAACCCAACAGTATGACTATCACCTGCAGAAACAGCAATAATATTTTTCCATTTTGATACGGCGCATTGAAGATAATCATTATTACCACTAGCAACAACTGTACCATCCATTTTTAAACCCACAATATGTTGGGAACCAGCAGAAACACCAACAATATCAACCCAACTCAAAATCTCATCTTGACCATACGCTTCAAAGCCTATACAAATAACTGTACCATTTGATTTTAGACCAACAACAAAATTATCGCCTACAGATACAAAATGTTGTCTTGCGTTGGCAATTCTTTTTTTGCTGACTGCTTCTAACTCAGCTTTTGTTGCAGCCTCCATTTCCGCTATTCGTTTTTTTACTCGAACTATACTTCCATTAATTAAATTTTTTATATCCTCTCCACCAAAAGCAAGAGCTTTTTTGCAGTATTTATTTTCATCAAATCCAATGGCACAGTTTTCAAAATCAGATTCATTTTTTATTTTTAAATCAACCATCAACTTGGCAAGATAAGCCTGTGCATTTTCGGGGTCTATATCAAGAACTTTCTCGCAATATTCATCAGCACTTTGCCATTCTTCATCATCAAGGAACATAAATGCTCTTTTAAGAAGAGGTTCTATCTGTGTATTGTTCAAGTTTACGCCTGCAGCTTCTTTGACGGATACCGTTTCTTTTTTTGACAGTAATTTCTCTATACCTCTAAGAAGGTCCTGAATTGCACCCACCTTGCCCATATCCTGAGCCTGAAGAGCCTTAAACTCATCGGGCATATCGTATGGGTCTATATCCTTATAGCAAGGTACAAGTGCTTTTGATTTATCCTTTGCCATAAGCTTAAGGAATCGTGACCACTCATTTTTAACCCATACTGCATGAAAATATTCATATTTTGTACCAAAGGCGAGCATTACCTTTGCACTATTAAGGGCTGCAAATATGTATGGCTCATACTGAGTACCTATTTTATCCTCAAGAGAGATTCTTGAAAAGAAAACCCTATAGCCCTTATCGGTAAGTGCATCGTAAACATCCTGGGCAATAACACTATCTATGGTTCTGTTACCTGTTTCATCTGTTTCTTTGTAGCAGATGAAAATATCATAAGGCTCTTCGTTTTTACTTATGTTGAGAATTTCAGACATAATACGGTCAATTTCACGAGCCTCATCGCGATAAACTTTCTGCGAAACCACATCGGCGTACTCAAGAGCTAATTTGTAGTTTTCATCCTTTGTAACAGATTCAAAGGCAGCTCTATGGCAGGTAGGGATTTTACGCGCTGTGGTAGGGTCATCAACATACTCTATACCATAATTGCAAAGCACAAGACCCCAATACCCCTCTGCTTCCTCAGGGAATTCGGCAATTATACTCTCATAAATGCTTGCAGCCTTATCAAATTCACTGTTAAGCCTTAATCTATTAGCTCTGTTAAAGAGGTTCAACTTTTTCTCGTTATCCAACGCAGGAATAGTCTGCTTTGTTTCGCAATATTCGCATACACAAATGGTAGCACCCTCTTGAATATTAAGGTCACCACCACATATTTTACATTTAAAAATCGCCATAAAAATACCTGCTTTAAAATATAAATATACACTCTAATTATGAACTTATTCAGGTTGTTTTTCTATTCGCATTTATACCAAAAAAATCACGTTGTTTTTGTGCATAAGAAAGCCGCTCTCTTCATTCAAGAGAACGGCTTTCGAATTTTATTTAGTATTTATCGTAACAGCTGATACCTGAGTTATAGGCGCTTGTGGTTGCGCCATAAACTGCACGTACTGTGTATGTATAGGTTGTACCCTTCTTTGCTGTTTTATCAAGGAAGGTTGTATTGTTTGTACCGCCAACTGTGCCTACGCGAGTCCAAGTTGAGTTTGCAGTTTTGCGGTATACATAGTAACCTGTTGTACCCACGACTGTTTCCCATTTAACTGTGATACCTGCACTTGAGCTTGTGGCACTATTAAGTGTGGGGTTAGCAAGGCGCTTAAGATAAAGACCCGTTGTGTCAAACTTGCTGTGATAACCACCGTCTGCAATTACAGTATAACGGAAGTACTCACCACTCTTGTTCTTTACAGCATTGTCAATGAAGTAAAGATTCTTTGTTGTGCCGAGGTATGTCCAATAGGTTGAGCCGACTCCCCTTCTGTATACACGATAGCCGTTTGTTACACCTGCAACGGCATTCCACTTAATTGCAAGACCATTTACGTGGTTGTAGATTGTTGTAAGCTTAGGTGTTGCCATAAACTTACGATTCTGTGTGTTAGCGCTTATATAATCGCTATATTTACCTTGTGAGTTGTAGGCTCTTACAGAGTAGCAATAGTAAACACCACTCTTAACATTCATATCAAGAAGTGTATTGCTTGTTGTTGTGCCAACAAGTGTCCATATCTTATATCCACCTTGTCTGCGATAAACATTGTATTTTGTTACACCTGCAACCTTGTTCCAAGTAACATTTACACCACCGATTTCATTTGTGGTTGCAACCTTTGGTGTTGCAGGTTTGTTATGCAAAATTTTAACGGGTACATTAACCCTTTTGCCCAAAATATCCATTACAACGTTACAAGTTTTGCCGGGGTACCAATGCTCACTGATTTGGTATTCGTAAAAATTAACGTTTAATAAACCGTTTTCGGAATTACAAAAGCCATTTTGCTTTGCATTGTAATAATACTTTTCAACTCTGCCGTCTTTATATTCAACGTTGATATAATTACCCTCGGCGTATATTTTATCGGTAACATTATAGTGATAGTAGGATTTACCGAAGTCATCATTTAAAAATTCACCATCTGTATTTTCGATAAATTCTATAGGTTTAACTGAAACAAAGCTTACTGTTTTCACGGGATTTTCTACAACCGTAATCGGAACAATAATTTTTTCACCCATAACAACAAGCGTTACATTATAGCTTTCGCCTACAGACCAATGCTGAGTAGCCTGATTATCAAAAACTCCATAAGGCACAAAGCAACCGTAATCATTACTGTAAAATGCGCCATCGTTATTGCAGATGAAATCAAGGATTGTACCATCATCAAGCTCAACCTTAAACGACTGACCTGCTATTTTAATAAGTGTATTATCATAATCATAGTTAAAATAAAGCTGGTCGTTATGGTCAAAAGCGTTGCGACCATGTAAACCCTCTGTAACCTGAAGCGGTATGCAGGAATTATAATCAGCCGACTTAACCTGTGGTGCTTTAGCCGTATGCAGGTTAAATGTAGTAGCTGCACCACACACAGTAATTTTTACGCTATAGCTATTATCAGGCAACCAATGGGAATTGTACTGATAATCATCATACAGAATATAAACATATTCGCCCTTATCATTAGAATAATAGCCGTTTTCATCGCAGGTAAAGGTCATTGTTGAATTATCATCAAAATGCATTGTAATAACGTTACCCTTACAATGAACTATATTGAATATATCATAATGAAAAAACCAATCTTCGGCACAATCACCATACAAGCATCTGGTATAATACCCATCAATATACGGCCGTAAAACAAAGCTCTGTGATGGTGTAAAAGTAATACGAGAAGGATGATATTCATCAGTATAATCAGGTATTACATCAACACCATCTGTATTATATGCCACACCTACACCATCGGTAAGTGCATCAGGCAAGGCAAATACTGTTGCACTGAAAAGAAAAAGCAGTATAAAAACAAGTAAATTCAGGCTTATGTATTTTTTCATTGAATATCACTCCTTTGCAATATTATTTATCAACCTAATTATATCATATCCGCAAGGGTAATATAATTGGAAATATACCTAATGTTTTTATTGTCTATTTAGCAAAATAACACAAACAGAAAACATTTATACAATAAAAATAAACACTTGAAATAAACACAGATATATGATAAAATTGTAACCTGTGTTTTGCTGTTGCATAGTATACTATGTAACAGTTGTTATATAACTGATTTCACATCATTGAGGTGTAGAGAATGATTCACAACAATATTTTAGACGCTATGGGTAACACACCCATTATCCGCCTTAACAAAATGGTGGATGATGACAGCGCAGAGATACTTGTTAAATTCGAGGGTCTTAACGTTGGTGGTTCAATCAAAACCCGTACAGCCTACAATATGATACTCAGAGCCGAAGAAGAAGGCAAAATCAACAAGGACTCTATAATAGTTGAGCCTACAAGCGGTAATCAGGGCATCGGTCTTGCTCTGGTGGGTGCGGTAAGGGGCTACAAAACAATAATAATTATGCCCGACTCAGTAAGTGAGGAACGTCGCAAGCTTGTAAAACATTATGGTGCAGAGGTTATACTTGTACACGATGCAGGTAACATAGGCAAATGTATTGACGAGTGCTTACAATTGGCACTTAAAATGCAGGAGGAGGACGAAAACGTTTTTGTACCACAGCAGTTTGAAAACCCTGCAAATGCAGAAATTCAACGCAAACGTACAGCGGTTGAAATTCTTGAACAGGTTGGCAAGCCTATTCACGGCTTTTGTGCAGGTATCGGCACAGGCGGTACTTTAACAGGTATTGGTGAAACCCTTAAAGAAGCTAACCCCGATATTGAAATATGGGCGGTTGAGCCTGAGGATGCAGCTATCCTTTCAGGTGGACTTATCGGTACACACATACAGATGGGTATCGGTGATGGTCTTATCCCCCCTATTCTTAACACTTCAATATACAGTGATATTTGTATTGTTACAGACGATGAGGCTCTCAATACCGCAAAAGCTCTTGCGAGAGAAGAAGGAATACTTTGCGGTATATCAAGCGGCACAAACGTTGCTGCAGCACTTAAGCTTGCTAAAAAGCTTGGCAAGGGTAAAACAGTTGTTGCTGTACTCCCCGATACCGCTGAAAGATATTTCTCAACACCACTTTTTGATGAATAAAACTAAACCCTTACTTCTGAATTAATGAAGTAAGGGTATTTTTTTAAGCAATCAATTTATTTAGGCTCAGATATTGTAATCTTTGTAGGGTCAAGATCTGTATTGCGTGTTATTATATCCATTATCTGTAATGCGGTTTCATCATTAAGAATACCCTTTTGCACCACAACCTGAGTTGCGTTATCGGTAACAATAACAATACATTCACCACCGATTTTGGCTGAAATCAATTTAACAAGTGTATTTTCGGTATTAATTTTGTTTGTTAATGCATCAATTTCTTCGGCAATAGATTTGGCTTCATCAGTACCCGGGTTTGCGCTACCCAATGATTTATTCAGTTTTTCAAGGGCTTCATCATTAGATTTTTTATTTTCCAATTTGCTTGTTGCAAAATAATCCTCAGTCATAGTTTCTGCATTTACATACTTTGCCTCACCAAGGTTTTGTACGTAATCGGCAACTGTGGTTTCCTCGTTTGGTGACAAGGTACTGTTACCCGTATAATACCAATTAACAAAAACCGCTGCACCAAGGGCAACAACAAGAGTTGCAAGAATCAACTGTCTGCGTTTGATTATAACATTCATAATATTTACTCCTTATATCCTTTAGTTACAGAAACCTTTGCGCTGCTTATATCAAACAAGGCACATACAGTCTCTGTTATAGCTGATTTTACTTTTATATTATCGGCACCCTGGGCAACAACCGCAACGCCCTTGATTACAGGCTCATACACTTTTATTACAACGCCATTTTCACCGTCAGAGTTTTTAATAACAACTAACTCCTCGGTAACATCATCAGATGTACCATCACCATTGTTTTTTGATTTTGAGCTATATGAGTTTGCATAAACGTTTTCGTAACAGCTTTCAAGGGTTATCATTACATGAACCTTACCTGCACCTTCTACCTGAGATAGTATGCTTTCCAGCTCTTTTTCTGTAGTTTTTATGTATTCATCAGGCGAAGTTTGAGTTTTAATTGTTTGCTGACTTGTACCTTCATTTTCATTAGATTCACTTATGATAAGAAACAGCAAAGATACAATACAGATTACTATTAACAAGACCCTTTTTTTATTATCAGAAAGCGCCTTTATTTTATCTTTTAAATCACTCATTTTTTACACCTGTTCTGACTATGCTTTTATATTCTGTAGGTATATCATCAATTATCTCGGGCAGCATATTTTGAAAGGCTTTGTCAACCTCGATTACCACCTCTTTAAGATAAACCGTCTTATTCTCTTTATCAACTGATGTGGTTACATATATTTCATATTCATTTACACCGTATTTTATGAGTACATTTTTAATTTGCTGACGTACGTTTTTTTCGGTAAGATTTGCGGTATGCATCAATGAATCGTATACAAGCTGTTCCTCCGACGCACTATCGCCTATATCAAAGCTGCTCAATTCAATTTTAAATACGGGACTTATGCACATAGCAAGAATAACACCAACAACTGCAACACGTAACGTCTTGCGGTATGTGGTGGGGGTTAAATATTCAAGCACTCCCCCAAGCACAGAGCAGACTGCAAAATTAACAAATAGTGTTTTCACAGCATCTGTCATACGCCACCACCCTTTATTGCAATTACCACACCTACGCTTACAATGAATACTGTTGATACAATTGTTATTGTTGCTACAAGTAAAACCAGAGCATCCTTCAAAATACCAAGTAATTTAACTGTTGCCCCTGCCCCTGAAATATCTGACAAAGCTGAAACTGTATCAAGGGTAATTATCCACATAACAAGCCTTAACAACGTGGGCAAAACAGTAACAACAACTGTAATTATGCCAAATACACCCACAGTATTTTTTATAAGACTAAGGCTTGTGATAAGTGTTGAATAGGTTTCGCTGACAGCACCGCCCACAACAGGCAGACTATTACCTACAACAAACCTGATACTACGTGAGCTTAAGCTATCCACTCCGTCACTTAACACACCTTTAAGTGTAACAATGCCCGAAAAAACAGTACCAATAAAGCTGAGTATAAACACGTATATTTTTTTGATAATACCAGTTAGTTTGGCGGTAAAACCACCCATATCAAAACAAGATAAAAAACCAAGAGCACACATACTGTTTACCACAGTCTGAGATACACCCGACAAAAAGGCAGAAAAAAGCGTATCTGAAAACATTGTCAACGATGCATAAGTAACCGCTGTATTTATCTTACCCATTGATGAAACAATGGCACAAAACACACCTGCAAAGGCAGTTGTAAAGCCGTTTAAGACCTGTAAAACAGAAAACGATGAGGTTACTACCCCTGCTATAGGAACAGCCGAACAGAGCCCGAGGACAGCTCCCCCCACCATATTGATTGTGTGTGATTCAAAAAAAGAGGTCATAAGGCTTGTAATAATCAAAATGCCCATAGAGGTTGTAAGAAAGCCTATGGGTGCCTTTAGTGACTGGGTTATTATGCCAAAGAGAGCATCAAGCACCTTATCAGGACTTATGGCAAAAATGTCATCGAGGCTCAGTTCATCTATGCCTATCTCACTAAGTATGGCTTTAGTTTCATCATCTAAAGCAGAAAGAAAGCTATTATAATCAAACTCTTCAGCATATTGGTCAATATTGCTATCAACTGCAAGGGCAGAGTTAATAAACAGAGGCAACACCGCAAGAATTATCAACATGGTTAAAATAAGCTTTTTGATGTTCAACTTCTTCACCCTTTTAAGAATGAGGTTGCGAGGCTTATAACTGATGTCAGCACAGGTAAAGCACAAGCAAATGCCGTAAGCTTTGATGATAATTCAACCACCCCTGCAACTGCTGATTCACCATTATCACGACATATATCGCTACATACAGAGCCAACAACAAGCACCGAAAACACCTTAAGCATAACGCTTAAGCCTTGTGTACTGAAGTTCTCGGTCTGTTTCAGCTCTTCTAACGCACCAAGAAGAATTTTAATTTCGGGAATGATACTGACAACAATCACAACAACAAGCCCTGCTTGTATAATTGTGCCGTAAGCAGGTGTACGGCTTTTTATTATTGCACCGAGTATTACGCCCGATATTGCAATAACGCAAATTTTGAGAATAGTCAAAACTCAATCACAGACGATAATTCATCCTTTAACTCTACAAGCTCCGGCAAAAACATCATAAGAGCAATAATAAGCCCTGCTATTGTGATTATAAGTGTATATTCCTCTTTACCTGCCTTTTGTAAAAGCTGATTTATAACGGCTACAAGTATACCTACAGCTGCAATTTTAAAAATCAATGTTAACTCCAAAATATCACCTACATAAAAAGAACTATTACACAAAATACACCCAGAAGACTTACTGCGAAATCAACCTGTGTTTTGCTTTTTTCAACCGAGCGTTGCTCATCAAGATAGGATTTTAACCTTTGCTGATATTCATCACACAAGCTTAACTGACCATCGGCATCAGTTGTACCTATCGACTTTAAAAAAACTGTTAAATCCTCTGTAGCCTTATCAGCTGAATTACCATTAAGCACTATTAAGCCGTCTGACAGACCAATACAATCGAAGCCGTTTTCTATTGCAGAATTATATAGCGTTTCACAATCGGGTTTGCGGTAATTCAATTCTGTTTTTAAAAACGAAATCAGCCGTACCCATTGGTCTAAGAAAGCTGTTTTCTGCCGTTGTTTTTGTATTTCACGCATGCCTGCACCCATTATTACAAGGCATGTAATTATAATAAAAATATATTTCAAAGTGACACTATCTCCTTAATACAGCAGGGTCTGTCACTCCCCCATAAAACAACCGCCCTTCTGAATACACCTGCATTAATGAGTGTTTTGATGTTTGGTCTGCGCATAACCTCTTCAAAGGAATTACCATGTGCAGTTGCAATAAAGCTGACGCCTGAATTGACCGCAGAAAGAAGCGCCTTTGACTCTTCCTCGGTGCCAATTTCATCAAGCACAATAATATCAGGCGAAAGTGTTCTTACGGCAATTTCTGTACCAATTGCCTTGGGGTACAAGGTAAGCACATCAGTATTCACACCAACATCAATACTATAACCGAATGAGCGCGATGCAATTTCGTCACGCTCATCAACAACACACACCTTTTGCGGTGTAACAGAATCACCACCTGCATAATGACGGCACAAATCTCGTAAAAGAGTTGTTTTACCTGACATAGGTTGACCGATAATTATGTACGAGGTACAATCCCCCAAGGCTTCAAGCAGAGCAGCAGAGCAACCATAATACTCCCTTGCAATACGTATATTCACACAGTTAAAGGCAGATACAGAATAGATACTACCATCGCGTATGACCGCCCTGCCGCCAACACCAGCCTTGCAACCGCCATAAAGGGGTATGTAGCCTTTAACAAGCATATCCTGATAAGTGTGCAAGGAACGACGAGAAAGCATAAAAACAATCTCCTGCATAGCTTTTTCATCAGTTTTTAAAACTCCGTCACAATAAGATATACTCAACCTGCCACTTTCGGTAAGATAATATATATTATGGCTTGTGTTAAGGGTCACAGCCTCACCTACCCTGAAACGAATTTCTTTAATATTTGAACATTGTTCGGGCGGTAGCGCAGATAAAACACTCTTATATTTTTCGGGCAAAAGTGAAATAGCGTTTAAAAATTCTTGCATTTTTTATCAATCCTTTCAAAAAATAATTATTATCACTTGTCCTGAAATAGAACTAAATGTAAATATTTTCTGAAAGAAAAACAAAATCATTGAAACCACATATTATTTATGTTATTATTTAATTTGTATTATAATGTAAAAAAATACCATTATTTATTTGAAGGATGAACTGAAGAAAATGTCAAAACTTAAAGCTTTTAAATCAAAAATAACAAACAACCGCCTTTACAAACGCGGTTTCAACAACAGGTATTGTCTGTTGGCGGCACTTTGTACGGCGGCTATTATGACAGTTGTATATTTTTGCTATGACCTGGCACCATTCGGCAACACCACAATACTCAGAATGGACCTTTACCATCAGTATGGTCCGCTTTTTGCAGAGCTTTATGAAAGGATAACTAACCTTGATAGTATGCTCTATTCCTGGAAATCAGGCGGTGGCGGTGGATTTTTAGGTAATTTTTACAACTACCTTTCTTCACCTACGGCAATAATCATGCTTTTACTCGGTCATAAAAACATGCCCGAGGCAATTGCAGGTATGATTTTTGTTAAATCTATGCTTGCATCATACACTTTCTCATATTTCCTTTCAAAAAAATTCAACAAGCAAAATCCTTTAGTAGCTGCATTTGGTGTGTTATACGCATGTAGCGGTTACTTTATTGCATACTACTGGAACGTAATGTGGCTTGATGCTTTTTATTTATTCCCCCTTGTAATGCTTGGTATTGAATACATCATCAACCACGGCAAAGCAAAGCTTTACCTTATTTCATTAGCACTTACACTTGTTACAAACTACTATATGGGATATATGGTTTGTATTTTCTCTGTCCTTTATTTCATTTATCACTATTTCTCAAACTACGAATTCACAAACACTTATTACGGAATACTTGCCCCTGCAAAAAAAGGCATAAAGGGTCATATAAAATGGGCTGTTGATAACTTAAGAAACTTCCGTTTCTTTGACACAGGCTTCCGCTTTGCTATTGCATCATTAGGTGCAGGGCTTATAGCCTGCTTTGCCCTTATACCTGTATATTTTGCACTTAAAAATTGTTCGGCTACATCGGGTACATTTCCACAGGAATTTAAAACATATTTCTCAATTTTTGATTTCCTTGCAAACCACCTTGCATACCTTGACCCAACAATACGCAGTAGCGGTACAGACGTATTGCCAAACGTTTATTGCGGTGTGCTTACCGTTATGCTTGTGCCACTTTACATCTTTTCAAACAGAATTTCACTTAAGGAAAAGATTTTCAGCGTAAGCCTTCTTGGTATTATGTTTGCGAGCTTTTATACCAACTATCTTAACTACATCTGGCACGGCTTCCACTTCCCCAATGATTTACCCTACAGATTTTCATATATGTACTCATTCATACTTTTGGTGCTTGCTTTCAAGGCCATACTTAATATCAAAGAGTACACCAACAGGCAGATTATTGGTACAGGTGTTGCCACAATTGCATTTATAATTATGGTACAGGAAATCGGCTCAAAGAATTTCAGTGAGACCGGTGTATGGATTTGTATTGCATTCATAGGCATATACTGTCTCGCCCTTGGTATACTCAAAAACGACAAATACCCTGCTATTGCTGCAGCGGCACTCATACTTTGCTCATCCTGTGCAGAATATACTGTTGCTAACACCAATAACTATTCAATGGACCAGGCAAAGGTTAATTTTGTTGGCGACTACGATAACTTCCAAAAAATCAAGCAAAGCATTGATAAATACGAGGGTAACGACTATTACAGAATGGAGCTTACCTCATTAAGAGCACGTATGGACCCCTGCTGGTACTATTACAATGGTATGTCTACCTTCTCATCAATGGCAAACGAAAAGGTTTCAAACATGCAATCACACCTGGGTATGTTCAGTAACTACATCAACAGCTACACATACAACAGACAGACACCTGTTTATAACGCTTTCTTTGCACTTGACTATATCGTTGACAATGACACCGATACAAAAGCGCCAATGAACGATGCCCTTTATAAAGATATTGGCGCTGTAGGTAAATACACAGCCTACGAAAACCTTTATCAGTTACCCATTGCATTCAGGGTAAACCCCGAAATTGTTAACTGGACACACGATAGTCCTAATCCCTTTGAGGTACAGAGCAGTCTGTTTGGCGAGTCTACGGGTATAAACGACGTTTATACTGATATGGAAATGACATCTGTTACCGGTAATGGCACTGAATTCAATGACCTTTCATATTCAGAAGATGGTTACTACCCATATTCGGTAAGTGAAACAGTAAATGCAAGTGCAACAATTGAATTGACTGCTAAGGATTTTGGCAACGGCTACATTTACCTTAAAGCAAGCAATAATGATATTGACAACATTACAGTAACATTACCCGATGGCTCAGTTGTATCACAGCCTATTGATACTAAACCCCATATCCTCGATGTTGGTAGCCTTAAAAAAGATGATATCATTAAGATTCATGCACCATTTACAGAGCCTCAGGACGGCTACCTTTATATATTTGGTGTAACACTTAATACTCCGCAATTTGAAAAGGGCTACAACACCCTTAAGGCAGATTCACTTAACGTTACCAAATTCGAAGAAACTGAAATAGAGGGCAAAATAAAGGCTTCAGCCGACGGTGTGCTTTACACATCAATCAACTATGATACAGGCTGGACTGTATATATTGACGGCGAAAAAGTAAGTGCTGATAAATACCACGCCCTTGGAGATGGTGCACTCCTTGCTGTTGATATTACCGCAGGTGAGCACACAGTACGCCTTAAATACGTACCCGACGGACTTATTGTTGGAGCACTTATATCACTTGTAACATTGTTGATGTTTATTCTTATATGCATCATAAGTAAAACAGGATACTTCAAATTCTCTCCTGAACTTTACGTTGAAGAAGATTACGAAAACGAAGGTGAAGATGGCATTCTGGAACCTGTTGATATTGAAACTCTTTTAGAGGATTATGAAACAGCTGATGATGAGGCTGACGTAACAGAACCAACAACCGAAACAACTTACACAGAGGTTTCAAAAGAATCAGAAAACAATTCACAGCCTGATGAAAGTGACGAAAACGAGGAATAATTATGTTTGCAAATATCAAGAGTTTAGGTCTTATGGGTCTTGACTCATATATGATTGACGTAGAACTGAATATTACAAACGGCAAATATGCTTTAGAGGTTGTGGGTCTTCCTGATACCGCTGTAAATGAAGCTCGTGACAGAATTATCGCAGCCCTTCACAATTCACATCTTGAAATGCACCTTACATCACACTACACCTTTAACCTTGCCCCTGCTGACGTAAAAAAAGAAGGCTCACTTTATGACTTACCTATGGCGGTTGCTGTGCTTTCAGCAACAAAGCAGATTATGGGTGACTACAAGAATGCGGCATTCATCGGTGAATTATCATTATCGGGTGATATTAAGCCCGTAAAAGGCGTTTTACCAATGGTTATGGCGGCAAAGGCAAACGGGCTCAAGGATATTTATATCCCTGCAGACAACGCCTCTGAGGCGGCTATAATTGAGGGTATAAATATCTACGCAGTAAAAAGCCTCCGTCAGCTTGTTGACCATATCAACGATGTTGAAAAAATGGAGCCTATTGAGATTGTACCCTTTAAGCACTATGAATTACCTGACTATTTACCTGACTTTAAAGACGTTAAGGGTCAGTTTGAGGTAAAACGTGCGCTTGAGGTTGCTGCAGCAGGTGGTCATAATGTTATGATGATAGGACCACCCGGTTCGGGTAAAAGTATGCTTGCAAAAAGAATACCTACAATTTTACCTGATATAACTATCGACGAAGCACTGGAAACCACAAAGATATATTCACTTTCAGGCAGACTGACAAAGGACAACCCGATTGTGAATTACAGACCTTTCAGAGCACCACATCATTCCGTCTCACCTGCAGGTCTTTCGGGTGGTGGTACAATACCAAAGCCAGGGGAATTATCACTTGCTCATAATGGTGTGTTATTTTTAGATGAATTACCAGAATTTTCACGAAACACTATGGAGGTTTTGCGCCAACCAATTGAAAACGGCACAATCACAATATCACGTGCCGCATGTGCACTCACCTACCCTTGCTCGGTAATGCTTATATGCGCTATGAACCCTTGCCCCTGCGGTTACTATGGTCACCCTACACGCTCCTGCTCTTGCCCTAATGGTGCACCTGCAAGGTATCTTTCAAAGGTATCGGGTCCATTGCTTGACAGACTTGATATACACATAGAGGTGCCACCCGTTGATTACAATCAACTTTCAGATGCAGAAGCAGGTGAAAGCTCTGCCTCAATAAGAGAGCGTGTTAACGAAGCCCGTAAAATACAGATTGAACGTTTCAAAGGCACAACCATCAGCTGCAACGCTAAAATGACACCATCACTCACAAGACAGTATTGTGTACTGTCACAACAGGCTGCAAAAACACTTGAAATTTCATTTGAAAAGCTTGGGCTTTCTGCCAGGGCATATGATAAGATACTTAAAATTGCCCGAACAATTGCCGACCTTGATAAAAGTGAGAATATTGAAAACATACATATTATGGAAGCACTGCAATATCGCAGCCTTGACAGAAAATTCTGGAAGAGTTAAATATAAAAAGAGAAAAGCCTCGCATACGCGAGGCTTTCCCTTTGGATTGAAAATGAAAATTGTACTGTTGCGATAAACAGTATAATCATAATAACCGAAACTGACAAAAAATGCAATACTTTTAATGAAATAGCTTGAATTTTCTTGAATTTGTTTATAAAAAAATTTGTACTTTGACAATGCTTGAAATTAGTGGTAATATTAAGTATCTTCTTGCGGAGGTTTTTTATATGAAAAAATATATAATCCCTATTTCTATAGTTTTGGTAGTTTTAATAGCCGTTGTTATTTTTGCAGCTTCTAAAAATAACACAGAGACAGAAACAACAACCACTACACCTACAACCACAGAAAGAGCACCCGGCAAATACGCCAATAGCAAGTATCTGGGTCAATGGTATAATGCAGATGCTGACCAGGCACTTATCTGTACATTGAATGATGATGGTACAGCAGTATTTAAAAACGATAAAAAGGCTACCTGGGCAGAAACTGCATCGGGTATTACAATCACCGCAACCGTTGACGGCGCAGCTACCACTATGGAGGGGTATTTCGTTATTTCAGGTGATGGCTTTGTTGCAAGGGCAACAGAAACCAATATGCACTACCTCAATGAGGGAGGTACACTCCAGCTTGAAATTATGCTGACAGAAAGCACCTGTGTTGACTGTGTAAAAAAATAAAACAGAATCACAAAAACGCTTGTTTCGAGTAATTCGAAACAAGCGTTTTTAATATATACTATACAAAATTCAATTGTTAATAAAGGTTTGCAGAGCCTCACCCTTAAGCCCCATTGAATAACCCACAAGTGCCTTTGTGTACGCAAGTTCAAAGGTTTTACCACTTATATACATAGCACCATTTGAAAGAGCATCACCAGTTGATTCGTACGAATATGCTTCAGGGTCACAAGGGGCAAGAAAAATATCAACGTTACGCTCTTTACACTTATCAAGGAAGTGCAAAAAAGAATAGTTTGTATAATCCCCTGTTTTTTTGCTACGCTCTACACAAACCGCTGTTGTGTGATAAGTGTTGTGAATCACAACCGAAACGTTACTTAAGTCAAAAATATCGTAATCAATGCCAACGTACGGCACAATTGAAATCACGCCACTTTTAAGGTGACTAAATTCATTAATCACGTTGTTTTTGTATTCAAAAGCCTGACCCTGCCAGATTGCATTATCAATGTCAGGTATTTTGTAAGCATCACAGCTGAAAAAATCATCGCTAAAATTCTCACATTGATTGAGATGTGCACCAAGATGAACGTAAGTATTACCATCGCTATTTTTATAGACTGCATAAACATTAGGCTTTATACCATTCATAATCATTTCGACTGCAGCTTTAAAATTAGCGTTACCATTAGTTCCGACATTATCAAGAGGCAGCTGTGCAGATACAAGAATTGTAGGAATTTCAAGGTGTGTCAGCATCACGGAAAGCAATGATGATGTATAGGCAAGTGTATCCGTTCCATGAAGAACTATAATACCCCTATATTTCTCAGCAGAGCCTAAAGCTTTGAAATCATCAAGGAGTTTATTCCAAGTCTTGAGAGTCATATTCTCGCTCAATATATCAGTTGAAATGAGATAATCAAATTCAACATCACTATAAGGCGAACCACTCTCACGGAATATTGAAGTAATTTTATATTTTGCAGTGTTCACCTGCGAACTGCGCTCCCCTGAGGAGTCCTCGCAGGAACAGATTGTACCACCTGTGAGGATTATGAGGATTTTCGGTTTATTTTTATTAAACGGCATAATAATACCCCTAAAAAGTTTTTTTCATTATACAATACACCATCATTTAAAGTCAAGAAATCAAGGGCTTTGAAAAACAATGGAATAAATATACTTTATATACAATAATTATTTACCTTTTTTGGTTGACATTTACGAATGTTTTTGATACAATATTCCGCGAAGACCCTGCTTTTTTGGAAAGTCTGTCAGAGATTGTGCGTCATGGGCTGAAAGCGCACTTCAGATGAGTATTAAGTCAGGCAACACTTCCTTGGTTTGTCACAAATTAATAAAAGAGCGGATACATTTTTTGTATCAATACGGGTGGCACCGCGGGTTTTATATACTCGTCCCGGGAATTATCTTGTATAATTCCCGGGATTTTTTATATTTTAATATTAGTAAATAAATCATTTCAGATACGGAGGTATAATACAATGTACAGAACTCATCGTTGCAACGAAATAAGAGAACAGCACATCGGTAACGTAGTTGAGCTTGCCGGTTGGGTTGACGTTGTTCGTGACCACGGCGGCGTTCTCTTTGTGGATTTGCGTGACGAAACCGGTATCACACAGGTTGTTGTTCACGACGAAACACTCCTTAAGGGTGTCAGCAAAGAGACTGTTATTTCTGTTCACGGCACAGTTGCCAAACGTGATGAAAGCACAGTTAACCCCAAAATTGAAACAGGTCTTGTTGAGCTTATTGCAGATGACCTTAAGGTGCTTGGTCTTTGCAGCAGAGATATCCCCTTTGAAATCGGCTCAAAGGACACTAACGAAAACATTCGTCTTAAGCACAGATTCCTTGATTTAAGAAATCCTGCTTTACACAACAATATTATTCTTCGTTCAAAGGTTATCGGTCATATGCGCCGCCTTATGGAGGAAAGAGGTTTCCTTGATATTCAGACACCTATCCTTACAGCATCATCACCTGAAGGCGCTCGTGACTTCCTTGTACCTTCACGTAAGCATCCCGGCAAATTCTATGCTCTTCCCCAGGCACCTCAGCAGTTCAAGCAGCTCCTTATGGTGTCAGGCTTTGACAAGTATTATCAGATTGCACCTTGCTTCCGTGACGAGGACGCTCGTGCTGACCGTTCACCCGGTGAATTTTATCAGCTTGACTTTGAAATGGCTTTTTCTACTCAGGAAGAAGTGCTTAAGGTCTGTGAGGATGTTGTTAGTGACATTTTCCGTACATTCACCGACAAAAAGGTTACAGATACACCTTTCAGATGTATCCCCTATGCAGAGGCTATGGCAAAATATGGCTCTGATAAGCCCGACCTTCGCAACCCTCTTGTAATTTGTGACCTTACAGATATGTTCAAAAGAGTAAAATTCAAGCCCTTTATGAACAAGCCCGTAAGAGGTATCGTTGCCCCCTGCAAAAACGAAAGATGGTTCTTTGACAAATCACTCAACTTTGCTACAAAGCAGGCAAAGATGGCAGGTCTTGCACATATCACACTTCTTAACGCTGAAAACTACGAGTTCAAGGATGACCCCATTGTTAAGGTTATGACCGAAGAAGAAAAACGTGAAATCGTTGAGGTTACAGGCGTAAAAGAGGGTGAAACAATCTTCTTTATCTGTGACACAGTTTCAGGTATTGCTGACAAGAATGCAGGTGTTATTCGTACCTGGCTTGGTAACGAGCTTGGACTTATCAAAAACGATTCATTTGAATTCTGCTTTGTTGTTGATTTCCCCATGTATGAAAGAGATGAAATCACCGACAAGATTATATTCACACATAACCCCTTCTCAATGCCTCAGGGTGGTCTTGAAGCACTTGAAACAAAAGACCCCTGCGAAATTCTTGCATACCAGTATGACCTTGTTTGTAACGGTATTGAGTTGGCATCAGGTGCTGTAAGAAACCACAGCCCCGAAATTATGCGCAAGGCTTTTGAAATTGCAGGTTATAGCGAGGATGAGGTTGAAAAACGCTTCAGCGCTCTTTACAACGCATTCCAGTTTGGTGCTCCACCCCACGCAGGTATGGCACCCGGTGTTGACCGTATTGTTATGCTCCTTGCAGAAACAGAAACTATCCGTGACGTAATTGCATTCCCCCTTGATGGCACTGCACAGGATCAGATGCTTGGTGCTCCCGGTGAGGTTACAGAGCTTCAGCTTTATGAAGCAAACGTAAGCATCCGCGGTAAGGGCGGTGCTGAAATGATGGGTACAGAGGGCTCTGACACATCAAACTTCACAGCAACAGTTAACTCTGCAAAAACTACTGTAAAAACTAAAGAAAGCAAACTCAAGGAGCTTGAATCAGTTAACGAGTTAAGCTTTACTGCCGATGAAAAGAAGAATATGCAGAATATTCTTGATACAATGGCTAAGAATGAAGCAGAGCTTTCTAAATTTGATACAACTGACGTTGAGGCTATGGTTTACGTTAACCCCATGACAAACGTACTTCGTGCAGACGCAAGAAACCAGGCATTCGACAGAAAAGACCTGCTTGAGGGTGCTCCACAGAGCACAGACGATAGTTGGCAGGTTCCAAGACTTGTAAAGTGAGGTGACACAGGTGAAATATTATATTAACGAAATTAAATCTACAGGTACAATCGCTGTAGACGATACAATTCTTGTTAAAGACATTCCTGCAACAGCAGGTTCAAAGATGCTTGAAAACTTCAAACCATTATTTAATGCAGAGGTTGTTGACAGACTTCTTAAAGCAGGTTACGAGCTTTCAGGTAAAACAAACGTTGGTGAGTTTGGTCTTGACCTTTTAGGTGAAACATCATACTTTGCAGATGATGACAAAGCACTTAAGGGCGCTGCAGCAGAGCTTGTTGCAGAGGGCAAAATTAAAGCTGCGCTTAACGTTGACCTTAATGGTGCTCCCCGCCGTGGCGCTGCAATTTCAGGCGTTGATTTTATTAAGCCCACATACGGCACAGTTTCACGTTACGGTGTAATCGCCTGTGCTTGCTCAGGTGAAACAGTTGGTGTTACCGCAAAGGATGCTTCAGAAATCAAAGAGATTCTTACAGTAATCGCAGGTAATGACAAAAAGGACGGCACAAGCCTCCCCGAAGAAAAATATGAATACTCACTTGCTGAAGATGTTTCATCAATGAAGCTTTGTGTTATCAATGAGCTTTACGAAAAAGCATCTGATGATGTTAAAGCAAAGCTTGATGCTTACCTTACAGCACTTGAAGGCAAGGGTGCAAAGGTTGACAAAGTTTCACTTGACGTTGTTACTGCTGCACAGACAGCATGGCAGATTCTTATGGCCGCTGAAACAACAAATAACCTTTCGCGTTTTGATGGTGTTAAATACGGCTACCGCACACCCGAATACAAAAACATTGACGAGCTTTACGTTAAGAGCAGAGCTGAAAGCTTCGGCTTCCTTACAAAGGCAACTATCATTTACGGCTCTGACGTACTTGCTAAAGATAAATATGATGTTTGCTATGACAAGAGCCTTCGCTTACGTCGAGTTATTCTTAACAAGGTTAAGGAGCTTCTTGCATCATACAACGCAATTATCACACCTGCTTGTGGCAAAACAAGCTATGAAAAATATGATTTAAACGATGCTTTTGCAAAGGTTTATGAGGAAAGTATTTTCACCGCTATCCCCTCAATCACAGGCTTACCTGCTATGGTAAGCGGTGGTGTACAGCTTATTGCAGATTCATTTAAAGAAAGCACACTTTTGAGCATCGCTCATAGTGTAGAGAAGGAGGAAGCCTGAGTATGAAATACGAACTTGTTATAGGTCTTGAAACTCACGTTGAGCTTTCTACCGATTCTAAACTTTTCTGCTCTTGTGGTGGTCACTCAAGCCCCAAAGAGCCTAACGATTGTGTTTGCCCTGCTTGTAGCGGTATGCCAGGTATGTTACCCGTAACAAACAAGCACGCTATTGAGCTTGCAGTAAAAGCAGGTTTTATGCTTAACTGTAAAATCAATCAGTACACAACATTTGATAAAAAGAGTTACTACTACCCTGACCTTCCCTGTGCATACCAGATCACTCAGTGGTTTAACCCCATTTGTGTTGAAGGCAGCGTAGATGTAAACGGCAGACAGATTGGTATCAAGCAGATTCACCTTGAGGAAGATGCAGGTAAGCTTGTTCATGACGAAGCAACAAACACCTCATTTGTTGACTTTAACCGTACAAGTGTACCGCTTATCGAGATTGTTAGTAAGCCTGATTTCCGTTCATCTGAGGAAGTTATTTCATACCTTGAAAAGCTTAAATCAAACCTTCAGTTTGCAGGTATTTCAGAGTGTGAAGAGGGCGCTATGAGATGCGACGTTAACATTTCTGTACGCCCCGAGGGTTCAACTGAATTCGGTGTTCGTTCTGAAATTAAGAATATGAGCTCACTTTCAGAAATTAAGGATGCTATTGAATTTGAAAAGGTTCGTCACGTAGATGCAATTGAGCGTCACACAGAGATGCTTGTTCAGGAAACCCGCCGTTGGGATGACGTAAAAAGACGTACATTCCCCATGCGTAATAAGGAAACTGCGGCTGATTACCGCTACTTCCCCGATCCCAACCTTATGCCTATTGTTATTGATGACGAATGGCTTGAGGAAATCAGAGCAAGCATGCCTGCAACATCTGACGAAAAAACACAGTACTATGAGTCAATGGGTATTGCATCAAAAGAGGCTGCTGTACTTGCATCTGACAGAAAGCTTAGCGATATGTTTGACGCTGTTGTTGCTTCAGGCAGAAGCGCAAAGAGTGTTGCATCATGGATTCTTACAGAGTGTATGGGTATTATGAAAAGACTTGAAATCACAAGCCTTGAAATTGCACCCACAAAGCTTGCAAGAATTATTGAGCTTGTCGATAATAGTGAAATCACACGTGCTGCAGGTAAAAAAGTACTTTCAGCAGTATTTGAAAAAGACGTTGATGTTGATGCATTCTGCGAAGAAAATGCACTTAATCAGAAGATTGATGAAGGCGCTATTCTTGACACAGTACGCAAGGTTATTGCAGAAAATGAAGCTGCAGTTGCCGACTATAAGAGCGGTAAGGTAAAGGCTATGCAGGCACTCTTCGGCTCAATTATGCGTGAGTTAAAGGGCAACGGCGACCCCGCAATTATCAGAACATTACTTGAAACAGAGCTTAACAAATAAAATATTTTATACAAAGCAGAGTCATTACAATCAAATGACTCTGCTTTACTTTATTATCCCTTGACTATTACGTTTAGGGATTTTATAATATTATTACATATTATATATAAGTAGGTAAAATAATGAGAATTGAAGTTTATGATAAAGTAGTTGACGAAGCAAGATATATTCGTGAAACTGTATTTTTACAAGAACAAGGCTTTGAAAAAGAATATGACGAATACGATAACGTTGCAAAAACAATTGTAATATATGATGGTGATGAGGCTATCGCCACATGCAGACTTTACTGGGATAACGAAGTTAACTGCCACCACATGGGCAGAATTGCCGTTTTAAAGCACCGTCGTGGTGAAGGTCTTGGGGCAATTATTGTTACTGAAGGTGAAAAGGTTATTAAATCACTTGGTGGCAAAGAGGTGTTTATTTCGGGTCAGATACAGGTTGCAGAGTTTTACAAAAAATTGGGATACACACAATACGGTGAGGTTTATATGGAGGAAAATCACCCACACGTCGCATTAAAGAAAATACTGTAACCACACTGTAATTGACACAAATAAATTCATATTATATAATTTAAGTAAAGAAACTCAAAGGAGGCATGATTATGAGCAACAGAATAATTACCATAAGCCGTGAATTTGGCAGTGGCGGTAGAACAGTCGGCAAGCTTGTAGCCGAAAAGTTAGGAATACCCTGCTATGACCACGAAATAATTCAAAAAATCGCCCAGGAAAGCGGTTATTGTGAGGACTTTGTTGCTGACCGAAGTGAACATGCCTCGCGCGGTAACTGGTTAATGAATGCCTTTGGCGGCAAGGATTACTATGGCAATTCAATACAAGATAAATTATGGGTGGCGCAACTTAAGGCAATCGTTGAAGTAGCAAACAAAAGTGATTGCGTTATAGTTGGCAGATGCGCTGATTTCATTCTAAAAGAAACTGCAGATTGCATCAGAGTATTTATACACGCAGACCCAAAAGATAAAGCAAAACGTATAGTTGAGCAATATGGCGAAAGTGACCAGACACCTGAGCGCAGACTTAAAGAAAAAGATAAACGTCGTGCCGCTTATTATCAGCTTTACACAGACCATAAATGGGGCGACCTTAAAAATTATGATATAACCTTAAGCACTTCATCGCTTGGTATTGAAAAATGCGCAGACATTATCGTAGAGCTTTATAAAACGAAATAAATAAAAATAAGAGCTGTGATCCCGAATGGTTTCACAGCTCATTTTTTATACGCAAAAGTCTGCCGTCAAATGACGGCAGACTTAATAACTTTTGAATTAATTAAAACTTGTCTACTTTTGCAACAGTTTCAACTGCTACACCTGACTGATAAGCACTACGCCAATCATTTACTGCTCTTACAGTATAAACGTAGTATGAACCTGCCTTAACGTCTCTATCAACATAGTAGTTAGTGTTTGTAGCATCGATAAGAACCCATGCACCACCTGCTACACGACGATATACGTGGTACTCTGTAGCACCTGCAACTGCAGTCCACTTAACTGTAACTGCATTTGCTTTTGCGTTATATGTTGCAGAGCTAAGCTTAGGTGTTGCAACATACTTTGTAAGAATACCCTGTGTGTTATATGAGCTGAAGCCAAGGTTGTTTACGCCCCTTACTGTGTAAGCAACGTATTTGCCATTGGGAGCAGCCTTATCAACGTATGATGTTGCGTTTGTTGTGCCAAGGTATACCCAAGAACCGCCTGCTTCACGACGATATACTCTGTAAGCAGTTGCTCTTGCAGCCTTGCCCCAAGTGATTGATACACCTTCTGCTGTGTTAGCGATTGTCTTAAGCTCAGGCATATCGGGTGCACCATAAATAACACCTTCGTTATATGAGCTTAATGTCTTACCCCAGCAAGATCTTACTGTGTACTGGTAAGCAACGCCCTTAGCAGCTGTTGTATCAATAAATGATGTTGTTCTTACGCCTGCTGCAGAGCCAAGGCAAACCCAAGCTGTTTCAGGAGCGCCTACAGGTTTACGATATACGTAGTAGCCTGTTGTACCTGCAACCATCTTCCACTTAATTTCGATACCTGTTGCACAATCAGTTGCGCTCTTAACCATTGGGTTAGCAAGACGCTTGATAACAAGACCTTCTGCATCGTAGCCACTGAATGTATCAACCTTATTTACTCTTACAACTGCTCTGACTGTGTATCTGTAATAACCGCCATTTGCATTTGCAAGACCTCTGTCAACCCACCAGAGATTTCTTGTCTGACCCATGTATTTCCATGTGCCCTCACCTGCTGCGCGACGATAAACTCTGTAGTGTGTTGCTGTGGGAACCTTTGCCCAATCAATATAAATACCTGTTGTTGCATTGATGATTCTCTTCATAACAGGTGCTATAATGCATTTAATAAGAACTGAATTCTTATCAGCAAATACGCTTAAGCCGTTGTCATTCTTTGCTCTTACAATGTATTTGTAATAAACACCGTTTTTAACAGATGTGTCAACGAACTGAGTACCAGCCACAACTTTAAGAAGTGACCATGACTTCTCACCTGATGCACGTCTGAATACATAGTATGTTTCAGCTTCAAGAATTTCATTCCATGTAAC
Organism: Acutalibacteraceae bacterium; assembly: GCA_045629785.1. Classification (GTDB taxonomy): domain Bacteria; phylum Bacillota; class Clostridia; order Oscillospirales; family Acutalibacteraceae; genus DTU089. The sequence continues at coordinate 106,783 of JAZQRX010000012.1, read as the reverse complement.
CTTGATGCCATTAGCAACGTTTGCTGCCTTAGTAACAGGTGCTACAGGAATATTTGCGGGAATAACCTTAACAGGAACATCAATTGTTACGCCAAGGAATGAAAGCTGGAAGTCATATACGTTGTTGATTTCCCAAGCCTTGCTATCCTGTGAGAATGCTGAAACCTTAAGGTGTGAAACATCAAGAGCCTCACCATTTTCAGCTACGTAACCCTTTTTGCTGTTATATACGTATTCAACAACTGATTTGTTGCCGCCATCGTTGTATGTAACTGTGATAACGTTGCCCTCTGCATAAACTGCAGGCTCACAATCATAGAAGTACTGCTGGTCACCATCTCTGTTTGTATACCAGTAACCATCCTTACCCTCTTTAACCTTAATTATTTCGGGTGAGCTGAATTCAACTGAAACAACAGGATTTGCTGCAACTTCAACATCAATGCTTGTTGTTGCACCGCAGTATGAGAAAACAACTGTGTTATCTTCACCATATGTCCATGCGTCAGAATCCTGATTTGATGAAACATAGAAATGGTTTTTATCAATAACATCGCCTGTAGCGTCAGCAACGAAATTGCCTGTTGCTTTATCATAGAAGTAAATCTGTGAAGAACCGTCAACCTTGATTACTGTGAATGAAAGCTTGCCATGCTCGAAGATATGGTCAATGTCATAGATGAAATAGTCATCACCATAATAACCGCAAGACTCGTTGTAATATACAACAGGCTCAATTTCATTACAGATGATTGAAGAAACTTCGCTCTCAACAACTGTTACAGGAACAGTTGTATCTACTGTCTGATAACCAACCTTGTATGTAACAGTAGCATAGTTATCGTCTGAATCAACTGACCATACATTTTCGAACTGTGAATTTACAGTTGCCTGCTCGTTAACGATTAATTCACCGGGTAATACATTTTCAGCATCGTTGATATCGTAGTAAGCATCGCCTTCAAAAACGTACTCAACATCAGGCTGACCGATATAATCAAGAACAATTCTGTCACCTAAACGATTGATTGCGATATCATCATAGAAGAACTGACCTGCTGAATAGAAACCACAGCAATTCTCAACAACTGTGACAGGTGAAGCAGGAATATACGCAATCGCAACGGGGAAGTTCACAGGATAACCAATAAGGTCAACATAAATCTCTGTTTTAAGACCGCTTGTAAGGTTAACTGTAAAGTAGTCGTTATCTTCACCCTCAACATTAATATCGCCAACAAAGATTGTGTCGGGATAAATCTTCTTGCCATCTGAACCGCCTAAACCTAAGAATTCAGCAATCATAGCAAGAATGTCGCCATCAGCGTTTGACTTTTCAACATATACACCATCAGCGTTGCTTTCGTAAGCTACCTTATCGCCTTCCTCTGTGTACATTGTTAAAACGTTACCTTCTGCATAGAGGTAATCTTCACACTGTTTGCGGTAAGAATCCTCACTTGCATAATCAATAGTAAGCTTTTTGTTTGCAACAAGCTCACCATCAATGAGGAACTCCATGGTGAAGTACTTGATGCCATCAGCTGCAGCAGAAGCTGTAACGCCGAGGCAGGAAATGGTACTCATTAACATTACGAGCGCCAAAACCATAGACAAAGTTTTTTTCATCATAAATTCTCCTTTATGGTTATTCAAAAGTTAAAAACTCTCTATCCTCAATTATACCGCTTTTTGTCTTAAAGTCAATAACAAAACACCATAAAAAAGTATTTTTTTGATGATTTGCTAAGAAAAATTGCCTTTATATATATAAATAACAATAATAGTGTTAAAAATGTGATTTTACTGATATGAGAAGCCGGTGTAAAAAGAGCTGATAATTAACAAAAACGGTCAACCCCATTTTACAGAGGTTGACCATTTGAAATTATGTAATTATTTACCAAGAACTTCGCCGATGATGTTGTAAAGTGATTCGAGCTCATCTTTTGTAAGGCCGATACCCTTACCCATCTTTTCATGCTCGGGTGCCCAGTCACGGATATCGTACTTAGGGTTGCCACCATTCCAAGAGATAAGGTTAAGCTCTCTTGACCAGCCGTTTGAAGACTCTGAAATTACACCTAAATTCTCCTGAATTTCGTATTTGAATTCTGCCATAATTATTACTCCCTTAAAATAAAATTTTATTTTATATATAAATAATAACAGAAAGTTTTAATTTTTTCAACATATTTATTTTAACCACCTGCAACAAACCAATTTATACTAACACCACAAATAAATGTTGAATTGTGATATTTATTGTTTTATAATAGAAATATACGCAAGTTAAAGGTGATACATATGAAAAGAAAATTCTCGCATGTAATAGTGTTAGGCATTGATGGTGCAGGTTCTTTTTTTAAGGATGCAGACACCCCTAATTTTGACCGAATATTCAGTAAAGGTGCTGTTACGTTTGGTGCGTTATCGTCTAAACCGTCTATAAGTGCCGAATGCTGGGGCTCTATGCTTTTAGGAGTTGGTCCCGAAATACACAAGCTGACAAATGGTATTGTAGAGTCAACCCCATACCCTATTGACTCCCCATTCCCTTCGCTTTTCAGAAGAATAAAAGAAAAATACCCTGAAGCGGAGCTTGGTTCGTTTTGCGATTGGAACCCCATTACATATGGCATTGTTGAAAACAATCTTGACGTGACCCACAATACTGCACACGATGATGAGCTGACACCGATTATTTGTGACTACATAAAATCAAAAAAGCCCGACTTCCTTTTTATTCAGTTTGACAGCGTTGATGGCGCAGGTCACCGCTATGGCTACGGAACGGAAAAACACCTTAAAAGAATACACGAGGTTGATTTACTGATAAATGATGTTTTCACTGCCACAAAGGATGCTGATATTATTGATGACACCCTGTTTATTGTGATTGCTGACCATGGTGGTACAAACCCCGGTAATGGTGAAGGTGGCAGTCACGGAGGCTGGACAGATGGTGAAAAATACGTTACATTTGCCGCCTGCGGTAATAGTGTTAAGAATGGCACGATTGATAACATGAATATACGTGACCTTGCATCGATTGTATTGTACGCCTTTGGTATAAAAAGCCCTGAATTTAACGAGTTAGGCTGGACTTCACAAATCCCCGAAGGTTTATTTGACGATGAAAACATTCCGAAATATCGCGATATTTCACATCTTACAGGTGCACATCCGAGAATATCAAAGGTGCCGCACACATCAGAATTAATATAGTAACAATAGAAAAAACAACTGGCAATCAATGGAGATGAAGCTATGGAAAAATTAAAAAACAACAATTTTTTTGATGCATATATAACTACCATACTATTGGGTTTACTTATATATTCATCATATTCCCTCTGGTACATATTCGGTGGCTTTGCAAACGATTTTAACGTACAGCTTTACGATGTCATTTCGGGCATTGCGCTAGGTTGGTTTGTGCTTTTGTTTATTAAAACGGTATTCAAAAACGCAAATTTTATTGCTAAATTAATTTCATTTTTAGCAGGAAACGCTTTATTTCACGGCTTGATTTGGGGCATAAATGCAAACGTTAATATACTGCATAACGAAGAATATCTGCTTAACGAAACAGTTACAGTAAAAACCTTCACAATCGTATTTGCATTATCGGGTATTCTGCTTTTAATTTCATTTATTATTAAAGCCATTAAAGCCAAATATAAATTTAAAATTTTGAACATTATACTTGCGGTTATTTATTTCATAGTTTCGTGCGGAGGAGTTTATATTCTTAACATTGAAAACATAAAGGCACTTGATTATAAAAAGAACATAAAATTTGATACCATAAGTGCGCAAGAAATGACCTTGACCGCTAATGAAAAAGGGCTTTGCACCAAATGGTTTAACGATAATTTCTTTGGTAACAATAAAAAATATCCCTTCACCTTTAAGGTTAACGGCAAGGAATTTAACCCTGCCGAGTGGGAAATGAAAGCAACAGAAAACAAATCAAACAACAAATATACAGGCGGCAAAACTACCGATATTGTGTTAACCAACAAGACAACAGGTCTTGAGGTAACAGTTGAAGCCACCATATTTGAAAGCAACAGCACCTGCCAATGGACTGTATACATAAAAAATACCGGCAAAGGTAATTCAGGTGTTATAAGTGATTTTTATGCACTTGATTCATCATTTGCAACAGGTAAGGCAGACCTTTACTACTCGATGGGTAGCGACACCGCTGCAAGTGACTTTTCACTTATCAGAAAGACTGTTTCTGCTACGGAAAAAGTCTTTAGCGGTAACGAAGGCAAGCCAACCGAGAAATATCTTCCCTACTTCAACATTCATGGTAAAGAGTTTGGTATGATGCTTGGTATAGGCTGGACAGGACAATGGGCATCAGGTATATCAGGTAAAGATGGTGCAACAAGCATTACTGTCAAACAAGAAAATTTCAATGCTTATCTTTTACCCGGTGAAAGCGTACGCTCACCACTTGTTTCTGTATCATTCTATGATAACGACAACGCCCTTAAAGGCTTTAATCTGTTCAGAAAATGGATTATGTATTCAGTTTACCCCGAAAACGTTAAAAAGAGTTCATACACAGTGCTTGAGGTTGCAGGACCTACACACACAAGAACCTCTGATGAAATCATTGAAATCCTTGATGGGATTGACGATTCAATCTACAAGCAGACAGATGCCTTCTGGATGGATGCAGGTTGGTACAGTTATAACGAGGGTTGGTATGATGGCGTAGGTAACTGGACAGTTGATACAAAACGCTATGACAAAGGTATTGCTGAGCTTTCAGGTTATGCAAAGAAAAAGGGCCTTGGTCATACCTTATGGTATGAGCCCGAAAGAATTTATCCGGGCACACACTTCCACAACGTTGGTGCAAAAAACCCACAGTGGATCATCGAAGTTAACGGCGAAGAAAACATTATGTGGAATCTTGCCAACGAAGATGCCTTTAAATATTATTGTAACTATCTGCTTAAATCTATGAAAGAAAATGGTGTTACAATTTACCGTCAGGACTTCAACTTTGCGCCATACAAATATTGGCAAACTGCAGATAATGAATATTATGGCGGCAGAACAGGTATTTGTGAAAACCACTATGTAACAAACCTTTACAGATACCTTGATTACCTTACAGAAAACATTGATGGACTTATTATAGACAACTGTGCATCAGGTGGTAAAAGACTTGACCTTGAAATGGCGTACCGTAGTATTGCATTCTGGCGCAGTGACTACAACTGTAGCTACCACCCCGACCTTTTTGATGCTACACAGTCACATACATACGGCATTTCATTTTGGTTACCCATTACAGGCTCTGCAATTTATATGCAGGATGAATATGCCGTAAGATCTGACATTATGCCACTTCTGCTTATGGACTTCGGTGCACACACTCACCCTGATTTCAGCTTTTACTCAGAGCAAAGAGGCTTAATGGGTGGCAACTATTATCCCCTTGATTTTGGTAGCTATGACAACAACAAAATGCATGCTATGGAATTTTTGAGTGAAGATGCGCTTAAAGGTACAGCACTCATTTATAAGCGCGAAAAGGTAACCGATACAGAATATACAGTTAAGCTTAATGGTCTTTCAGAAGCAAAAACATACAAAGTATATGATATTGATAACCCCAAAAAGATATATACTTTAACAGGCAAAGAGCTTATGAATGATGGTATTACCTTACCTTTACCCGAAGGTCAAAAGGCTATTATACTTATGTTTAATGCAGTTTAAGAGGATTTCAAATGATAGTTTTGATAACAGGTGCATCACACACAGGCAAAACAACCCTTGCACAAAAATTGCTTGAGAAATATAAATATCCTTACCTTTCAATAGACCACCTTAAAATGGGATTAATTCGCACTAACAATACAGAACTGACCCCATTAAGTAATGATGAGGATTTAACCCGATATTTGTGGCCCATTGTAAAGGAAATGATTAAAACAGCAATTGAAAACAAACAGAATTTAATTGTTGAGGGCTGTTATATCCCATTTGATTGGGAAAGTGATTTTACAGATGAGTACCGCAAAAACATCAGGTACTATTGCCTTGTTATGAGCGAGTGTTATATCAAAAACAACTTTGAGGATATTAAGCGATATGCCAATGTTATTGAAAACAGATTAGATGACTCTGATTGCACTATTGAAAGCGTACTTGAGGATAACAGACAGTATTCAGTACTTGCAAAACAGTATGGTGTCAATCATATTCTTATTGATGAGAAGTATGACATAGATATAGATATAGACACATAACAAAACAGAGCAACTCGCATAACGTGAGTTGCTCTGTAATATTTATATTGATTTTATTCAACTATTTCGTAATGTCTTACGTAAACACCAACTGTTTTATCGTAATCAAGGATATGGTAGATTGTACCATCTTCCATTGGGTAAACTGTTATGCCCTCTGCCTCGTTACCTGCCATTGAGGGAAGCGTGCGTGAGCATATTGTGGTTACCTTACCAGTGCCGATATCAACACCATAAACTCTTTCGGTATTACTGTTTTTATCATCGTTCGAAAGATAAAGTACGCCTTCATATACCTCACCGCCCTGAATGCGTTTAAGGGGTGTTGAAAGCTCTATTACGTGCGAAAACTCCATAGTTTCAAGGTCAAAAGCTACAATACACTCAACCTCGTTAAAGGGTGAGCAATAAAGATAGCCATTGTCACCATCAACTGCACACCACGGAATACCATCAATGAGTATATCGCTTTTAACCTTATAAACCTCTACAAGCTCAAGAGTTTCGCAATCATAGATGATAACAAGGTTATAATCCTCTGATGCATTTTCAACTGCAGCATAAATCAAGCCGTTATAGTAGCTGATGCCACCTACGTGGTCAGACTTATATATGTTCTTATAAAGCTCGGGAATGGGGCTGTCATTTGTACAAATAAGCTCCATTGTATCAGCATCCCACTTTGCAAGGGCAGTCACGCCGATACCTGTAAGTGAGCCTGATGTGTAATAATATTCACCATCTGTTGTGATACCCTGCCCTGCATACAATGCCTGGTCGAAAATCAGCTTATCCTCCCTTACAAGGTTAACACTCTTACTGGAAGTTGGGGTACCGTAATCCATAAAGCCTGTCAAAAGCATACAGATTGCGGAAAGAATTGCTATAATTTCCTGGAAAAAGTTCATTACCTAATCCTCCTGAATTGTTTATGATAATAGAATATACCATATCAGATAACATTTCAAGTAAATTTTTAACACATTGTAAAAATATGTAAAACAAATTGATAATTAAGAATTTATAGTGTATAATATCAAGGCTTGGCAGGTGATTTTATGGAATACAAATATGAAATACACGCACACACTAAAAACACAAGCTGGTGCGGTGATATAGATGCAAAGGACCTTGTTGATAAATACAAGGAGGCAGGTTATTCCGGTATTGTTATAACCGACCACTACTCCCCTATGACCTTTCACATTTCAGAATTTTTTAACAAGAAAAAGGCTATTGACCACTTTTTAGAAGGATATCGCAAGGCAAAAGAATGTGAAACAGATGATTTCACCGTTATGCTTGGTCTTGAGCTGCGCTTTTACGCAACAGTAAATGATTACCTTGTATATGGTGTAAATGAAGATATGCTTTATAAACTGCCGTTTTTGCTTTCACTTTATATTAAAAGAGCAAGTAAACTACTCAGAGAAAAGGGTTGCTTATTCATTCAGGCTCACCCTTTCAGAAAATACATAAAAAGGGCAAATCCAGAATATTTGGACGGAGTTGAGGTTTTTAATGCAAAAGCCGACAAAGAAGCAAACGACAACTCTCTTAAATGGGCAAAAGAGATTAATGCATCTGTTATGACAAGCGGAAGCGACTGCCACAGAGAAAGTGGTGTTGGCTTTGGTGGTATAATCACAAAAGAGCCTATAAAATCAAATGAAGATTTACTACGGATATTAAAAAGCGGTGAATTTGAGCTAATTAAAAATCAAAGATAAAAAAGAGTTATCAATCCATTTGGACTGATAACTCATTTTATTTTATATCAATTATTTAATAACTGATTCTTCCCAAGAAGCGTATGGCTCAATGCCGAAAATCTTTGCAACTGTAGGTGCAACGTTTGCAAGACCGAATGTGCCCTCTTTTACTTCGTAAGCATCTTTACTGTAAATAATGAAAGGTACTTCGTTAAGTGAGTGAGCTGTACGGGGTGCAATATTACCCTTTTTGTCTTTTTCAAGCATTTCATCAGCATTACCATGGTCAGCTGTGATAAGCACAGTTACGTCACACTTATCAGCAACCTTAAGCACACGTGCAAGACCAAGGTCAACAGCCTCAACAGCTGTGATTGTAGCATCAAGGTTACCTGTATGACCTACCATATCACCGTTGGGATAGTTGCAACGGATAAAGTCATATTTACCGCTTTCCATAGCCTCGATAACTGCATCAGTAACCTCTGCAGATTTCATCCAGGGGCGCTCATCAAATGAAACCTTATCTGAAGGAATCTCCATAAATGTTTCAAGCTCTTCTGAGAATTTATCGCTCTTGTTACCACTCCAGAAGTATGTTACGTGGCCATATTTCTGTGTTTCAGAAACTGCAAACTGATTCATACCCTGTGCAACAAGAAGCTCAGAAAGTGTATCCTTAATTTCAGGGGGGTTAACAAGGTAACGCTCGGGGAGCTTAAGGTCACCATCATACTGAAGCATACCTGCATAGCAAACATCAAGCTTTTCGCCACGATCAAAGTATGTGAATTCATCATTATCGAATGCCATTGAAAGCTCAATAGCGCGGTCACCACGGAAGTTGAAAAGAACAACACTATCACCGTTGTTGATTGTGCCTACAGGCTCACCATTCTCTGCAATAACAAAGGGAAGAAGATCCTGGTCAATCATACCTTCATTTTCTGCACGATATGTTTCAATAGCCTCGGCTGCAGTTGCAAACTGTCTGCCGATACCCTTAACGTGAGTATCCCAACCAACCTTAACCATATTCCAGTTAGCCTGATAACGGTCCATTGTAACAACCATTCTGCCGCCACCTGATGCGATTTTGCCACAGAATGTGTCATCATTAAGCTCTGAAAGAGCATTTTCAAGCTGTTCAACGTAAACAAGACCTGATGTTGCAGGTACGTCACGACCATCAAGAAGGATATGACAACGAATGTTCTTTACACCGTCAGCCTTTGCCTGCTTAAGCATTTCAATAAGGTGTGAAATATTTGAGTGAACATTACCATCTGAAAGAAGACCAATAAAGTGAAGTGTTGAAGATTTTTCGACACAGTTACCTGCAATCTCCTTCCATGCAGATGATGAATAGATTTTACCTGATTCAATTGATTCATTAACAAGCTTTGCACCCTGAGAATAAACCTGACCACAACCAAGAGCGTTGTGACCAACCTCACTGTTACCCATATCGTCATCTGAGGGAAGACCTACTGCTGCACCGTGTGCTTTAAGACGAACGTTAGGGCACTCCTTAAGGAGCTTATCAAGGACGGGTGTATTTGCAAGTGTAACAGCATCGCCTAAGCCAGTTTTGGAATAGCCGATACCATCCATTACAACAAGAAGTACTTTCTTTGACATTTATATTTCCTGCCTTTTCAAATTTATGTTATATTTTCAAAACTCTTTAAAAAACAAAACAGTGGGCAGACAATTTGCCTGCCCTGTTTTTATAAGTTAGATGCTTGCTGCTTTAACGATAACTGAGAAGTCCTCTGCCTTAAGTGATGCACCGCCGATAAGACCGCCGTCAACATCAACCTTATCAAGAAGCTCTGCTGCATTTTTAGCATTCATTGAGCCACCGTACTGAATTGTAACGCGCTCAGCACATTTGGGACAATAGATTTCACCAAGAACCTCACGGATAGCATGGTTAACCTCATCAGCCTGATCAGCTGTTGCAGTTTCACCTGTGCCGATAGCCCAAACAGGCTCGTAAGCAATTATAATTCTGTCAAGCTCTTCGTTTGATACACCCTGGAGTGCAATCTTTGTCTGTGAACGAACAACTTCCATTGTAACGCCTTTTTTACGCTCATCAAGAAGCTCACCTACACAAAGAATAACTGTAAGACCGCTGTCAAGAGCAGCACGTACTCTCTTGTTAACAGTTTCGTCTGTTTCACCGAAGTACTGTCTTCTTTCAGAGTGACCGATGATAACATAATCAACACCGATAGCCTTAAGCATAGGAGCTGAAACTTCACCTGTGAAAGCACCGCTCTCTGCCCAATGGCAGTTTTCGGCACCGATTTTGATATTTGAGCCTGCAGCTGCTTCCTGTGCTGCGAAGATGTCAATGTAAGGAACACAAAGAACAACGTCACAATCTGCATCTGCAACGAGAGGCCTCATCTCATTGATGATTGCCTTTGCCTCGTCAGGAGTTTTGTTCATTTTCCAGTTACCTGCGATAACTGCTTTACGAAGTGATTTATCCATAATAATTTCCCTTTCAGAAAGAATATTTGAATTTAAACTGATATATTTTTTACACTATGTGATAAAAAATAGAGTGTGCGTAGTTGGTGAGTTAGCGACCCCAAAGCGTATAAAGATACGCGAGTTCAGAACCTCTCACAAACTGTAAAACCTCACTTATACGTGATAAATAAGAGATTGCGTGCAGTTTACGTTTTCTCTGCCCTGACGGTGTATAAAGATACTCCGAGCAATAACGAATCAGCACAACAACCTTCTACCCTTTACGTGATAAGGAATAGAGTGTGCGTAGTTGGTGAGTTAGCGACCCCGAAGCGCATTAAGATACGCGAGTTTGGAAACCCATAAGCCCCACACAAACTTCTTTAAACGTGATAAATAAGAGATTGCGTGCAGTTTGCGTTTTCTCTGCCCCGACGGTGTATAAAGATACTCCGAGTGGGCAGAAAAACGTGAAATGTGCGCAATAAATTATTTATCGTTAACTGCTTCGATACCGGGAAGTGCCTTACCCTCAAGGAACTCAAGTGATGCACCGCCACCAGTTGAGATGTGGCTCATCTTTGAACCGAAGCCAAGTGTGTTAACTGCTGCTGCAGAGTCACCACCACCGATGATTGTTGTAGCATCTGTTTCTGCAAGTGATTTAGCAACTGCAATTGTACACTTTGCAAGAGTGGGGTTCTCAAATACGCCCATAGGTCCGTTCCAAACTACTGTCTTTGCTGACTTAACAGCATCTGCATAAAGCTCAGCTGTCTTAGGACCGATGTCAAGACCCATAGCATCTGCAGGGATTTTGTCTGCATCGTAGATTGTAACTTCGATTTCAGCATCGATGGGGTTGGGGAAATCCTTTGCTGTTGTAACGACAACAGGAAGAAGAATCTTAACGCCCTTTTCATCAGCCTTTGCAAGCATATCCTTACAGTAGTCAATCTTTGTTTCATCAAGGAGTGATGTACCTACTGTGTAGCCCTTTGCTGCAAGGAATGTGTAAGCCATACCACCACCGATGATAAGTGTATCTGCCTTGTTAAGAAGGTTTTCGATAACGTTGAGCTTGTCTGCAACCTTTGCGCCACCAAGGATAGTAACGAAGGGTCTCTGAGGATCCTCAACAGCGTTACCAAGGTACTTAAGCTCTTTACCCATAAGGTAACCAACAGCTGCTTCTTCAACAAAAGATGCAACACCAACTGTTGAACAGTGTGCTCTGTGAGCTGCACCGAAAGCATCGTTTACATAGATATCACAAAGTGATGCAAGTTCTTTTGAGAACTCTTCACCGTTCTTTGTTTCTTCGGGGCGGAAACGAGTATTCTGAAGAAGAACAACGTCGCCATCCTTCATTTCTGCAACAGCCTTCTTTGCATTTTCGCCAACAACTACGTCATCTGCTGCGAAAACAACATCCTGACCAAGAACTTCAGCAAGTCTTTTTGCAACAGGTGCAAGTGACTCCTTCTCATTTGGTCCGTTTTTAACCTTGCCAAGGTGTGAGCAAAGGATAACCTGTGCGCCATCAGCAATAAGCTTTTTGATAGTGGGGAGTGCTGCTGTTATACGGTTTTCGTCAGTAATAACGCCATCCTTAAGAGGAACGTTAAAGTCGCAACGAACGAGAACCTTTTTGCCTTTTGCGTTGATATCATCAACTGTTTTTTTGTTTAAAAGACCCATAATGTTTAACTCCTTTTAAATTGTTAATTTTTTACCGAATATATTTTATAACATACAAGGTATTTTTTCAAGTATATTATTGTATTTTTCCACTATCATTTTTTACATTCTTTTGGCTACGCTACTCCTATTTTTTGTTTAGAGTGAGTAAAGTACATACTACACGCTCATTTTTTGCCGTATTTCACTTAAAATTTTCTTTTCGCGGCGTGAAACCTGCACCTGCGACATACCTAACTGCTTAGCAACTGCTGACTGAGTGAGTGCTTTATAATACCGCAAATCTATTATTTTACGATCACTTTCAGAAAGAGCATGAATACATTCCGCAAGGCAGATTCTCTCATCAATTTTATTTTGCTCACCCTCAACAGGAATTTCAATTTCATTGTTATCAAAATCGTTTTCAGGGGTAAGTGATAAAACAGGTTGGGTTGCAAGCAGCAACTCGCTGACCTCACAAACAGACATTTCAGTAAATTCAGCAAGCTCTGCTATTGTAGGCTCACGCCCCATTATGTTTTCAAGCTTTTCTTTTTCTGCCCACATAAGGCGTGATTTTTCTTTTATCCCCCTGCTGACCTTTATAGCTCCGCCATCACGAAAAATACGTTTAATTTCACCAAGAATGGCAGGTACGGCATAGGTTGAAAACACAAAACCAAGACTCTCATCAAAGCCGTCTATGGCTTTTAAAAGTCCCACACACCCAGCCTGAAACAAATCCTCGTACTCAACACCTCTGTTACGAAAACGATTTGCACAGGAATGTACAAGACCGAGATTATCCGTCACCATTTTGTCTTTATTCATCTTGCCTTGCCCTTTATTATTTTTTCAAAGGTAACGGTTGTACCGACGCCCACCTTTGAGCGCACACGAAGCTTATCTGAAAAGCTTTCCATAACCGAAAAACCAAGCCCTGAGCGTTCACCGCCTACACTTGTGTACAATGGCTCACGTGCTTTTTTGATATCGGGAATACCACAGCCCTTATCACGTATACTGACCCTTATAACACCCTCTGCAAAGACAGTACAGGTTATGTAAACTTTGCCTATTGAATTACTGTAAGCATGTACGATACAGTTGGTTACAGCCTCGCTGACAACTGTTTTTATATCGCCTAATTCCTCAACAGTCATATCAAGCTGTGATGAAAAAGCCGCCACAGCCACACGCGAAAAGCTTTCGTTAACCGATTTACTGTCTATGGTCATTTTTAATTCGTTAATCTTTGTCATATTTTTTCTCCTTTACATTGTCATAACGTTGGTTAAGGGTGGTGAGCTTGCCGATACCCGACATTTTGAGTATCTGAAAATCACGGGCAGAAAGGTTATCTACCTGAAGTCTTTTACCCATTGGCGCAAGTAATCTGTAACGCCCCATCACAAGACCAACACCCGAGCTATCCATAAACGAAACACCTGAAAAATCAAGGATTACAAGGTTTGCGTTACAATTTACCGCAATTGCATCATCTATGCTTTCACGTATTGCAGGAGCTGTGTGGTGGTCAATTTCACCCTTTATCAGAATAGTTAGGACATTGTTTTTTAATTTCAATGCTACAGACATATACAAATCCTCCTTTTTTAATCCCCTATATATTAGCCTTAACAAAAGAAAAAGTCCGTCGAAAAAAGACGGACAAAACGGATATTTTACAAATAGATTATTATAAATTAAAAATATATGGCAAAATACACCTTATTATGATATAATTACACACAACAAAATCTTTCGGGGGCTTTGTGCTATGTTAAAAAAATTATTAAACCCTGCTACAATTAACTCAATTATGCGTTGGGTTTATACTCTTTTCAAATTTGCTCACTACGCAAAATGGTTAAAAAAAGATTATATCGATAATAAAGCTATTTTGCTTGAATCGCAGCAAGGTAACGATATAAACGGCAATATGTTTTATATTTTGCAGGAAATTGCCCAAAACCCGCAATACAATGACTATACAATTTACTTCAGCTGCAGAAAAAAAAGCAAAAGCAAAATAAAAACAATACTCGATAATTACAATATAAAAAACGTTACCCTTGCACCTGTGTACTCATTCAGATATATGAAAGCACTTGCCACTGCCAAATATCTTTTTAATGACAATACTTTTTTACCATATTTTAACAAAAAAGATGGTCAGGTTTACGTAAACACCTGGCACGGCACTCCCCTTAAAACACTCGGTAAATCTATAAAAAACTCTATGCACACAATAGGTAACGCACAAAAAAACTTTTTGTTTGCTGACTACCTTTTATACCCAAATGAATACACGATGGAGCATATGCTTGAGGATTATATGCTTAAAAACATCGTAAAAAATAAAATTGTACTTAACGGCTATCCCAGAAACACAATTTTATTTGACAAAAAAAGAGCCGAAGAAATACGCAAGAAAGAGGCAACGGGCTACAACAAAGTATACGCATATATGCCCACCTGGCGCGGTGCTTTGGGTGATGTTAACGAGGATGCAAACAATCAGCAAAAGACTTACCTTGATGAGATAGACAGCAAGCTTTGTGATGACGAAATTTTATTTGTTAACTTACACCCCATAGCAATCAAAAGCCTTGATTTATCAGGCTATAAGCACATCAAAAAATTCCCTGAACAGTATGAAACATACGATTTTCTTAACTGTACAGACTGCCTTATAACCGACTATTCAAGCGTATTTTATGACTATGCAGTTACAGGTAAAAAATGTATTTTGTTTGCGTACGATGAGGAAGAATATTTTGCTGACAGAGGTGTTTATAAGCCTTTTTCAGACCTACCCTTCCCCAAGGCTACAACAGTTGACGAGGTAATTAATGAGTTACGCTCACCAAAGCAATATGACGACAGTAATTTCATAAAAGAATACTGCTCTTATGATTGCCCGGATGCTACCAAAAACCTTTTAAAACTTGTGTTTGAAGGCAAAGCCCCAGGTAAAACAGTTGTCAGGGATATGCCTTGCAACGGCAAAGAAAATGTGCTTATGTATGTTGGTAACCTTGATAAGAACGGTATCACAACATCTGTACTTAACCTTTTAAAGAATATTGACAGAAGTAGATATAACTATTATGTATGCTTCCCCTCAAAGAAAGCAAAAGAGCATCAGGAAACTATTGCTGCATTACCCGATGGCATCAGCTATATACCTACTCACGGCGCTATGAATCTGAGTGTGTATAAAAACATCTGGTGGCACGCTTTCCTTATGTCTTGTCTTATAAAAATCAATTTTATTAAGGTTGGTTTTATAAACAAGTTACTCAAGGATGAATGGACGCTTGAAGTAAAACGAAATTTTGGTAATGCACACTTTGACAATGCAATTCAGTTCAATGGCTATGGTCCCAGATACATTTTATTTTTTGCAGGATTTGACTGTAACACATCAATATACGTACACAACGATATGGTTGAAGAAATCAAAACCAAGGGTAACCAAAGACAAGATATTCTTGAATACGCCTATTCAACATATAATAACGTTGCCCTTGTTACCGAGGACCTTATTGAACCGACATCAACATTCGCAAAAACCACAGACCACTTTAAGATTACGCATAACGTGATTTCATACAACGAAATAATTGAGCGTGGTAATCTTGAAATGATGTTTGACGAAGGCTCAACCCAATGTAACGTTGAATTTGAAAAGCTTAAAGAAATACTTGAAAGCGACGCTAAAGTAGTTGTTACTGTTGGCAGATACTCCCCCGAAAAGGGTCACGAAAGAATGCTTGATGCCTTTAATAAAGTATGGCAGGAAAACAACAACACCTATTTTATGATTATAGGCGGTTATCAGAATTACGGGCTTTACGACAAATTAAGGGAGCGTATAAAAGCTTTACCTTGTGGCAACAATGTTATACTTATTATGTCAATGACGAACCCATTACCCGTTGTAAAGGCTTGTGACGGCTTTTTATTAGGCTCATTCTACGAGGGCTTTGGTCTTGTTATTGCAGAGGCTGATATACTTGGTCTGCCTGTTGTTTCAACTGATATCACAGGACCAAGACTGTTTATGAAAAAGAACAACGGCACACTTGTTGATAACACCGACGAGGGTGTTGAAAATGGCTTCAGGCTATTGTTCAAAGGTGATGTGCCAATGCTCACAACAGATTATAAGAAATATAACGAAAACGCGGTTAACGAGTTTTATGAGTTGTTACAATAAAAAAAGCTATCGGACAAAACATTGTCCGATAGCTTTTTGTTTTACAGAGAAATTATGTCTTGGGGACCTGATCAACACCATCAACAGTTTCCTGAAGCTGAAGGTCATTTTTAATCATTGTTGTTGAAACACCGGGGGTACGTTCAAGGAACTTAACCTCACAATACTCTTTAAGGTAGTCAAACTTATCGCTACCTGCCCAGTCATCACCCATTACGCAAACATCAATTTTATAGTCCTTGATGTCCTGAATCTTTTGCTCCCAGTTATTTTCGGGAATAACAAGGTCAACGTAACGGATTGCCTCAAGCATCTTTTTACGTGTTTCGTAGCTGTGGTAAGCCTTTTTACCCTTTGTTGCATTAAATTCATCAGTTGAAAGAGCAACCACAAGGTAATCGCCAAGCTCCTTTGCACGTTTAAGAATGCGGATGTGACCATAATGGAGAAGGTCAAACGTACCATAGGTTAAAATTCTTTTCATAATAATTCTCCTTTTAACAATGAGCAGATAAATGATGTTAACCGCTCAGTATTATCAGTATTTATATTCTCAACATAGCGCCTTGAAAAGGCGTTAAGTTTTTGAAAATCATATTCTGTGCCAAGTGCAGAAACAAGAGACTCTGCACTATCAAAAACGGCTGAAATAAGCTCACTTTTAATATCAATATTAAGCCCTTGCTCTGCCTTATAAATATCATAATCAGGCACATAGAAATATAGTGGCTTATTAAGCAAAGCGCCCTCGATTGCACATGCAGAATAATCTGTGATGTTAATATCACAAAGCTTCATTAAATCACGGCTACTGAAGTTACCATTGATTTTGTATTGACCTGTCGCGGCAGTTTTGCTTAAAGGATGCGCAGAAACAACAAGTGCATACTCACCCTGCAGGTTAAATGCCTTAACCAAGCTATTGGCATAAATATCGTCATCGTTTCTGAACGTAGGGATATATGCCACAAGCTTTTTACCCTTATACTGTGGATTAAGTGACAAAAATTCTTCTTTACGATTAGTGTTATCAAGAAGGGTGTCGACACCCGGTAATGATAATATTTTTATATTTGACTCATCACAACCGAATGCCTTACAGTAAATATCAGCCGTTGCTTTCGACGGCGCTATAACGTAATCGTAATTGCGGTGCATACAAAGGACCTTTGAAACACCCTCTGCCCTGCCCTGAGCTTTACCTACGGACTGAAGACCAAACCTCTTAACAGCACCAAGTGCGTGCCATATCTGTACAACCTTGGTACCTTCCTTATGCTTAAGGCACGAAACAGGTATTGAATAGGTATCAACAATAACAACCTTTGCTGAGGCTATATGCCACATATCGCCGATTATACCGAAAATATATGATAAGGTTACGGCACTTTCGTCTTTAAGCCTACGCAATCTGAATACCTGCTTAACGCTCGGCTCCGCATTGTTAATCGCAGACTCAAGGGTTGTCATATCCGAAGATTTTTCGTTACTCTGACGGGAAAGCCACAGAATTTTATTTTGTGTTTTTCGTAATTTCATCGGGGCGTAAAGTACCCTGATAGCAAAAACAAAAACTTTCAGAATAAGTAATTTCATAAACTCACCGAATAACAATATTCTTTTTGAATGTTGTTATTTTATTTTGAAGGATAAAAGCCTACCTTTTTCATTACCTTATCAAGTGTACGCTGTGAAATGCGTGTTGCAAACTCAGCACCCTTTGCCATACACTCTTCAAGATACTTTTTATCGGCAATAAGCTCTTTATAACGTGCTTGTACAGGGGCAAGCTCATTAACAACCGCCTCACCTACTGCAGTTTTAAATTCACCGTAGCCCTTGCCCTCAAACTCTTTTTCGATTTCTTCAAAGGATTTACCTGTACAGCATGAGTAGATGGTCATAAGGTTATTAATACCCTCTTTACCCTCTGCATAGCGCACACAAGCCTCGCTGTCTGTAACAGCACTTCTGATCTTTTTCATAATCACGTTAGGCTCGTCAAGGAGTGTGATATATGATTTAGGATTATCATCAGATTTGCTCATCTTTTTAGTGGGGTCCTGAAGTGAAGTAATCTTTGCACCCTTTTTACCGATAAATGGTTCAGGCATTTTAAGTGTATTGCCGTAAATCATATTGAATCTGTCACAGATGTTACGGGCAAGTTCAAGATGCTGCTTCTGATCTGCACCAATCGGCACATAATCAGCACCATAAACAAGAATATCTGCCGCCATAAGCACGGGGTAATCGAAAAGACCTACTGAAATATTTTCGCCTAATTTCTGACTTTTTTCTTTAAACTGAGTCATTCTTGAAGCTTCACCAAACTGAGTATAGCAGTTAAGAATCCAGCCGAGCTGAGCGTGTGTAGGCACGTGACTCTGTACAAAAACAACATTCTTTTCAGGGTCAATACCAAGTGCTATAAGCAGAGCGTAAAGCTCAAGTGTATTTTTCTTAAGCTGTGCAGGATTCTCGCGGAATGTGGGCACAGTAATTGAGTGAAGGTCTGCAACACCGTAAAGGCAGTTGTAATCATCACACATATTTTTCCAGTTTTTAAGCGCACCAAGGTAGTTACCCAAGGTAGGTGTACCTGTTGGCTGAATACAGCTTAAAACTATTTTCTTTTTTTCTGTTGTGTTTTCCATTATGTATAACTCCGAATAATTTATTTTTAGAAGAGACCTACAATCTTGCCATCCTCTGTAACATCAATACGCTCTGCAGCAGGTACTTTAGGTAAACCGGGCATAGTCATAATATCACCTGTAAGTGCAACAATAAAGCCTGCACCTGCAGATACCTTAAGGTTACGTACGGTTACTCTGAAGCCATCAGGTGCACCAAGCTTTGTGGGGTCATCCGAGAAGCTGTACTGTGTTTTTGCAACACAAACGGGAAGGTTGCCAAAACCATCAGCAACAAGTGTTTCTAACTGTTTTTTAGCATTTGTTGTAAGGTCAACACCATCGCCGCCATAAACCTTTGTTACGATAGCTTCAAGCTTTTCTTCGATAGTTGTATCATCCTCGTAAGAGAATGTGAAGCCTGAGTTATCCTCTTCTTCACAAAGGCGAACAACCTCTTTCGCAAGTTCAACGCCACCTTTACCGCCATCTGCCCAAACAGTTGAAAGAACTGTGTTTACACCAAGCTCTTTACACTTTGCAATAATGAAATCAATTTCAGCATCTGTATCTGTGGGGAAACGGTTTACTGCAACAACACAAGGAAGCTTATATACATTTTTGATATTTGAAACATGACGAAGAAGGTTAGGAATACCATTACCGAGAGCCTCAATATTCTCTTCACCCAACTGATCTTTCTTAAGACCACCATGCATTTTGAGTGCACGTACTGTAGCAACAACTACAACAGCAGAGGGCTTAAGCCCGGCTGCACGGCACTTGATATCAAGGAATTTTTCTGCACCAAGGTCAGCACCGAAGCCTGCTTCAGTAATAGCATAATCTGCTGTACGCATTGCCATTTTTGTAGCAAGAACTGTGTTACAGCCGTGTGCAATATTTGCAAAAGGACCGCCATGTACAAAGGCAGGTGTACCCTCAAGAGGCTGAACAAGGTTGGGCTTAACCGCATCAAGAAGAAGTGCTGTCATAGCACCCTGTGCCTTGATATCACCGCAAGTAACAGGCTTACCGCTGTAATCGTAAGCAACAACTATACGTGCAAGACGCTCTTTAAGGTCTGTGATTGATGTAGCAAGACAGAAAACAGCCATAACCTCACTTGCAACAGTAATGTCAAAACCATCTTCACGGGGAACGCCCTGCATTCTGCCACCAAGACCATCAACGATATTACGAAGCTGTCTGTCGTTCATATCAACGCAACGCTTCCAGGTAATTCTTTTTACGTCAATACCGAGAGCATTACCCTGCTGAATGTGGTTATCAAGCATAGCAGCAAGAAGGTTGTTTGCAGCACCGATTGCATGGAAGTCACCTGTAAAATGAAGGTTAATATCCTCCATAGGTACAACCTGAGCATAGCCGCCGCCTGCAGCACCACCCTTAACACCGAAAACAGGGCCAAGAGAAGGCTCACGAAGTGCAACGCAAGTGTTTTTGCCGATAAGATTCATACCATCTGCAAGACCGATTGTAGTTGTAGTTTTACCCTCACCTGCAGGTGTAGGTGTAATAGCGGTTACAAGAACAAGCTTGCCCTCTTTATCTTTAGTATCGGCATATGATAAATCAACCTTTGCCTTATATTTACCATAAGGCTCAAGAAATTCATCGCCTACCCCGGCTTTTTTTGCAATTTCAGTGATAGGTTTCATCTGACAACTCTGTGCAATTTCAATATCTGTAAGATAAGCCATTTCTATTTCTCCTTTATGTTTATTCAGTAATATTTAATTTTTCACGGCACAAGTCTTTGAAAAACTCAAAATTTTCTTCACCGCAAACATCAAGATTATTTAAAAGCGACACCTGATATTCATCAAATAGCCTCTGCTTTTGTGTGGGACTTTTTTTAGCCTCGATATCAGTAACAAGCTGTGTAAACGATTCGTAAATAAAGCCACGAATAATTTTATCACGCCTTGAAACAAAATCCTCGAGCTGTTCGGTAGGACTGTGACCCTCAAAGCGCCAATATGGCTCCAGTTTTTGCAAATTCTCTGTCGAAGATATTAAATCATTAACAGATTGAAAAAATAATTGGGGATGCTTTGTGGTATTAATATGATGTGCGGCGGTTGAGCCAATTTTGATATTCTTTACCACAAAATTATTAATGGCTGTAACAAGCAAATCCTGTGACAATAATTTACGTGTAACAGGGATTGATGAAACGATTTTTTGTATTTCTATCTTTTCATCCCTGTCAAATTGCCTGGGCTTGAATGAATAGCCTTTATTTTCTTTAGGTTTCTTTTTAAAAAGCATATTAATATTTATCCTTAATCTCAATGCCATTAGCAAAATAACCACTCATAGCCGAGCCTTTAAATGCTTTGACTGTGTAAATGTACGTTGTACCCTTTTCAGCACGAGTATCTGTAAAAGACACGTTATTTGCACCATACACGTGCTTTATTCTGACCCAACCTGAGCCAGGGGTTTTGCGATAAATGTAGTAACCATCACAATTTGCAGATTTGGTGTAATTTATAACAACACCATCACGGGTGCTTTCAGCCGATACTAATCGGGGTGTATACAAGAATAGAAGTGATTTACCTGCTGTATCATATGTTGAAAGAGCTGAGCCATTATACGCCCTTACTGTGTAATAGTAGGTTGTACCGCTTTGAGCCTTTGTATCAAGATACTGCAGGTTGTTAATACCCGAAACAGTTGCGATACGCACCCAGCTACCACCTGAAGTTTTACGATATACGTAGTAGCCCTGTGCACCTGAACATTTATTCCAGCTAACCAATGCGCCTGAAACTCTGTTTTCAGCCTTTATGGTTAAAGGTGCATCAATAGAAATAATAGCCTTACCTGCAGGGTCATAGCTACTGAGTACATTTTTGTAGCTTGCCCTTACTGTGTATGTATAAGATGTACCGCGAGTAACTGCTTTATCATAATAAACAGTATCATTACTATTTGCGATTTTAATAAGCTGCCAGCTACCGCCGTTTGTTTTGCGGTAAATACGGAAGTTATCTGCATAAGAACTGTGCGACCATTTAATGGCAACACCGTTTGTTATATTATAAACGCTGACAGTTGGTGCGCTTACATAGGTTTCGGTAAGACCGGATTGATTATACGCACCGCTTGCACTACCGACAACAGCCTTTACTGTATATGAATAACGAGTATTGGAGCTTACTGTTTTATCAAGGTAAGAAGAAACATAGCCTGAAACCTTAGCAATTTGGTGCCATGAACCCTGACCTGCGAATTTGCGGTAAATAATATAGTTGGAAACACCGCTTTGCCTTGACCAGTTTATACGGATACCGCCAACGTTATTACCAATTGACAAAAGCTTTGTGCTCGGCACGTAAACCGCTGAAACGCCCGTCTGATAACAATAACTCTGACCGGTGGAGTTATATGCCCTTACTGTATATGTATTTGTTTTACCTGCATAGGCATTGGCATCAATGTAAGATGTATTTGCTGCGCCACGCAGAACAGCAATACGCTCCCATGTACCACTCGTGTTTTTGCGGTAAAGGTAATAGCCTGTTGCATCGCTTGAATTTGTCCACTTAACAAGCATACCGCCATCTGAAGATGTTACACTTGATATAGACGGAGTAAGCGCCTGGCTTTTTATATACTTCATTCCGTTATTTTTAGCATATTTTGAAGCCGCAGAATTATCAGGTGCAAAAATCTGGAATGATTTATTTACATAGGGAATATAGAATTGGTCGATTGTGTAGCCTGCCTGCTCAAGATAACCCTCAACGTTATCCTCATTCAATGAGCCGTAGGATATCCCTTCTTCGTTAAGCACCCTGCGGATTGAGGCATAGTCTATTTCATAATTATACCCGAAGGTATATGAACCCATATATTTTAATGATGAAGGAATATGTACAAAGGTAAGCTTAGGGCAATCAATAAAAACGCTGTCATAGAGCATTTCGATACCATTACGGAAATACACTCTGCTCAAGGCAGACGACATAAACGCCATCTGTTTGATTGTTTTGACGTTTGAGGGAATGGTGATACTGTTAATGTTAACACCCATAAAGGCATATGGCATAATAGTATTAACAGTTGAAGGGATTGTATATGAATAATTAGCATTGTCAACCCACTTACCTGCGGGGGCAACAACGAGCTCGGTCATATCTTTTGAATAAATGAAACCGCCGCTGCTTTTATAGTACTGATTATATGCCGAAACAGTATAGTTTGTTATGGGCGAGCCCACAAACATACGTGCATTGACGTAATCAACCTTTTGGGGAATATACATCTGCTTAATTGAGGTATATGCAAATGCACCTTCACCGATATACTCAATTGAATCAGGCAAAGAAACCTCTCTGAGGTAAACTTCACCCATAAAGGCATTTTCCATAATGCTTTTGACGCCGTCTTTAACAATGAGCTTGGTTATGTAACACTGCACTGCATACTGAGCAGGAAGCCATGAATCCTCATAAAGGGCATTAGGCATATAACCTGTACCGCTGAGGGTAAGTGTTGCAGTACCCTCATATCGGTTATACGAAAAGCTCCAGTTGACTGTGGTATTATCAGGGTCTGATGTATCTTTCATAACACCTGTAACAGTACCGGTGTATGCTGCAGCACTTGCGGACACAGCAAGCGCCGACATTGTTGTAAAAATTATAAAGATAGCTAAAAGGATTGATAAAGCTTTTTTCTTCATAAAATCACCACCGCATAATAATATAATAAATTACCTTATATTATAAAATTATTTTATATAAATGTCAATTACAAAATAAGCGGTTGATTTTTGTGGTAAGGTTCTTATTTTGAGCACAAAACATTGAACTTTATCTATATCAAAATATTGCTTCAAATATTCAATTTTTCACCCTAACAGAGAAAATATTAAGTCACAAAAAAATCACCCTGCAAAATGCAGAGTGATTTGTTGTTTAACAGACCGAAAAGTTATATAAGCACATCAGAAGATGCTCAGAACGAAAGTGCTCTAATCAATAATATTATAGCATCTTGGAATAGTTGGTAAAAGGATATTTTAATGATTGCTATATATATAAGTTTTGAAGATATCTGAATACACTTACCAATTAAAGTATAATCCGCCGCCACCAGCGGTTGGCTTTTCATCTAAAAACTCTGTTTTTCCGGTGCTGAGATTTTTTCGCCAAAGCTGTCCGTTGCCATTGTTATAATTATAGCGACTATAATAAATACATCCGTTAACATAACCGCCATCTAACTCAGCCTTTTGCATAATTAATTGTCTTTTAGAGTTCTTAATTAAATATATATTTGCTTCTCCGAAATCATCCGAATAAAAAACATTGTCATTGTATATTTCCAGTTGACCGAATTCACTAACATTATTTTTGTCAACATTATATATTGAATAAAAATCCACAGACTTTTCTTTAGTCATATTTAATGTTGAGAGATTGATGCAGAAATTTTCACTACTATTACTCCAACCAAGGTACAACTTGTTTTCGTAAATATAAAAATATCTGTTGAAATCATTCTCCCAATCATCATCTGAACCATCAGAAAAAGCAAGCAATTTTGTGTTAGTGAAATCAAGATTACATCTATACAACCAAACATCAAACCCACCAGAGCAATCTTGACTCAATGTATAATAAATATAGCCGTCGTAATAACAGAAGCTGGCGACAAGCAAGTTTTTGTTGGGTTTATATACAGGTAAAACAGGGATTTTTGAATTCGCGGTTTTACCCCAAGTCCCATCACTGTCTTTTTTGTGACCGATGTGTCGAGCACTATATACAGTTCCATTAACCGCACCGATTTCTGAAGAGAAGGTTGCTCTGACTTTTGATGCTTTCACAACCGCACCATCGGTATAAAAACCACTGTAAATATTACCACGTGTTGCCCTTACTGTGTAGCGATAGTAGTTTTCCCCATAAGCTATTTTTGTATCTTTGAAACTGTTTGTAGTTGTTGCGCCAAGGTATGTCCAATTTGAAGAACCTGCACCACGGCGGTAAACTCTGTAGCCTGTAGCACCATTGATTTTTGCCCAGGTTACATTTACACCACCCTGAACCTGACTTGCCTTGATGGAATAAGGATTTGCTAAGCGCATTATATAAAGGCCGTTGGTGTCAAAGCCACTGTAATAACCACTGCTAACGGCACGCACAGTATAGCGCCAGTATGCACCACTTGATGCCTTTGAATCTGTATAAGTTGTGATGCTTGTTGTGCCGAGGTATGTCCATGTTGTGGAGCCTGCACCGCGTCTGTAAACACGATAGGTTGCTCCTGAAACTGCACTCCAGGTAAGCTTAAGGCCGTTTGTGTCATTAGTAAGGCTTGTAAGCTTGGGTGTGGCAACACACTTGGTTGTGTATGTCATATTCTGATTATACGCGCTGTAGCTACCCTGAGCATTATACGCACGAACAGAATAAACATAATATTTACCGTTAGCGACACCTTTATCAATCACTTGTGTGCCGGTTGTAGTACCTGCAAGCACCCAACTGCTTGAGCCACCTACCCTGCGGTAAACGTTATACTTCACTGCACCATTAACCTTATTCCAATACACCTTAATGCCACCAACATCGTTGGATGAGGTAGCCTTGGGTGTTGCAACTCTTGCCGCAAACACACTCACATTAACAACGCTGAAAAGCATTATTATTGCTAAAACTAAGCTTATGGATTTTTTCATAAAACCATCTCCGTATAAATTCTATAAAATCATATTAACATAATTTTACAGAATGTTCAATTATTTCAAAATGGCACAATTAACAAAAAATCAACTGTGTTTTTGTGCATAAGAAAGCCACTCTCTTCATTTGAGAGAATGGCTTTTAAATCAGTATAAAACCAAACAATAAATATCTTAATAGTTATTATCAACAACAAACTCGACACGCGGTCCAAAATCAGGGAATGGTGTATAATTAAAGTCAAACGTTTTACTGTTTTTAGCAACTATTTTGTTATTAACCATATACAGTTCACTGGACCTACCATAACCCATATGTCCGCCAAAAAGAATTATATAACCCTTAGCATCTGCTATTCCCGAATGACTTGCAGACATAGAGCCCATATACACTGCTTTACCACCACTATATGTATAGAAATAATAGTATCTGTCAGCCTCACAAGAGCCACCATGTATTATAAATTCCGGTATACCATCTTCATTTATATCGTGGAGTGCATATTCCTTGATGTTTTTATTACCATACCAGTTATAAAGACATTGGCGCCACACTTTATAGTATGCTATTTCTGCTTTGGCAGTTTTAGAATCGCCTTTCACTAAAACAGTATATCCATCTTCTTCCGCAATGATATACTCATCGCCCGAAATATATGGTGCATAATTATTAACAAAATAGGAATTGTTAGTCCAGATATTGCTACTATTTTTTGTTATCAAGTATCGAACAACTGTAGTTCCATCTTCATACATCATTGTTATTTTATTACCATAGAGCGAGTAAGAAAACAGTTCTGTGAGAGAACCACCAAGTATCATACCTGACCCATCAGAGAAAAATACATACGTGTAATCAGAATACTTCCATAAATTGTTAATCAACTCATTCTTCAAGCTGGTGCAGATAACATAGCCCTCACTATAGAAAGAACTTATAGCTCCACCATTTGTTGCTCTTACAGTGTATCTGTAATATGCATTCTGTGATACTTTTGTATCAATAAATCTATTTGTTGATACGGCACCAAGATATGTCCAGGAGGACTGACCAGCGCCACGGCGGTACACTCTGTAACCAGTAGCACCATTGATTTTTGCCCAATTTACCTGCACACCGTTTTGAACCACTACTGCCTTGATAGAATAGGGATTAGCAAGGCGCATAGTGTAAAGTCCGTTTGTGTCAAAACCACTATAGTAACCACTACTGACAGCTCTGACAGTATATCGCCAATACTTGCCACTTGCAGCTTTGGAATCTGTAAAGGTTGTGCTGTTTGTTGTGCCGAGGTATGTCCAGCTTGTTGACCCTGCACCGCGACGATATACACGATAGCTTGCACCTGAAACTGCACCCCAAGTAAGCTTGAGACCGTTTGTATCATTTACAAGGCTTGTGAGCTTAGGTGTAGCAACACATTTGGTTGTGTATGTCATACTTTGGTTATAAGCACTATATCCGCCTTGTGAGTTATACGCACGGACAGAATAGGCATAGTATTTGCCGTTAGAAACACCCTTATCAATGATTTTTGTGCCTGTGGTTGTGTTTACATAGTCCCAGGAGCTTGAGCCACCAACTCTGCGGTAAACCTCGTATTTTACAGCACCATCGACCTTATTCCAATACACCTTTATGCCACCTACATCGTTAGATGCAGTTGCCTTTGGTGTGGCAACACCTGCCGCAAATACGCTTACATTAACAACGCTGAAAAGCATTATTATTGCTAAAATTAAGCTTATGGATTTTTTCATAAAACCATCTCCGTATAAATTCTATAAAATCATATTAACATAATTTTACAGAACATTCAATTATTTCAAAATGGCACAATTAACAAAAAAGAGCGTGTTTTTTTGTTAATCTATTTAAACCCATAAATGCGTTTATTATGGTAGGTTAATTATAATCTACGCGTAGCGTTCCAAAATTTTTAATTAAAAACTATTTATTTATAATTAATTCAACCTTATCATTTCCCCAATCACACACAAGGTGCATACCTTGTTTTATTTCCCCCGTCAGGTATTTTTCGGCAAAGGTATCTTCTATATGGGTTGTGATGGCGCGTCTTAAGGGACGGGCACCGTATTGTGAATCGGTACCGATTTCTGCAAGTGCAGTTATCACCTTGTCGGTAAAATCAACTTCAATACCCGTTGATTTGCACCGCTGTTTAAAATCATCAAGCATATTGCGTGTTATTTCAACAATCTGTTCTTTGGTGAGTAGTGAAAAAACAATTATTTCATCAATTCTGTTTACAAACTCGGGTTTAAAAAAATGCTTAACCTCGTCAACAACAAGGCTTTTCATACGGGTGTAATGACGATTTTCGTCATAATCATCTGTAAAGCCCATAGCGTTTTTATTGGTAATCAGCTTTGCGCCTATATTTGAGGTCATTATAATTACGCTATTTTTAAAATCGGCTTTTTTGCCGTTTGAGTCAGTCAAAATACCGTCCTCTAAAATCTGAAGTAAAAGGTTAAATATTTCGGTATCGGCTTTTTCAATTTCATCAAACAAAACAATAGAATATGGGTGACGCCTGATTTGGGTTGTTAACTGACCACCATCATCAAAGCCTACATAACCTGGTGGTGCACCTACAAGCTTTGATGCAGAGTGTTTTTCCATATACTCAGACATATCAAAGCGTATTATTCGTTGCTCAGAGCCAAAAAGAGATTGGGCAAGGGCTTTGGTTAATTCTGTTTTACCAACACCTGTAGGGCCTAACAGCAAAAATGAGCCTATGGGTCTTTTTGGATTTTTAAAAACAGAACGCCCTCGACGTATTGCCTTTGATACGGCTGTTACGCACTCCTCCTGCCCCACTATGCGTTTATGTAATGTTTTTTCAAGCTCTAAAAGCCGTTCACTCTCTGCCTGGGTTATACGTGCAACGGGTATATTAGTCCACATAGAAACAACCTGCGCAACATCGTCACTTGTTACGGTGCGCCGTGTGTTTTCTAAAGAATCCTCCCACAATTGCTTTGCATTACGTAGCTCTTTCATTACGGCTTTTTCTTTATCACGCAGACCTGCGGCAGTTTCAAAATCCTGGTTTTTTACCGCATCCTGCTTTTGTGATATTGTTGTTTCAAGCTTATTTTCAAGTAACAAAACCTCATCGGGCACAGTATACCCCTGCAAACGAACCTTTGCGGCAGCCTCGTCAATTAAATCAATGGCTTTATCGGGTAAAAACCTATCATTTATATACCTTATGCTGAGTCTTACAGCATCAAAAATGGCATCGTCTGAAATTTCAACCTTGTGATGATTTTCGTATCGGCTTTTAAGACCCTGCAACATAATAACCGCATCCTCAGGTGTTGGCTCTTCAACAGAAACCGTTTGAAAACGCCTTTCTAAAGCAGAATCTTTTTCAATATACTTTCGGTACTCATCAACAGTTGTAGCGCCTATAACCTGTATTTCACCACGTGCAAGAGATGGCTTTAAAATATTTGCCGCATCGACCGCACCCTCGGCAGACCCTGCCCCTACTATATTGTGAAGCTCATCAATAAAAAGTATAACGTTACCTTCACGGCAAACCTCCTCTACAATATTTTTTATACGCTCTTCAAAATCGCCCCGATATTTTGTACCTGCAACCATACAGGTTAAATCAACGCTTATCACCCTTTTGGATTTTAGAGGTGCAGGTACTGTACCACGTGCAATCTGCAAAGCAAGTGCCTCGGCAACAGCGGTTTTACCCACGCCCGATTCACCAATAAGGCAAGGGTTGTTTTTGGTGCGACGGCAAAGAATTTCTGTCACACGCTCAAGCTCTTTATCACGACCTATGACAGGGTCTATTTCACCATTACGGGCAAGTGCTGTCAGGTCTTTACCATATTTATCAAGTGTTGCTGTTGAGGTTTTTGAATCCTTACTGCTTTTACTGTCGCTATCGCTCCGCTTATTGCGAGGTGGCATTAATATTTCATACGGTTGCACACCAAGGCTTATAAGTATTTTACAAGCAGCACACTCACCCTCCCCGGCAAGTGCCAGAAGCAATTGCTCTGTACCTGCATCTGACGATGGTGTTGGTTTTACAGCAGACAAGGCACTTTCAATTATTTTACGGCAACGTGGCGTTATATCATCGGGTGTAAGGTTTGTTGGCAAGCCTACACCTATACGCGCCTTTATTTGCTCCTCTGCTTTTTTCATAGTTACCCTTTTCAGCCCAAGCACCGATGCAGATACCATACGTGAATCTGATAAAAGCCCAAGCAAAAGATGCTCACTACCAATGTATGTATGCCCCATATTTTCGGCAGTCTCTACTGCGTAATTCAGGGCATTATTTGCTACGTCTGTAAAGCCTGTGAATTTATACATCATTTTCTCCATTCTTTGTTAAAACAAGTGTTAATACTGTCATATCATCATTTTTTTCGGGTTGTTTTTTTCTTACTTCTTCGGTGAATTTTTCTGTAAATACTTTTACACTACCACCCTTGAATTTTTTTAGACTCTGCCTTATGTCATAATAATCCTCGGGGCGCACACCATCTGAACAAAGCACAACAATATCGCCAGAATCAAGGTAACCTGTACCACAAGCAATATCGCACTCACCAAGAATACCAAGCGGTAAGGATTCGAAGCCGATATCAACGACCCTCCCCCTCTTTTTAACAAGGGTATCAGCTGCACCGCATTTATAGAACTCGGCATAGCCTGTATACAAATCAACACAAAACAAATCTAAAGATGATGAACATTCATCGCCCGATTTTGATATAAGGCAGGTGTTGATTGTTTTTATAGATGGCTTTACACCAAATCCTGCTTTTATGAGCTTTTCAAGAAGGCTTACAGCAAGTGACGAGGTTATAGCCGCCCTTGTGCCTGTACCCATACCATCGCATATAACTGCATAAAAATAGCCGTTACCATCCTGAAAGCAAGAATAACTGTCGCCCGAATATTTTTCATTACCTGCATTGTATTGCACCGCTGAATTTATTATTTTATAATCTGCCATTTCTTTATAAATGAATTTCACACAATCATCGTATTGCTCTTTTTCAGGTAAATCCAATTTACGTTTTATGGTAGCTTCAACCCTGTCATTAAAGCTAAGGAGCGCATCTTTGGTATAATCATTCTTAATCTGCAGTTCAACTTTCATTTTATCGGTATCATTAAGAACGCATACACAATTAACAACCTCAAGCCCACAATCTGTTGCAATAAGGCGGATTTGTGCGGCAGCCTCCATATCAAATTTTACGCTCTGATGGATTGTATCGCTTAATGAATTAAGTAACTCTGCCACGTTAACAAATTGCTCGGTTGCAAGGGAATATATTTCATTCATCCTGTTTTCAGTCAGAAATTTCACCTTGTATTCCGAATAAAGCTTGTTAAAGCTACTGCTTATATTTTCAGACCTGATACAAGTAGATGAAAAGCCCTGCGGTACTGTTTTATACTCAAGGTAAACACCATTTTTCTTTAAATCAAGCAAGGTATTGAAGCTTTGTACTGTGGTTTGCAAGGACTCCTTCCAACAGTTGTCATAAAGTCCACAGGAGCCACACACGTTGTTTTTGGTTTTTTTGATAATATCAACGTAATCTGCACTTTCACTCTTTTGCAAAGCATTGTTTACCGCTGTTACAGAAGTACATATTTCAGTTGAAAAATCCGCTGCCCGACGCAGTTTTGATACAATGTCGCTTTTTACAGACTCTATTACAGGCGATGTTACAACGGGAACAAGCAATTTTTCGAAGCTACTGTTAAAACGATAAGTTATTATCAAAAACAAAACTGCAGAAATGGCAGTTTCTATACCAAGGGTTACAATTGATTGTGCACCATTTGACAAAATGGTTACGGCAAGTCCTGAAAAAGCAAAAGCCAAAGCGCAAGGGATTTTACCGAAGCGTGAAAATACACCGCAAAGTAAACCACCCAGTGAATAAAAAGCAGAAAGCTCCGTTGCACCATCGGTAAGGGTTGTGGTTATACCTGCACATATGCCAACTATTGCACCACCTGACTCGCCCCCATAAAAGCCACAAACGAGTATCAGAAGCCCTGCGATTATGTGTGCAGGATAAATGCTGTATACATTGATTTCATTTATAGATAACAACAGCAAGGTAACAGTAACAACAAATGCAGTTGCATCCTTTGAGGATACTGCGGATAAACCTTTTGATGAATTTAACACGTGCAGACATCTGTTAAAAATAAATGCAGATGCACCGCCGATTACGCTTTCCGAAAAGCACAACAAGATATTCATTGATGATAATCCGTCAGCAAATGCAATTGCAAAGCCTGTTACAAATAATGTAACAAAAACAACCCCAACCTTTACAGCGGGATTTTTATGTAATTGACCCATAGATTTAAAAGAAATCATAATAACGGTCATAGCGAGTGCGGTTGCGGTATACCTGAGAGCAGAAACAGAATCAAGACTGATAAAGCACCCAACAATGACGCCGATTGTTGATGTTAACAAATATGGCGACGGCACACTACAAGAAAAAGAAACACCAAATGGTGAAAAATTATTACCAAACCCGGCAAAAGTAAATAGCATACCGCAAAAAAAAGATAACGTGTGTCTGATTACATTATCTTTTATTTTTGAATTATCCTTCTTTAAAACACCCTTTGAAACAACCCTTGCACCTTGCAAAACACTCATAATAAAACTCCAATAACTGTTTTTTACAATTTTAAACAATATGACAAGAAAAAAATGTCACTTTATGAAACGCATATATGAATATTTTTGTCGCAAAAACGCTTATACTATCAAAAAAATGTTCTTATAAAGACAAAAAGAAAAAACTCCCGTAATTTCTTACAGGAGTCACAAAAGTTTGATTTTAATAAATTATAATTTCGGGGTTTTTATTAGCATCAAGATAACCGAGTAAAGCCGACATCTGCGAGGCAGGTATATCAATACAGCCTTCGGTTTCTTTAAGTGGCGTAGTTTTACCGCAAATTGTTATGAAAGCGCCCTTGCCCGGAATTGCTTCACCACGGGTTAAGCCGTCACCATTAACTGCAATATTTATACAATAATTATGGCTTTTATTGCTGAAATAATCGGTATAAAGTAACTCGGCAGAATTCCACTCACCTTTAATGACAGATGATTGAATGGTATTATAATAAACTGAATCGGGGTCATCAACCCAAACAGTATCTGAATCTACCCATTGAAAATCAAGGTTGGTTGTAGGCTTACTTATACCGCAACAAAATGTAAGCTCAAACTCACCCTCCGGGGTACACAAATCACCATCAGTTTTATTTTTGGTTGTGCCGTTTGACCCACATTTGCCCGAAGTAGAAAGTCGATGAACCCACTTGTTATCAATCAACTCAAAAAAGTCGATTTTAACATCTGATCCATCACAATCTGCAAGAATAAGCTGACTACATTCTGATTTCTCAGGCAGAATATCAGGTTGAATATCAACCTCACTAACATAGCCATAAACGGATGCATCAACCTCGGCAGGTACAACAACAGGCTGATCAATACTTCGCGCCTCGGCAGTAGGCGTGATTTCACCCGAATTATTTATAACAGAAAGTGCTGTCACTACGATAATTGCCACAATAACCAGGCAACACGTTATAATAACGCCTTTCACAAAGGGAGATGTGGTGCTTGTTTTATCAGCATTCACTTGTTCTTTATGCTGATTATTATCTGCATTATTTATACTCATACCACACACCCTTTCAACAGAATTTGTGGTGAAATTATAACAAACGCTACCCCCAAAGTCAACGAAACAGGCGGTTACAATAATGATACAATTATGTTACAAATACAGCTTCAGTAACACTTTGTTACATTCAGTACGCTTCTTTTTTAGTTGTATCTGATGCAGGATTTTTGTCACCCTGCCCACGAAAGAACTCATGAGGCCGATCCTTCATCCGCTTATTTTCACCCTGTGCTATTGCAGGAAAATCATTTTCATTTATAGCTGTAGGTTGAATATTATACGTACCGTATGAGTTGAGCATTTCATCAACAGTTTCGGGGTTACGGATAAATTTTTCGACAGATAATTCAGTATTAAATTCATTTTTATTATTTTTCATAACAAGCTCCTTTCAATATTATTATTTGAAAAAAAGATGTTTTTATGAAAAAAAGAGCAGACCGAGGTCTGCTCTGTAAAAGTTATGAATTTTAAAATTAATCAAGTGCTTCTGCGATTCCGCCCAAAAGTGAGCCTAACGCACCTGCTGCTTTACTACCACCTGAAGTAGGTGTAGCAGGGTTTGTAAGTCCGCCGATTGTTCTGTCAACGGGAGCAAGGAGAACCTTACCTGAGCCGCGATATACGTTAACAAAGCCCTCACCCGATGCGGCAGAGCCGACAAGCGTTTTACCTGAACGTTCAACACTAAAGCTAAGTGTATCACTCCACGCAATAGCAAAATTCCCATCAACCTTAAGAACATCGTCGCTAAGCTCAACCTCAATAAGCTCTTCCCTCGGGCAACGGCACTCAAGAACAGCTGTACCCATACCCTCAAGAGCAAGATTGAATAAGCCTTCACCGCCAAGGACAGCGGAAGAAACATTTGAACGCGCAACAAGCTTTTGTTTTATTGAAGCTTCGCAAGCAAGAAAAAGACCATCATCAAGAACAACCCTGCCGTTCCACGCAGCTGTATCAAGCAAAATAATGTGTCTGTATGTAGGCTCCAAAACCAAAACACCGTCACCAACGTATTCAGGCTTGATTGCACTTTCACCCGTAACCTTACCCTTTACAAGCTTACCGAGGAAATCGCCCGCGCCCTTTACACCTGTTGTGGCATTCACGTTACCGACAGTCCACTGCATTGCACCTGACTGACAAACAATGCCGGAAGATTTTGAGAGATCGCATATAACCTGACGTTTTCTGATATTCATTTCATCGCAGAAATATGCATTCATTGCAGTTGCAGGAGAAACGCTGAGGTCCCTTTTGTACTGTGCAACCTTAAATGGTCCCTTTTCGGCAATGATATCTATATCATCATTGTTTACAAAGTTATTGATTTTGAACATAAAATCACCCCGTAATTTAATTTGGTAAGATGATTATAGCACCCCTAATAAACAAAAAGCAATAGTTATATTATTTATCAAAAATTGAGTCAAACTTAATCAACTAGCAAAAAGCACTTGAACAAGATGTTCAAGTGCTTTTTTGGCACCCCCAATAGGAATCGAACCTATAACTAACCCTTAGGAGGGGTTTATTATATCCATTTAACTATGGAGGCAGATATTTATTAAACAACATTGATAATTATATCAAACAAAAGACATTTGTCAAGTATATAAGTTCACAGAAAAATCATATCTCAATCACCATGGTAACAATCAATAAATACACCTTTTCTTGAAAACAAACACCCTTCGTGTTATAATTGTGATGGAGGTGATATTATGAAAAACAATCATATTGCCTGTGAATACAAAGATAATAAAGCTCTAATTGCCACAATCTCAATCTATGTTTTATTCGGGTTTATTATCCTTTACCCTGCTTTTCTGATACTTTGCAGTGTTTGTGGATATAGATTTGAAGTAACATATCCAACGTTTTATTGTGCCGGTGGTGTGGTGATAGCAATAGCCACAGTTGTTTTAAATATAATTTTTAAAAAACACGTGAAATCCGATAAAGCGTTGCTTTTATGCTCACTATCACCCCTCTTCGCCTTAATAAGTACAGCCATTTTTGGTTTCAATTACTGCACACTTACCGCTATGATTTGTATGCTGTTAATCGCCATATGTTGCTGTAGTCTTGCTGTAATACATGTCAAAGACGCAAAGGGAAAAATACTTACAATTATTATATTTCTTCTACCTTTTGTTATCACCCTATTCTTTTTAGTTATATGTCTTTTTGCCGGAAACATTGGTGAAAATACGGTTTTGAAAACCATTGATTCTCCCGACAGCTCACAATATGCGCAAATAATCAGCATTGACCAGGGTGCCCTGGGCGGCAATACCGTTGTTGATGTACATAAAAACAAAAAGCCTATAAAATTACTGATATTCAAAATATCGAAAAAGCCTCAGAGAGTTTATATTGGTGAGTGGGGCGAGTTCAAAGATATGGAAGTACATTTCAAGTCCGATGATTGCCTTGTAATAAACTCGATTGAATATGAAATAAAATGAACAATCCCCCGTGAAACGGTGAAACGTTCCACAGGGGATTTTTTACATTTATTTTTCTTTCTTCTTTTTTTCGTTATTCTTCTTAAAAATAAAGAATTTGCTAAAAAAGTAGTTCATTATAACAACACCAACGGATAAGAGTGTTTTAACAATAATCTGACCCGTAATTTCAAACCCGAACAAGGTAAAAGAATTTGCACCCCAGCCGAGAACGGTAATGAACAGTAGCATTCCGCCCTCTTCAAAGCCGAAACTGAAAAGACGTGCAACCGCAAACTCAGCAAACTCCTTTGAAACCTGACGAAGCCCCCAGTCACGAGAGCCGAAAACCCAGCTTTTATTTGTCAAAAAAGCAACTATTACACCTGCAAGCCAAGCAAGTGCATTATTTAAAAGATAAAAGCTCTCACCTAATACCGCAGTAAAAAACAAAAAGGTAAACAAATTGGCAAGGGTTGTTACAACACCAAAAACGCCATAAAGTAATATTTCGCGGTACTTTTTTACGAGGTGTTTAATCTTCGTGCTCATTTTTACCCAAATGCTCCTTTAAAATATAAATGGGACGATTTTTTGATTGAATGAAAAGCTTTGAAATATATTCACCCAGAATGCCCAAGCAAAACAACTGCATACCACCAAGGAACAATACAAGCACTACTATGGTTGCATAACCGGGTACATCTATACCAAAAAACAGTTTTTGAATAATAACAACAAAAAGATATAAAACTGATATTGCAGAGGTGACAAGACCCACACCCGTAGCAAGCTTAAGCGGGAATGTTGAAAATGAAATTATGCCGTCAAAGGCATATTTAAAGAGCTTGTACACACTCCATTTTGTTTCACCTGACTGTCGCTCGGCAACATCATACGGAATATACTTTGTGTTAAAGCCGACCCAACTGAAAATACCCTTCGAAAAACGATGGCGTTCACTAAGGCTTAAAACAGCATCAACCATAGGGCGTTTCATTAACCTGAAATCAGAAGCTCCGTTAACAAAATCAACCTCGGCAATTTTATTGATTACTTTGTAAAAAGCTGATTTTACGGCTGACATTGACTTGCTCTCACGGCGGTTTGCCTGATAAGCGGCAACACAATCTATATTTTCATCACTTGCCATAACCTGAAGCATTTCAACAACAACCTCAGGGCGTTGCTGTAAATCGGCATCTATAATGCATACCAAATCCCCCTTTGCGTGAGAAAGACCTGCATAAATAGCCGCCTCTTTACCAAAATTACGACTGAATGTCAGTACCTGAACCTTGCTTTGATGATAATTATATAAAACCTTTAGATTTTCGGCAGTTTTATCTGTACTACCATCATTCACAAAAACTATTTCGTAATCACGCACAATACCATGAAACGCATTTTCAACCGCCTCGTAAAAGGGCTGAACATTATCTTGCTCATTAAAGCAAGGCACAACAAGTGAAAGCTTCATTAAAATATCCTTCCGTTTATATCTGAACACTACAATAAATTTGATTTTAATAATTATACCACAAAGATTTATGATTTTTCAATAAAGTGGCATAAATTTAATAATATGTACAAAAAGTTAGTATTAAATTTTCAATATATGACAATTTACAATTAGTTGAATTTGGTATAATATTATTACATATAAATACATTTTTTATGTATTTAATTTCAGTTTTAAGTGAGTGTTTATTTTTATGAGTCATTCAGAGCGTGCCGCAAAATTATTTTGCGAGGGCTATAACTGCAGTCAGGCTGTTCTTGTTGCATTTGCAGAGGATTGCGGCTTAAGCGAAAAAACTGCCGCACTTTTATCATCATCTTTTGGTGGTGGTATGGGCAGACTCCGTGAGGTATGCGGTGCTGTTTCGGGTATGTTTATGGTTGCAGGACTTCTTGCAGGGTACACTAACGATGACCCTAAAGAAAAAAAGGATCAGCACTATGCACTTATTCAACAGCTTGCAAATGAGTTTAAAGCAGAGCACTCAACAATTATCTGCCGTGACCTTTTAGGTAACCTTGGCAAATCAACAAGCCCTGTTTCAGACCCACGCACAGCAGAGTATTACAAGGTGCGTCCCTGTGTAAAGTTTGTTATTACTGCGGCTGATATATTAGACAAACACTTTTTTACAGTATAAACACACAATAACGGTATAAACACAGTTTGTGTTATATATATATTCTCTTTTAAAAAGGGTGGTTTTATGGAAAACGGATTAAAAAAACAATACGGACTTTTGATGGCTATCTGTATGGTTGTAGGTACTGTTGTTGGCTCTGGTGTATTCTTTAAAGCACAGACAATACTTGACAAAACCAATGGTGATATGCCCCTTGGTATTATTGCCTGGATTATCGGCGGTACTGTTATGCTTTTCTGTATCCTTGCTTTTTGCGTTATGGCACAGAGATACGAAAGGGTTAATGGCCTTGTTGACTATTCAGAGGCAACAATCGGCAGTAAATATGCTTATATGATGGGATGGTTTACCACCACAATCTACACCCCTGCTATGACATCTGTTCTTGCATGGCTTACAGCAAGATATTTCCTTACCTTTGTAAAATCAGTTAACCCTGATTTTTCCATAGCAAGTGTTACAACAAATGGTACTGACTTTGGTCCCGTAAGCAGTTCAGAAACATTCCTTATAGCAGGATTTATTCTTATACTTGTATTTGCAGTTAACACACTTTCATCAAAGCTTGCAGGTAAGCTTCAGATAAGTGCTACATTTATCAAATTCATTCCCCTTCTTGCAATGGCTATTGGCGGCATTATTTATGGTCTTTCACACAATATTGCAGGTGAACCGGTACAAAATGCTACATCACTCCTTGCAGATAATTTCAGCACAAGCGGAGGTACTATCGCACCACTCTTTGGCGCTGTTGTTGCAACTGCTTTTGCTTATGAGGGTTGGATTCTTGCTACATCAATTAACTCAGAGATTAAAAACTCCAAGAAAAATCTTCCTATTGCGCTTATCATAGGCGGTATCATTATAATTGCAATTTACCTTTTCTATTACATTGGTGTTGCAGGTGGTGCCCCTGTTGAGGTACTCAAGGATGCAAATCAGGGCGCTCCTGTTGCTTTCGTAAATGTATTCGGTAATGTATTCGGCAACATTCTTAATTTGTTTGTTTCAGTATCCTGCCTTGGTACACTCAATGGTCTTCTTATTGGTTGTATCCGTGGTATGTATTCACTTTCAGTACGTAATATGGGCCCCAAGGTTGAGCTTATGAAGCAGGTTGACCCTGCATCAGGTATGCCCTCTAACTCATGTATTGTTGGTCTTGTAATAGTTGCAGCATGGCTTGTTTACTTCTACGGTGCAAACCTTGTAGAAACTCCCTGGTTCGGTAAATTCAGCTTTGATTCTTCTGAGCTTCCCATTATCACAATCTATGCACTTTACATCCCTATGTTTATTCAGTTTATGAGAAAAGAAAAATCTCTGCCTGCTGTTAAGAGATTTATTCTTCCCTTGCTTGGTATTATAGGCTCTGCATTTATGGTATTTGCAGCTATCTATTCACACGGCTATGCACCTTACGTTGCAGCCAAGGCTGAAGGCGGCTTCTCATGCCCCGTACTCTTCTACCTTATTGTATTCGTTGTAATCATGGCAATCGGTGCTATTATGATGAAGCCTAAAACAAATAAAAACTGATTGATGCTTTATAATAGCAAACCCCACAGAGAAAACTCTGTGGGGTTTTGTTTTGAGCAACTGAAGGCTAACGATAAACGGAACTACCCACCACCGTTGCTAAAGGCAACGGTCCCACTCCCTATGGTCAGGGAGGTAAGGCTTCGCGTTCCTTTTGTTTTAGTTAATTAACGTTCAGATAATTGCGGTAGCTTTCGCACCTTGCAATACACTTACGTGCATCAAGAGTAGGCTTGTGAGCACGGCTGTAAAGAATGTGTTTCTTTTTTGCATCCTTGATTTTAGAATCATTGATATTACGTTCTTTTTGAAGAATGGCTATTTTTTCTTTAAGCGCTTTTGTATCATTTTTGGACTCTTTAGCTGATTTAAGCTTCTTTTGTACATCTGTAATTTCAAGGGTTAGTCTGTCAGATGTATTGAAAAGGTCTGTAAAAATGCTACTATCAAAATCTGCGGCAGATATGAACTTTTCACTAGCCGCTGTTTTTTCAGCAATTTTGAAATCCTTTACAGAAGAAATCATTTTTCTACGGAAGTCTTTTTCCTCTGTGGTGGTTTTGGGTAATGCTTTCATTTGCACAAGGAGCGCAGAGGCATCAACACCCTTACCCGACACAACCTGCTGAGCATATTTTAGTTCAAATTCACCCTGAGGTGTATTGAAATAGTTAAGCTCATTAAGAATAATCCTTGAAATTTCTATCTGCTCGTTATCTTCACGAATCTGCTTTTTCTCCGCCTTGCTCATA
This sequence comes from Acutalibacteraceae bacterium, assembly GCA_045629785.1. GTDB lineage: Bacteria > Bacillota > Clostridia > Oscillospirales > Acutalibacteraceae > DTU089. The sequence continues at coordinate 66,368 of JAZQRX010000012.1, read as the reverse complement.
CCCTTGGTAATAGTGCGGATTTCTTTATCTGAAAATGCTTTCGCAGTATTTACAAGCTCGTTAAATTCACTCTCTTGTTCTTTAGTTGCGATTCCACCCAGCGCATCCTCAAAATATGCTCGGATACGAAGAACCTGAACCATAGCCTTTTGCTTAGTTTCAGTCAGGTCATAGAAGAAAAAAGGTATAACGTTAAGGGTTGCACCCACAACCGATGCTATAATAAGCACAGAGCATATTGATTGAAAAAGCTCTGTATTATAAAGCACATCATACACGTTATCTGCGCTGTAGCCAAGGGCTACGGCTTTTTCTGCATTAAGACCTGCCTTTTCATAAATTGCAGGTAAAACGGATGATGTTGCAAGTGTGATTATACTACCCACAAGACCAATTGCAGAGAACATACCGTCAATACGCTCACCGCTGATGTACTGCTGATAATCCCTTATATCAGCATTAAGGCTGGGGTTCATAAAATGGCCACAGGAAGTCAGCAACTGATTTATAAAGATAAATACAAGCAGAATCCATATCACACCGCCACCACTCATTCGTATAACGGGCAGCATAAGAGCAATAAATATGATATTGAGCACGTTGCTTAAAATAAGTATTTTCTTTTTACCAAAACGCCTTATAAGGAATGGGGCAAAAAGATTGGGCCACAATGAGGCATTACCCACAATAGCTGTAATTATTGCATACTGTGATGCTGAGCAAACCTCCTGATAATTGTACATCCAGCCAAGAATGGTACCGAATGACCCCTCAAGGAAGCCTATCCACCCTGCGAGAGAAATTATCCAGAAATATTTATTTCTTGCAACGGCGCGAAAAGAATCGATAAAGCTCATACTGACTGTATGATTTTTAGGCTGAACAATTCGTTCCTCTGTATTAACGTAAATGATGATTGATACAAGGAAGCCAACAACAAGCATAGGTGGATAGAGCACTCTGTAAACTGTCATATCATAAAGTGTGTTATCACCTGTTATTGCCTTTGCCACAATGGGGAGGAATATACTTGCGATTGAGGGTGAAATATTTTCAATAACCGACTTCACCGCATAGACATCTGTACGCTCAATTGAATTAGGTGAAAGAACGTTTATGATGCTGTCATTTGCATCAAGCAAAAAGTTATAGAAAAACTGAAAGCCGATGTTAAATAGCAACACAACTATACATTTCACGGGCATAGACATAAGCTCATACGGTGCCCATATAAAGCCGATACCAAGAAGGACTGTAGGCAAGCCCATAGTAAGTATATATGGGCGGTATTTACCCTTCATACTCTTTGAATTGTCAATCATTTTTGCCCTTAAGCCTGTCAAGGGGAAGCTTGCAATAACGCTGAGTATGTAAATAAAGTAAATAGACGTAGGCGGTATACCGATAGTGTTACCGATAAGTGTGTTACCCACGCTTAATATCATTGTGCTGACACAATACACAATAAATTTAACACCGATACCGCCAACGGCAAGGGAAGCAATCTCCCTGAAAGGAATAAATCTATCATCGGGGGCAGTTTTCCAATTCTTTTTGACTGATAGCAAAATACTTAATATTTTATTTTTCATTTCATCACCACAGTTGTAACAGATTTGGGCGTTAGCTTAATTTGGTTTGAAATTGCTTTGGCTTCTGCAAGGTTATTATCTTTATCTGTAACAGAAAGCACAATGTCATTATATCGGGGTAACACAATCCCCTTTTCGCATTCTGAATTATTTACAATAACAAGAACAATTTCATCGCTATTTTTAAATGCAGTAACAAGCAAATCGTTATCATCAATGCTTGCCTCGATACGCTTTGAGCCGGGCGTTACATACTTTGAATAGTTACCTGTCACATAATATCTTTTGGTAATTTCAAAGGTTTTTTCGTCAAGATTTATGTAAATAAGTCCGTCGCAATAATCCACCTCAGAAACGGCAATCCAATGCTGCCACGAAACCGCATTAAGGAGTGTAAAATCCTCGTACATTGTTTTGGCGGTAACAAGGGCAGAATCCATACCATAATCTCTGCCACCCTGCATATGAGTCCATTCGCTCATTATAATGGGCACATCGGGATATTTTTTATCCATAAACTTACGAAAACGCTTTACAAAGCCTAATCTGTCGTTAAGAAACGGAATGGTTATGGGTAACGGCAAAGGCAGACAATAGGAGTGAACGTCTACACCATCAAGGTGATCACGTACGTTTTTATCCTTAAGGAGCTGTCGGGTGTAGGACTTGTTAAACCAACGCAAATCACCTGATTCTGCACCCGAAAGCTTTATGTTTTTGAGGGAATCACGCTTATCAATTTCTTCGGCAAAAACCTTAAAAACATTTTTTACACTACGAGGGCGGTAAAAGCAGCCCTCCTGACCACCATTCCACACCCATATAGGCTCATTGACAGGTGAAAGGTATTTTATCGGCATACCCTCACCAACAAAATGCTCGGTAACATCAAGGCAGTATTTTGCAAATTCCTTGTAATTTTTCTTACTGATATTCTCGTGAAAAAGCTGATACTTTTTGTTATGGGCAAGTCCGTTTTTAGTAAGCCTTTCAATAGGTGAATTAACAAAGAATATTACTTCGTCAGCACCATTTTCAACGCACTTTTTCATCATATAAACTGCGTTTTTGTCACGGTTCCAGTCATATTCACCGGGGGCTGTTTCAAAGCACTCTGTAGCACGTGCAGGCTGACTGTATTCACCCTTGCCCGAATGCTTGGAGCCACCACCGATATTGTAGCGGTATACACCCATACCAATGCCTGTTTCTTTGTTATATAATAGCTCTGCAATTCTATCGCGGACAGGCTTGCCCGATTGTGGGTCAATATGACTCCAGCCACCAACAATCTGCGCCCACCAAGCACCGCTTGCGCCAATGCTCTTGAAGGTCTGATATTCTTTTTTAGGGTTGATTTTCAGCTCCATAAAATCACCTTATTTTTTTCACTGTATTGTTCATATTATATTATACATTTGTTGATTTTTCAACAACATCAGATAATTAAAAGAAAAACGGCAGGCTTAAACCTACCGTTTTAAAATACAAATTTATTTAGTGTTTGCTTTTATCGTCACGCTCGCGGATTACGAAGCGTACGGGCGTGCCTTCAAGGCCGTAAACCTCACGAATCTGGTTTTCGAGATAGCGCTGATAGCTGTAATGGAAAAGCTCTGCACTATTAACAAAGCAGATAAATGTTGGCGGTCTTGTTGATGCCTGAGTCATATAATAAATCTTCAAGCGCTTGCCCCTATCTGTTGGGGGTTGCACACGAAGTGTTGCCGCTGCAAGAATCTCATTAAGCTGACCTGTTTTGATACGCATAGCATTCTGTGTATCAACAAACTTTATAAGCTCATAAAGGCGATCAACACGCTGACCGGTTTTAGCTGAAATGAAAATAATCGGAGCAAATGACATAAACGCAAAATCCTTCATAAGCTCTTTGCGGTAGCTATCCATTGTTTTGCCGTCTTTTGCATAAGCATCCCACTTATTAACAGCGATAATACAAGCCTTACCAAGGTCAAGTGCTTTACCTGCAACCTTGCTATCCTGCTCGGTAAAGCCCTCAAGGGCATCTACCATAATAACGCAGACATTGGCACGTTCAATAGCCATATCTGTACGAAGTACGCTGTATTTTTCTACAGCCTCGTCGACCTTTGATTTACGACGAAGACCCGCAGTATCAATAAACATAAACTTGCCATGGTCATTCTCAACAAAGCTATCGGTAGCATCGCGTGTTGTACCTGCGATGTTAGAAACAATCATTCTGTCCTCACCGATGATTCTGTTGACAAGTGATGATTTACCTACATTAGGCTTACCAATAACAGCAACCTTGATATAATCATCCTCATCGTTATCCTCTGCAAGGTATTCCTCAGGTAAATGCTTAAGAACTTCATCAAGCAAATCACCTGTACCGTGACCATGAACAGATGAAACGGGAATGGGGTCACCGAGACCTAAGTTATAGAACTCGTAAAGCTCGGGTGGTGGTGCACCGAGACCATCGCACTTATTTACAGCAAGGACAATGGGCTTACCGCTTTTCTGAAGCATTGTGGCAACCTCTTCGTCTGTTGCAACAATACCATCACGCACATCAGTAACCATAATAATTACGTTTGCACTATCAATGGCAAGCTGAGCCTGACGGCGCATCTGTGAAAGAATAACATCTGTTGAATAAGGCTCGATACCGCCTGTATCAACAAGCATCATATTGTGACCCAGCCACTCGCAATCACCAAAAAGTCGGTCACGAGTAACACCGGGAGTGTTATCAACAATTGCAAGTCTTGTACCTGTAAGCTTATTGAAAAGTGTTGATTTACCTACGTTAGGTCTGCCAACAATGGCAACAACAGGTCTTGGCATATTAAACACCTCCGTCAATTAACATATCTAAAAGCACATACCCATCGTTGGGCACGGCATAAGTTTTTACACCTAAAAATTCTTCAAGCTCCTGGAATGTAACGTCATCAAGGAATTTATCACCCTCATTACGAAGAGAGACACGTGGAATAAATAAAGCATCACCTAAATATTTACCTTTAAGCTGCACTTTATAGTCCTGCCCGGTAATAAGCCCTGCAACAGTTACCGTCTCACCGAAGAAATTGTTTATAATTTTAATTACATTTATTTTTAATCCGTTGAACTTTTCTTCTGCCATATGTGAAAGCTCACACAACAAGTCATATGCAGCATCACCTGTGGCAATTGTGACTGTGCGGTTTACTGACCTGCTTTGGGTATCTGTAAGTGCGTTTATAAATTCATCCTTAAGGAGTGCACATACACCCACGCCATTATCAAGCTGTGAAAACTCACCATAATATTCTGCGGTGGGTAATGGTCGCTCTGCTATAAGGTAAAATTCATCAGATGCATAGGCAAGAATCTGTCCATCATTAAAGAACGCGTAATGAGCGTTAAATTCATCGATAATATCAATAACTGCCGCTGCCTCATCCTTGGTATAAGTCCTTAAAGGGTAAAGCCCATCGCGGTACTTTGTAAGACCTACAGGAACGGCCGCGATACTTTTGACCGTTTTATGCTTTGCAAGTTCACTTAAAGAAAAGCGCAGTTCATCACCATCATTAATACCGGGACAAAGCACAAGCTGAGTGTTCATTTCAATACCACTTTGAGAAAATCTGTCGATAATCTTAAGTGACTCACCCGAATTGGGATTTTTCATCATTTCAACGCGTAAAGCAGGGTTCATTGTGTGAACAGAAATGTTTATCGGTGAAATGTGCATATCAATAATGCGCTGAACCTCACGCTCACAAAGACCCGTTAAGGTGATGTAATTACCGAAAAGAAAGGACATTCGTGCATCGTCATCTTTAAAATACAAGGTGTCACGCATACCCTTTGGCATTTGATCAACAAAGCAGAAAACACACTTGTTTTTGCAGGAATGTTGTTTATCCATAAGGTATGTTTCAAAATCAAGCCCGATATCTGCAAATTCGTCACCCTTGCGGATATTAAAGGTTAATTGCTCACCATTACGATTAACAGAAAGCGTGAGCTTACGTGACTGAATATAAAAACGATAATCAAGCACATCAAAAATATCGTGTGAATTTATGGCAACAAGCTCGTCACCCGGCAAAACACCTGCCCTGTGACCATAAGAGCCGTCAACAACATCTTTTACAATTACAGACACAAGCCCACCCCCTTACTTTCCTGATTAAAGTCCAACAGGGCGGGGAGACTTTTCTCTCACCGCCCTCTGAAATACGAGTTGCAACTATTACAGATTAGTCTACTGCGATAACCTGCTTGCCGTTGTAGTAGCCGCATGCTGTGCAAAGTCTGTGGGGTCTTTTGAATTCACCACAGTTGGGGCACTTTACGAGTGCAGCTGCATCCATTTTCCAAACGTTGGATCTTCTCTTGTCACGTCTTGCTTTAGAAACTCTTCTCTTAGGTACTGCCATTAGTACTACCTCCTATATAATGTTTAAAAAATTACTTACTCATCCAAAAGCTGTAAAAGTGCCTCAAAGCGTGGATCAATGGGCGCTTTACAATTGCATTGGCTCTCGTTAAGGTTCTGACCACACTGTGGGCAAAGACCTTTACAATCATCGTCGCAAAGGTATTTAGAGGGAAGAGCGAGATTGACATCTTCCTCAACAAGTGCATCAAGGTCAAGGCGCATATTAGGTACCTCTAAAAAGGCATCGTTTTCGCCACTTTCGAGGGCAACGACCAAGGTGTGCTCAAAATTATAATTGAACTGACGCTCAACATCTTTAGCGCAACGGTCACAAGGTGCCCCGTATGTAAGACCAACACTTGCAGTAAGATTAACTATACCTGCTTTATTTTCAACAAGACCGCTAACCCTAACGGGCTCTGTAACAGGGCTATACCCTGCAACATCGATAGAAGAAAGCGAAAGCTCATATTCAAAAGGAACCTTCATACCCTCTGTATTGAAAATTGATTCAAGTTCGATAATCATACACATTACCTCTCAACATACCCGAATATTATATTATCTTAATCTCATTTTGTCAATATCAAATTTTGATTTTTTTGATATTTTAATGACAATAAAAAACAGAAAAAGTCCCCTCTGTTGAGGGGACTTTTAAATTTGCAATCAGATAACCTCTACATTTGCGAAAAGTGCTTCGGGGAGTTTCTCTTTATCTTCAGAAACTGTGAATACAAACTTAACGCCGGTATCTTCAGAAACCTTGCTGAGTTTATTAATAAGAGCAGCGAACTCATCGTAATCTCTGCCAACGATTTTGAATGTTGCGTCAACAAAAATCTCTGTAATGTCATGGTCCTGTGCGATAATGCCACATACCATACCATAGAAAGCGTCACAACCCTCAATTGCAAAACGCTCTGTTTCGATAAGTCTTGCTTTGTGAGTTACCTCATAAGTAAGTAACGGGGATTTTTCAATGCAAACTACTGTTCCGTCAGAATTTGCTACCGCATCATTAATGAGAGCGATAAGTCTTTTTGTTTTACCGGAACCTTTGTTGCCTATAATAAGTGAAATCATGGTGATTTACCTCCGTCGTTTATATTTCTCGCCTTACGGCGTGATTTCTGATTTTATTAAAGTCTGGCTTCGAGAGCTTTTTGATGCTCCTCATAGCCGGGTTTACCCAAGAGAGCAAACATATTCTTTTTGTAGCTCTCAACACCGGGCTGGTCAAATGGATTGATGCCTAAGATATAACCTGAAACTGCACAAGCCTTTTCAAGGAAGTATGCAAGATAACCGAATTCATATTCGTTCATCTGTTCCATTTCAAGAATCATATTGGGCACGCCACCATCTGTGTGGGCAAGTACTGTGCCAAGGAAGGCTTTTTTGTTAACATAGTCTACTGTCTGACCTGCAACAAAGTTAAAGCCGTCGCCATTTTCGGGGTCAAGACCGATAACAAGCTCCTGTTTGGGTTTGTTGAACATAACAACTGTTTCAAACATAAGGCGCTCGCCCTCTTGCACATACTGACCAAGAGAGTGCAAGTCAGTTGAAAATACTGCTGATGATGGGTAAATACCCTTACCCTCTTTACCCTCACTCTCACCAAAGAGCTGCTTGAACCACTCGTTCATAAGGGTATAATCAGGCTCGTAAGAAATCATCATTTCTACTGATTTGCCTTTACGGTAAAGAATGTTACGCATAGCGGCGTATTTGTAACAATCGTTTGTATAAACATCACCTGCTGCAAGCTCTGAACGGGCATCCTGTGCACCTTTCATCATAGCATCGATATCGATACCTGCAACGGCGATGGGTAAAAGACCTACTGCAGTAAGTACAGAATATCTGCCACCAACATCGTCAGGGATAACAAAGGTCTGATAACCCTCACGATCTGAAAGCTCTTTAAGAGTGCCGCGAGCCTTATCTGTTGTAGCGTAGATACGCTTAGCAGCCTCCTCCTTGCCATACTTCTTTTCGAGTAAATCTTTAAATACGCGGAAAGCGATTGTAGGCTCTGTAGTAGTGCCTGATTTTGAAATAACGTTTACGGAAAAATCCTTGCCATCGCAAAGTGCAACAGCCTCTGCCAATGCGGCAGATGAAAGGGTATTACCCGCAAAAATAATCTGAGGTTTTTCAAAAAGGTTGCGATTCTGTGATTTACAGAACTCGATTGCCGCGCGGGCACCGAGATAAGAACCGCCGATACCGATAACAACAAGAACCTCGCTGTCGTTACGGATTTTTTCTGCTGCTGCTTTGATGCGTGCAAATTCCTCTTTATCATAATCAACGGGTAAATCAATCCAACCGAGGAAATCATTACCTGCGCCTGTACGGGAATCAAGCAACTCAGCCGCTGCAGTAACTTCGGGTGCTATTGCTTTGATGTCTTCATCATTAACAAAGCCCTCAAGGTAACGTGTGTTAAGCTTAACTGACATTAGTTCATCTCCTGTGACAATGAAATCATTACACCTATTAAGTGTACTGTTTCTTGCTAATATTTTACAATAAACCAATCATCATTTCAATAGAATTTTTGCACTTTTACAAAAAAACACACATTTTTTAACATTTTGTCAATAAACAGGTTCAATTATTGTAACCTTTAACAAATCTTGCGCTCCATTAAGATTAGCATCTGCCCTTTTAACAATAACAAAACCAAGACATATCACTGTTATCAGGAGCATAATCACTACTGCAAAAACAGTGTAAAACTTAAAAATTCTATCAAACTCCATAAAAATCCTTTCTACTTATAACTATCAAGCATTTTAGCAAGGCTTTCACCGATAAGCTCTGCCGAATAAACAGCCTCTGCAAGAGTATTGGCATCAGTGCCAAATTCAAGAAGTAATGAGCAAGGTGTGATATTCATATTGTATCTGCGATTGCAAAAAAACACAGGCCGCATAAGACCCTGGTAGCTTTCCTCAACAGTATTTTGCAAATGCAGGGCAAAGGTAAGGTTTTGCTCCCACAAAGGGAAGTCGGTTATGCCATCACCCTGACAACCTGTAATTATCATAACCTGTGCCGCTTTTCTGCCGTTAACAAATGCAGTAGGCTTACCCTTGGTGCCGTTGTCATACTTAATGGCATCACGATGAACGTCAAGGGTGACAACTATTGATGGGTACTGTTCAAGATATTTTTCAACCATAACACGTGAACGGTCATAGGCTCCGTTATATGCCTTATCGTATATATTCCTATCGTGAATAACCTTGTACCCTGCCCCTTCAAGGCTCTTTGTCAGTTCATCACCTACCCTGACCATATTTTTGGACTCATCCTCTGTACGCGAGTTATACTGGTCAGAATACCAACCTAAATCAAGCAACTCATAGCCCTCGGTGGTATGGGTATGGTAAATGAGTATATAAGGCTCATCTTTAGTTACTTTGCCAAGGTGAGGTTTAGTGTTAAGAATTGACTTTATATCAATACTTTCATCGGTTTTATTGTTAACGTCAATAATTCCGTAGCTAACACACGCAGAGCTTCCACCCATCTGCATTTCTTTGATATTACCGCTTTTTTTGTAGGTTTTATAAAGCGACTCTGCCTCTTTGGTCAACACATCAATATCAACGGGCACAGTATTGACCTTATCGACGGCATAACCACCACCGCCATAGCCCGTCACTTGTGGTGCATCAGTATTTACGGCAACATTGTTACTGTCTGTTGAATACCCGCCCTTAAGACTTCTTTCACCTACAGTATGCAACCAACTGTGTGTTGAATCAGCCAAGGTGCCACCCCACCTTAACGTAGCAAAAACAACGGAAAAACATACCACACAACACAAAACACGTCTTAAGCTTTCATAGTGTAAAACCACAACGTCACCCCTTTTCATATATAAATATGAAGGAGTGACACTATATATTACATTAGTGCATAAAGCTCTTGTGGTGTTAAGGTGGGCTGCAAAGCACAATTTATAGCCATAGCCAACAGATACGATGCATTCTTAACAAGCAAATCAATATCCTTGGGCGCAACAACAAGACCCTCACCCTTATTACGATTTTCGTTTGAAAACTTACCGTGACCAACGCCCGTAAGCTCGGCTGCAAGTGAAAGCGCATCAACAACAGTAGGTACACCGATTGCAATAACGGGCACCCCCAGGTAAGCTTCATCAATACGGCCCCTTGTATTACCTATGCCCGACCCGGGCGCAATACCCGTATCTGACATCTGCACAGTATTACCAAGGCGCGAAACACTACCTGCCGCAAGGGCATCAACTGTAATTACACAGCAGGGCTTTATGGTATTGCAGATGCTTTTGATATACTCACTTGTTTCAATACCCGTCTGACCCAGCACACCTGTTGAAAGCACGGCAACTGACCTGAGGGACTCCTCAAAGCCTGCTTGCTTGTGAAGTTCATCACCTATATGACGGGTAGCAAAAATAAGTGAAGCAGTCTGTGGACCTAATGAATCTGAAGTCATAGCAGAGTTACCTACACCAACCACAAGCACAGTACCATCACCTTTGGGTAAAAGTGCCTTAATGCTTTTCACAAGGGCAGAAAGTCTGCCATCGCTGACCACAGCAGCATCAGAGAATGCATCTGTTTCAATTGTAATAAATTTACCAACACCCTTACCAAGACGCTCTGCAGCCTCAGGTGTCAGTATTTTAATCAGGGTTGTTTTGCACTCTTCGTTTTCATACTCGGTAACCTCAACACCGTCGATATGAGTATTGAGCATTTCCCTTCGTTCCAACGCTAAATCAGTTCTGAAATCCATAAAAAATCACCTCACCAATATTATTGGTAAGGCGAGAATTTTGTATTCACTTTTTCACTTATTTTGATATTCGAGCAAATCACATATTTTACAATCTAAAACGTAACAAGCCTTAGCCAAAAAATCGAGATCAACACGTTCAACATTTTCGGCTTTATAATACCTATCAACAACCTCGTATTTTACGCCAGTAAGACTACGCATTTTATTGCGTGTGATTCCCTTTGCATCCATAATTTCAGCAAGTTTTATTCTGACTTTTCCATATTCTTTTATATCAATAATACTATTAAATTCTGACACAATCATCACTCCATAATTATTCTACCAAAGGGTTACCCTCTTGACATTTCCCCTTTTTAGGATTACCATATATACGGATACTATCCGAAACATATTAATTAAATTTAGAGGAGTGTTTTTATGAAGAATATAAACAAAAAAATCATATCTGTAGTACTTGTACTATGTTTCACTTTGTCGCTTATCGCTTGTAGTGAAACAACCGAAAACACAGAAACAACCGAAGAAACAACAATTACAACAGAAGAAACCATACAACCCTCAACTAAAAAACCAACATCAGAAAGCACAGAGAAAAACGAAAAAGATACCACCGAAGAAGCGACCGAAGAAATTGAAGAAGAAACCAACGAACAAACTGAAGAACTAACAGAAAAGCAAACTAAAGAAGAAATCGAAGAAGAAACCGAAGAAGAAACTGAAGAAGAAACTGAAGAACAAAAAAGTGGTACAACTGTATATATAACACCAACGGGCTCAAAGTATCACTACAGCAAGGCATGTGCAGGTAAAAATGCTATGGAACGAGACCTCGACGATGTAAGTGGAAGTTATGGTCCTTGTAAAAAGTGTGCGTATTAATGAGGTAACATCATGAAATTTGGTATAAGAAAACCTTCCCTGAAACGAAGTATTAAAGCGCGTACAACAGGCAAAGCAAAAAGAGCTGTAAAGAAAGCTCTCATCCCCGGTTACGGCAAAAAAGGCTCGGGATGGATAAAGAATCCCAAAAAGGCAACATACAACAAGGTTTATAACAAAACATCATTCAGTTGGAAAAAGTTATTCAAATAAATTTATGGGCATACGGTTGATTTTCCCGTGTGCCCGTTTTCATTAAAAACCAACAAACATATTGCAAAGAAAGGTATTATGTGTTAAAATGACGTGTATTTTTTAAAAAGGAAGTTTTTTATAATGAAGCTTGGTATTGTAGGCTTGCCTAACGTTGGCAAGAGCACACTTTTTAACGCACTTACAAATGCAGGTGCACAGGCGGCTAACTATGCATTCTGCACAATCGAACCCAACATCGGTGTTGTCGCTGTGCCTGACAGCAGACTTGACGCACTTTGTGAAATGTACAACCCCGCAAAGGTTACACCTGCAACAATTGAATTTGTTGATATTGCAGGTCTTGTTAAGGGTGCATCACAGGGTGAAGGTCTTGGCAACAAGTTCCTTTCACATATCCGTGAGGTTGATGCTATTATTCACGTTGTACGTTGCTTTGATAACGATGACATTATGCACGTTGACGGTGACGTTAACCCCCAGCGTGACATTGAAACAATCAACCTTGAGCTTATACTCTCTGATGCTGAAATTCTCGGCAGAAGAATTGACAGAACAACAAAGGCTATGAAGGGTGATAAAACTCTTGCCGGTGAATTATCAGTGCTTGAAAAAGTACGCGATGCACTTGACAATGGTCTTTGCGCACGTACAGTTGACCTTACAGATGATGAAAAGGCAATTATTGATACAGTTGACCTGCTCACATCAAACCCTGTTATTTACGCTTGTAACATGAGCGAAGAGGATTTCGCAGCTGAAATCACTACAAACGAGCGTTACAACGCAGTTAAGGCTATTGCCGCAGAGGAAGGTAGTCAGGTACTACCCATTTGTGCAGAGCTTGAGGCACAGATTGCAGAGCTTGATAAGGAAGAAAAAGAAATGTTCCTTTCAGAGCTGGGTATTAAAACAGGCGGTCTTGATTTACTTATTGAGCGTAGCTATGATTTGCTTGGTCTTATGAGTTACCTTACTGCAGGTCAGCCCGAGGTAAGAGCTTGGACAATCAAAAAAGGTACAAAAGCTCCACAGGCAGCAGGTAAAATCCACTCTGACTTTGAGCGTGGATTTATCAGAGCAGAGGTTGTTTCCTTTGACGTGCTTATGGAATGTGGCTCTATGACAGTTGCAAAGGAAAAAGGTCTTGTACGCTCTGAAGGCAAAGAGTACGTTATGCAGGATGGCGATATTGTTCTGTTCAGATTTAACGTTTAATACAACTACAACAAACAACCCCGAGAGTTTAAACTCTCGGGGTTAATTTTACACTTCTTCTGCAATATCAAGAATAAGTCTTTCGGTTTTTTCCCAGCCAAGGCATGGGTCGGTAATTGATTTACCATAAATTCCGTCACCGATTTTCTGTGCACCATCTTCAATATAGCTCTCAATCATAATACCTTTGACAAGCTTTTTGATGTCATCGTTATGATTACGGCTATACATAATATCCTTACAGATACGAATCTGCTCAAGGTATTTTTTAGCTGAATTTGCGTGGTTGGCATCAACAATACACGCAGGATTCACAAGACCTGACTTAGCGTATACTTCGCTAAGATTTGCCAAATCCTCGTAATGGTAGTTAGAAATATTATGCCCATCTCTATCAACAAAACCGCGCATAATAGCATGTGCGTAAGGATTACCCTCACTTTCTACCTCCCAGCCACGATAAATAAAGGTGTGCTTACTCTGTGCCGCTGTAATAGCATTCATCATTATTGACAAATCACCGCTTGTGGGGTTTTTCATACCAACAGGGGCATCAATACCACTTGAAGTAAGGCGGTGCTGCTGATTTTCAACAGAGCGAGCACCGATTGCAACGTATGAAATCAGATCTGAAAGATAACGATAGTTATCGGGATAAAGCATTTCATCAGCACAAGAAAAACCATACTCTTTAAGTGCACACATATGCAAATCACGTATAGCAATAATACCGTGAAGCATATCGGGTTTTTCATTCGGGTCGGGTTGATGGAGCATACCCTTATAGCCTGCGCCCGTTGTACGGGGCTTGTTTGTGTATATACGAGGTACAATAACAATTTTATCTTTTACCTTTTCGCGTATCTCTGCAAGGCGTGAAATATAGTCAAGCACCGGCTCTTTTGAATCTGCCGAGCAAGGTCCTATAATAAGTAAGAGCTTGTCTGATTCACCTGTAAAAACGGCTTTAATCTCTGCATCATTTTTCACCTTTTGTTGCGCCATTTCTATGGTAAGGGGTAACTGCTCCTTAATCTCCATGGGAATGGGCAACTTCCTTTTGAAGTTCATACCCATTTAAAAAATCTCCTTTAAATTAAATGATTTTATATTCTATTCCGATTTTTTTGATGTGCTCAAAGAAATCGGGATAACTTTTTTTAACACATTCTGCGCCAACCAAAGTACCACCCACAACGCTACAAAGCAAAGCAAAGCTCATAGCTATACGATGGTCATTGTGACAGTCAATGCTTTCACAAGGGGTGCAGAGCTTACATTGGGGGATTGTGATGTAATCATCACCTATTTCTATATTGACACCGAACTTTTTAAGTTCTTGTGCCATAGCGACTCCCCTATCACTTTCTTTTATTTTAAGACGATTTGTACCCTTTAAGGTTGCACCATTTTTAAGAACAGCACAAGCAATAAGAACGGGACCTAAATCAGGACAATGACTGATATCAAGCTGTGGTGTACCATCACACAACAGACGAAAATAATCCTTATAAATCATATCGCCCTGCTTACTGTGACAATTCATATTTTCGAGAATCACTTCACCATCTGCAAGGTTAAAACCATCAAGGAATGCTCCGTTTGACCAATCACCCTCACAAACATCGTTACAAGGCTTGTACGCCTGACAGCCTTTTATAAAAAAACCGGTAGGAGTTTTCACAATATCAACACCAAAGCGTGAAAGCACATCGATAGTAATATCCACATACGGTGCACTTTGTAAGGGGGTTGTGAGTCGAATTTCACTATCACCCTCAAGCAACGGTAACGTGAAAAGCAAACCCGTTATAAACTGACTGCTCACATTCCCTGCAACCTCATATATACCGCTGCAAAGCTTACCTGTTACAATCAGGTTATCCGACGTTTTTTCAATGGAACAGCCTTTCTCAGCAAAAAGTTGTTCGTAAACTGTCTGGGGACGCTCCATAAGTCTGCCTTTGCCACAAAACGTTGTCTTTTTTGAAAACACAAGTGACAATGGAATAAGAAAACGCAAGGTACTTCCGCTTTCGTTGCAAAAAAGAGATAAAGCATCGTTTCTATCCCTTGCACCAATCCCCTTAACCGTGGCGGTTGTGCCGTTGATTCTGATATCAGCCCCAATATTTTTAAGGCAATCTGCTGTGGCAAGTATATCGTCATTTGTGCCGATATTTTGAATTACACTTTCGCCCTCACAAAGGGCAGCACACACAAGAAGTCTATGAGCGTAGCTTTTTGAGGGTGGCGGAGTTACAAAGCCTTTGGCAACAGAAGGTTTTATGGTTACATTCATTCTGTCACCTTCTCAATAATACTGTCAATAGCACGAAGATAGCCGTCTGTACCCTCACCGCTGATTGTTTTAAAACAAGCCTGTCTTATATAGCTTATTTTCCTGAAATCCTCGCGGGAGTCAACGTCTGATATATGTACCTCTACAGTAGGTATACCAACTGCCTTCACCGCATCAAGTATTGCTATACTTGTATGGGTATATGCGCCCGGATTTATGACAATACCTTGAAATCTACCATAAGCAAATTGGATGGCATCGACCAGGTCACCCTCGTGGTTTGACTGATAACAGTTTACATATACGTCCTTTTCTTTAGCATAATTTTCAATTTTTTCAACGAGAGAATTGTAGGTTTCTCTGCCGTAGATATGGGGCTCACGAATGCCCAGCATATTAAGATTTGGTCCGTTAATTACAAGTATATCCGTAATAATCCGCCTCGATTCTTTGCGCTACTTCATCAACTGTACCTGTGCCGTCAATAATAGCATCAGCGCAAGTGGTGTATAACGAGTAGCGTTCATTGTACCTTTTTTCAAGGTCTGACCTATTGCTTGACAAGGGTCTGTCACCCGTTGAAACAAGCAAATCCAGGGGTCTGTCTATAAAATAAACTCTGCCGTTTTCTTTTAAAATATCAATATTGCTTTCATTCAGCACAACACCGCCGCCCGTAGCAACAATAGCTGAATTATTTTTTGCAATTTCAATGACTGCATCACATTCCTTTTGACGGAACATTTCCTCACCATCCTCTTGGAATATACGAGGAATTTCTCTGCCATCGCAAGAAACTATATATTCATCAGTATCAACAAAGTATTTATTAAGTCTTTCTGCAAGCTTTTTGCCTATAGTAGATTTACCACAAGAAGGCATACCCACAAGAACAATATTCATTTTTGATTTATACAAATCACTATATATCTTTTCAACCTTGTTATTATCAACAGGTGCATCAATGAATTTTTCAACCGCATAGGCGGCTTGTGAAACAAGCATATAAAGTCCACCTGTTGCAGTTATGCCCCTACGCCTTGCATCATACACAAGCTTTGACACAAGGGGGTTATACACAGCATCGAATACTGCAAAAAGATTTTTGAAACGTGCAACATCAACAGCTGATTTGCCGATATTAGGGTACATACCACAGGGTGTGGTGTTTATTATTATGTTCACCTTATCTGCAATTTCATACAGTTCATCATACGAGATATAACCTTTGTCAAGTGTACGTGAAACCTTAACAATGTCAGAAGCACCCATTGATTTTGCAACGGCAAATGCGGTATTTGATGTACCACCACTACCTAAAATTGCAACGAAATTTTCTTTAAGACTTACATTCTGCCTTTCTATAAGCGACTTCAGTCCGTAAAAATCCGTATTATAACCGTACAGCTTACCATCAACATTGACGATTGTATTAACTGCATTTATCGCCTTTGCCTCAGGGGAAATCCACTCTAGAAAAGGTATAACGTCTTTTTTATACGGTATGGTAACATTTATTGCCTTAAAATCACGAGCTTCCATAAACTGTGGCAACTGCTCGGGTGTCAATTCCTGAATACAATAATCATAATCAGCAAGGGCATTATGAATCTCTTTTGAAAAGCTATGAGTAAGATGCTCACCTATACAACCGTATTCCATCAGTTTTCACCAAGCCAATCAATGCCAAATTTCTGTGATAATAAATCGCACAAAGCAAGGGCGGTTATACTGTCAACCACAACTCTTGCCCTATGTACAATGCAAGGGTCGTGTCTACCATGTGTGGCAAGAACTGTGTTTTCACCATTTACAAAATCAATTGTGTTTTGTGTTTTTGAAATTGATGGCGTAGGCTTCACGGCACAATTGAACACAATTGGCATACCATTTGAAATACCGCCATTTATACCACCATTGTTATTAGTGGCAGTTTTCACAACATTATTTTCAAAATAATATTCATCGTTCATTTCGCTCCCCATAAGTTCGGCACAACCAAAACCAACGCCAAACTCAACGCCCTTTACACCGGGAATAGCGAAAAGCCCATGAGAAAGCACACTTTCGAGTGAATCGAACCAAGGCTCACCAACACCAACGGGTAAGCCCGTAACTGCGGTCTGCAAAACCCCGCCAACGCTGTCACCATCTGCGGCGGCAGACTGAATTTTTTCAATCATTCTGTCCCCTGCAGAGTCATCTATAACAGAAAAGGCCTTTGAAGAAATATCCTTTACCTCTTTTTCAACATCTTTAAATTCAACATCACTTACACCTGCACAACTAAGAATATGTGTGCCAATGAAAATATTTTTCTTTTTAAGCAAATCAATTGCAATAGCACCTGCGGCAACAAGACCTGCCGTTACTCTGCCACTAAAATGACCACCACCGCGATAATCCTCGCACCCATTATACTTTGAAAAGGCGGTGAAATCTGCATGGCCCGGTCTTGCCTTGCCATAATTAAGTGAATAATCCTTAGAATGAGTATCCTCATTAGGGATAATTATGCAAAGGGGTGTGCCTGTTGTTTTGCCGTTAAACATACCGCTAACAATACTGAATGTATCCTTTTCAGAGCGCGACGTAGAAATTTTACCCACAGGTCTACGTAAAGTAAGCTGAGAAGCAATAAAATCCTCGTCAACGGTAATCCCCGCAGGAAGTCCGTCAACAACAGCACCGATAGACTCACCGTGACTTTCACCAAAAAGGGTTATACTTACATTATTACCAAAGGTGTTTTTCATTTAAGGTATGCCCCCTTTACAATTTCATCTAAATGACTATATTCTAAAAACTTGAATTCAAATGAACCGATTTCATTCACATATACTACATTTACACCATTACCTGCAGACTTTTTATCGTGTCGGAGTGCTTCAAGAATTGTATCATCAGAAAAATCTATTTCCGTAGGCAATCCGCATTTTTTGAGAATGTCAGTTAAACGTTCCCTTACGGCTTGTGAAGAAAATGCTAACATACCAAGGGCAACACATTCCCCGTGAAGGTAATCACCAAGACCTGTTGCAGTTTCAATAGCATGAGCAGCGGTGTGACCGAAGTTAAGTACCTTACGGAGCCCTTGCTCCTTTTCGTCTGCTTCAACAACAGATTTTTTGATTTTCAAGGAATCCTCTATTATTTTATCAATATTTTCATAAAGGTTGTTGTTTTCCATAAACTCAAACAAGTCTTTGTCTGAGGTTGCTGCCATTTTAATGCTTTCGGCAAGACCATTGTTAATCTGCCTTTGTGGTAGGGTTTTGAGTACGTCAGGGTCAATAATAACTACCTTAGGTTGATAAAAAGCGCCTACAATGTTTTTGTAGCCTGAAAAATCAATTGCGGTTTTTCCACCGATAGAAGAATCAACCTGCGAAAGCACAGTTGTGGGGATATTTATAAAGTCGATACCCCTCATATATGTAGCGGCACAAAAGCCTGATAAATCACCAACAACGCCACCGCCAACAGCAACAACACAATCAGAGCGTGAAAACTCATTTTCACAAAGGGTTTCAAGAAGTTCTTTATAAACATCAAAGCATTTGCTTTTTTCACCCTGCGGAATAACCTTGATTATACTGTTACTGAATTGCAAAGAAACCGCTTCTGCATACTCAAAGGGCACTCCGCTATCGGTTACAACAAGAGCCTTTTTTGACGTATCACAAAAATCTGCAACACGGCAGAGCACACCGCGTTCAAGAATTATATTGTAATTATCACCCTGAGTTTTAACATTCAGAATCATACAAAAAACATCTGCCTTCCTTATCTGGCATATTTACCAACTACACGAACATTGGTACAAACCTTTGATAGCTTGTCTACCATTTTTTGCTCATCCTCAGGCGTGAGGTGACCTTCACCCTCAAGGAAGAAATAATAATTCCAGATAACATCCTTTGAGGGTCTGCTTTTGAGTGCTTTAAGGTTATATCCACATTCACCAAAAACAGAAACAGCCTTACTGAGCGAGCCTGCCTCGTCGCGCACGGTAAAAAGAATAATAAAGTTATTCTGATCCTTAGAATAGTCTCGCGGAACACGTGAAAACACCGCAAAACGCGTAGTATTGGTGCTATCTTTATTTATTTTACGATCAATAAGCTTAAGCCCGTATTCACTACCTGCTTCAAGCGAACAGATAACCCCCAAAGAACTATCACCGCTGTCACGAACAAGCTGAGCCGCAACCGCTGTATTGACCGCCTCTTTGGTTTCATAACCCTTTGCCTCAATAAAATCTGCACATTGACCGAGAGCCTGAGGGTGACTGATTACCCTCTTTATTGATTTATGGTCAGCATCGGGTGTGCCGAAAAGGTGTTGCTCAATGGACATATCGTAAACGCCGTTAATGTACAATGAGCCAAAATATGTTAAATCCATTACCCTTGCAACATCACCCTCATAACTGTTTTCGATAGGCAACACAGCAATTTCACATTCGCCGTTTTCAACAGATTTATAAGCAGCTTTGAAATCCTGGCAAGGAACAGGAACACAATCGGGAAAAAACTTTTTAACTGCAAGCTCTGCAAAAGCACCCTTTACACCCGAAAAAGCTACACGAGTGCCATCAATCAGACTATGCTGATAGTCTTTAGAAAGCTTCATTGTATTTTTGAGAAAGCTTACGTAATAAGAGCGAATTTCATCATTACTGATAAGAGCGCCGTTTGCCTCAATAAGCTGTGCTTCACGCACAGAATCCTCAACAGGGATTCCGTTTACCTTTTTATATTCGGCAACATCCTCAACGGCTTTCATTCTTTTTTCAAAAAGTGATGCAATCTCTTTATCGATTTCACTGATGGTCTTTCGTGCCTCGTGAAATTTTTTGGTATAATCAATCATTTCTGATAATCCTCATAAAGTGCTTTGAATGATGGAAGTGAACGTTCAATGAGCGCTGTGTCAACACAGTAAGAAATTCTTACAAATCCAGGTACACCAAAGCTGTCACTTGGTACAATAAGTAAATCAAATTTCTTTGCTCTTTCATAAAATGCGTTTGCATCATCCTCAAGTGATTTTACAAACATATAAAATGCACCATCAGGCTTGATAACTGTATAGCCCATATCAGTAAGAGCGTTATAAAGAAGATTTCTATTTTTCTCATAAATTGAAACATCTGCAGTATCATTAAGACATTGTGCGATTGTATACTGCATAAGACTTGGTGCACAAACATAACCAAGCGCTCTGCCCGATCCACAGATTGCAGCAAAAACATCACCGCTATCCTTTACGGTTGGTGCAACAAATATGTAGCCTATACGTTCACCCGGGAGTGAAAGCGCCTTGCTATATGAATAGCAAACAATAGCGTTATCGTAATAGCAAGGAATATATGCTACCTTTTCACCTGTGAAAACAAGCTCTCTGTAAGGCTCGTCGGAAACAAGGAAAATCTCTTTACCATATTCAGCCTGTTTTTTATTAAGCAAATCACAGAGTTTAATAATGTCACATTCAGGAACAATTACACCCGACGGATTATTTGGTGAATTGATAATAACAGCCTTTGTGTTTGGTGTGATTGCCTTTTCGATGGCATCAAAGTCAAGCTGTAAATCCTCGGTTTTGTTGCTTACGACTACAAGTTTTGCGCCTGCCTGCTCAACAAAAACTTTGTACTCGGGAAAAAATGGAGCAAAAGCAATAACCTCGTCACCATCTTCGACGATAGCATTAAGAGTAATTGTGAGTGATGCTGCTGCACCACAGGTCATATAAATATTAGCAAGTGATGCATCCACCCCGAACTTTTCTTTAATATTCTCTGCAATAGCAGTACGTACCTTAACGTCACCGGGTGCAGATGTATAGCCATGAAGAACCTCAGCAGGTGTTTCTGTGATAAGCTTTGTCATAACGTCTGTCACCTTTTGAGGTGCAGGTACGCTTGGGTTACCAAGACTGAAGTCATAGACATTTTCAGCACCTATTTCTGCCTTACGTTTTAATCCGTACTCAAAAATCTCACGGATAACAGAACTTTTTTTGCCTAATTCAAGCATTTTGGATGAAATCATAAATATACTCCTAATCATTTTATTAAAATAAAAATCCGCAAACCGTTACACTAATAAAAGCATAGCAGAATGCGGACTGACTATTTACACTAACCAATGCAATTACTTGCATTTGGGAAAGGCACACAGACAATCTGTTTTACAATAATAAAATCGATAACTAAAGTTTGTAAACATCTGTATCACCTTTCGCAAAAATTATGTTTCAATACTACTCCCACAAAAGTTGTTTGTCAAGTAAAAAAATAATTTTTTTAGTTCTTTTCTGCTTTTTCTACAATTTCAGCAAACCCGTAAACGAGTGCGGAAACAAATCTTGCAATAACTACAAGTATTACAAAGAGTGTTACGATAGGTAACGCAAGTAATGAAAGCATTTGTGTACCAAGTGAAATTGCGAGTACTACCGTCAACGCACCTACGATACCAAGTGAAATAAAGAGATTAATTACAAATATAAGAATTGAAAACCTCTTAAGAGATGCTGAGCAATTACGGAAGAATTTAAAATCAAAACCCTTGAAATCACCCTGCTGTGTATCAACGGTTGACTCTGCCTGAGGCTGTACAGCCTGCTGAACAATTTGCTCGGCAACCGGTTGTGCATTAACCTGAGCTGCTTCAACGGGCTGTGTGTCAACGATTGTCTCCGCCTGAGGCTCTTGTGCATTTAAAATTTCTTTTTCCATTTCAAAAACTCCTTATTAATACCAGCCATCGTTGGGCTTTGAGGGAAGAACCTCGATACCGTCTGCAGCAGGATTGGTTGTTGTAAGTAAGGGTTTGGTAGGCTTAGGTGCTGATGTTGTTGTTTTGTTATCAGCGTTACCACTGGTAGTATTGTTGCCACCATTTGCAGATGTAGTTGTTTTATTACCACCCTGTGCCGCTGTTGTTTTATCACCACTTGCCTGTGTTGTAGCACCTGAAGTAGTTTTATCTGTATTAGAAACCTCACCGATTGTGTTGTCATTTAATGACTGAATTATGTTCTGAGGAATTGTTTCACCCTCATTACCATATCTTTCTTTCATTGTAAGTACACCGTCAACCCACTCATAGGTAGTAACCTTTTCGATGCCATTAAAGTAGGTTTTTGATAAAACGATCTGTTCAGCTGAATCAACAGAAATGTTCTTGAGTGCTGAAAGTGATGCTGAAAAATCAAACTTATTATCAGTAGCGTTATAAAGCCAACAATAATAACTGATTATGTTATCAACCTTACTTACTGCAAGGTAAAGGTCAAGGTTGCCATCAAAGTTCATATCAATAAACTCATAATGCTCTTTAGCGTATGCTAAATCAAATTCATAGCCTATACCCTGTGGGTATTTAAGCTCTTGGAAAACAGTATCACCTTTTTTAACAATTGCCTTATCGGTAGCAACCTCAAGGCTGTACTCACCGGTTGCAACAGCTGCCGCTGTAGTGGTTGTTGTGTCTTCGCCTTCTTTTTTGCCGCAAGCAGCAAAAATTGTAATAAGCAAAGCAAGTGAAAGAATAACCGCACAAATAGAAATTATCTTTTTCATAATAGCCTCCGATTAAAAAAATACATTTTCTTCATTAAGCGCCTTTTCAAGGGCTTGGTAATCACGGGTATCAAAAACAAAGCCCTTCATACCGCAGGCAACTGCACCTTTTATATTAGCCTCCATATCATCAATAAAGAAGCATTCATCTGCTTTAAGTGAAAATTTATCACAAAAAGCGTTGTAGATTTCGGCACTTGGCTTTAAAAGCTTGTACAGTGCTGAAACAAAAAAACCATCCATATACTTAAAAGCCGGTATATTGTGATACTCATCAAATACACGTGGTGTAGCATTTGACAAAAGGTATATGTTATACCCAGCCTTTTTAAGTCGGGCAACAAGCTGTTCCGACTCAGGAATTGGTGGCATATACGGGTAAAAATTTGTAATCATTTCACCGAGAAGTGGCCTAATTTTTTCAGGGTAACGGGGTAACAGAATCTGTTTTGCCTCATCACACCGCATAAGACCAGCATCCATAAGGCGCCATTCCTCACCATAAAAGACATTATTTATAATATCATCAACGTATGCTTCAGGGAAATGCTCTGTTATTGTGCGACGTACGTTTAAATCAATAAGTACGCCACCCATATCAAAAACAATATTTTTCACCATACCATAAATCACCACTATTACATTATAACATTTAATATAATTTTTTCAATAATTATGTAAAAATTTTTAAAATTCCCTTTATATCCCAGAAAAGTTATGATATAATTACAACAAATTGATGATAAGGGTGATACAAATGATTATCAAAACATTCAAAACAGCAGAGGAAATCGGCGTAGCGGTTGCCGAAATTTTCACAAACCAGGTAAAAGAAAATCCCGCAAGTGTATTGGGTCTTGCAACAGGTGCTACACCCATCCCTACATACAACAACATAATCAAAAACTACAATGATGGCGGTGTTTCATTCAAGGATGTTAAAACATACAACCTTGACGAGTATTGCAACCTCCCCAAAGAGGACAAAAACAGCTACTACACATTTATGCACAAGCAGTTGTTTGACAGCCTTGACATTCTCGAAGAAAACGTTCATTTCCTTGATGGTAATGCAGTTAATACTGAAGCAGAGTGCAAACGCTATGATGATGAAATCAATGCTGCAGGCGGTATTGATATTCAGCTTCTTGGTATCGGCAACAACGCCCACATCGGCTTTAATGAACCTGCAGATGAATTCACAAACGGCTCATTCAAGGTAACTCTTACACAGAGCACAATCGATGCTAACAAGATTTATTTTGATGAAAACCCCATGCCTACACACGCTCTTACAATGGGTATCAAGCAGATTATGTCTGCAAAAAAGATTATCCTTATTGCAACAGGCCCCAAAAAGGCAGAGGCTATCAAAAATATGATTGAGGGTCCTGTTACAGCACAGGTACCTGCATCGATCCTCCAGGAGCATGACGATGTACTCATCTTCCTTGATGAAGATGCTGCTTCACTCCTCAGCAAGTAATTTTAAAAGTGGATTTCTCTTTAATTGAGAAATCCACTTTATTTTTAATTTATCACAATATTATAAGCAGGTTTATTACCTTGATTAAACACCTCAAGGGTGACAAAAGAATCATTTACGGTTCTTTTAATGTACGAGCACCCTTTACTCTCGTTGTACCCTTCTGTGATAATTTCACCCTCAAAAGAACCAAAAAAATCTTTTAAAACAACAGGTAGATAATCAAGAGGCAGATTTTTACGATTATATTTTTTTGCAAGCCCTTCATAAGAAAGTGTGCAAACATCATTATCACACACAAAGGTAAAGCCATCAGGAAAATCGTCATTACCTGCAAAGCCTATGGTGATACTATCGTTACAATAAAATAATTCGCAATTATAAACAAATTGTCTGTACTGAAGCTGTACAGACAATTTATTATTTAAATCAACTTCCGATGTCCTGTTTTTAACAGGATTTTTACCACAACCGCTAAAAAGGAACGATAAAAAAAGCAGGGGTAAAATTAACAGAAATGATTTTTTAACCTATATCACTCTTTTCGATTGTATAGTACACTTCGCCTAACCTTAAGGCGCAATCAGATGGTAAAACAGAATATTCTGACTGAGCTTTTACAGCTAAATCTGCCGTAAGTCCATGAACAAATGCACCTAAAACGGCTGATTTAAACACATCACCATTCAAGGAAGGTGTAAGACCTGCAATAATACCCGTAAGCAAATCACCTGCACCGCCCTTGGCGAGGGCTGAATTACCTGTATTATTTACATAAAGCTCATCACAACAATCATTACAAACAAGGGTATTATGACCTTTAAGAAGAATGTTTACATTATATTTATCTGAAAATTCGGAGATTACTTTTTTACGGTTTGACTCAATATAACTAACGCTTTCACCTGTAAGACGACTCAATTCACCCGGATGGGGTGTCAGCAAAACCTTTGCAGTAGCCTTTTTTAAAATACTCGGTGCCTGCGCTATACAATTAAGGGCATCAGCATCAAAAATAACAGGCTTATTCTCATACTCTAACAAGGTTGTTGTAATAAGACTTTGCGCATAACCCACACCTATACCACAACCAACGGCTACAACATCTGCCTTTTCAACAGCATCAAGAAGCTGAGGCAAAGCAAGGTGACTTATAAAGCCGTTATCATCTGTTGGCAGGGGCATAAAAAGGCACTCTGTAAGACGGCTTGTAAGGGCATTATAAAGTATATCGGGGAAAGCAATTGTAACAAGCCCTGCCCCGCTACGCAAAGCACCCTCTGCCGCAAGGACACAACAACCAATCATATTTTTACTACCACAAATGAGTAGCACGCTACCAAATGTACCCTTATGTGAGTTTTGCTCCCTTTTGGGTAAAAGCCGGTTAGCAGATTTTAAATCAAGTGATTTTTCGGTCATAAAACCAACTCCATATCAATATACGGATATTTTATCACAAAAAGCAGTATCAGGCAACAAGAACATCCTGAAGTGAAGTGTTAGCACCCTTGTTAAGGCTTGCGAGCATCTCATCATACTCTGCATTATGGTATGTGGGTCTGATTACCCTTTTAGCCTTAGGCTGTTTTTTCTGTTTAACTGTGTAATAAACAGCCTTAAAAAATGCCTTGATATATTTTGCAACCTTACGTTCAAATTTTGCAATATCCTTTTCACGATAAATGGCATATGCGCCTAAAAGAACGAGGGCAACCTCTGCGAATAATTTAAGTAATGCTAATGTTGTCATATTTATACCTCCGAACACATAGCGAACATTTGTTTTTGTGATTTTATTATACCACACCTTCGACAAAAGTCAACACAAATGTTCTAATTTATTCTGTTTTGTAGTACCATTTTAGGGTCTTTGTGCCTTATTTCAGGGGTTTCAGACTTTTTTGGGGTGTTTTTTATCGAACAAAAGAATTTTATAAAGTTATAAAAAATAGCACAAAAACGAACATATCTTCTGCAAAAAAAGAACAAAAAGTTATTAAGAAAATTAAAAATAAGTATTTAATTTTTTATAATAATATAGTATAATACGATAAATAATGCGTAAGTATGCAAAAATTAAAACACGAGGTCAGATAAAAATGTTTGTTGATAAAGCAAAAATACGAATAATTGCAGGTAACGGCGGTAATGGTGCCGTTGCCTTTCACAGAGAGAAATACGTAGCCGCAGGTGGCCCTGACGGCGGTGATGGCGGTAGAGGCGGTAACGTTGTATTTGTTGTAGATGACAACATCTCTACCCTTGCGGATTTCCGTTATAAAAGAAAATACAAGGCATCTAACGGTGATAACGGCAGAGGCTCTAACTGTAATGGTAAAAAAGGCGAAGACCTTATTATCAAGGTGCCACGCGGAACTGTTATCAAAGAGGTTGAAACAGGCTTTGTTATGGCTGATATGAGCGTCGAAGAAAGCTTTATTGCTGCAAAAGGCGGCAAGGGTGGCTGGGGTAACTCTCACTTTAAAACAGCAACAAGGCAAGTTCCCCGTTTTGCAAAAGATGGTGCGCCCGGTGAGGATTGGGAGGTAACACTTGAATTAAAGCTACTTGCAGACGTTGGTCTGATTGGCTTCCCTAATGTTGGTAAATCTACACTTATTTCAGTTGTAAGCGAAGCAAAGCCCATTATTGCCGACTATCATTTCACTACCCTTATCCCTGTACCCGGTGTTGTAAGAATGGGTCCCGAAAGCAGCTTTGTTATGGCTGATATTCCCGGTATTATTGAGGGTGCAAGTGATGGTGTTGGTCTTGGTCACGAATTCCTCCGTCACATTGAGCGTTGCCGACTTCTTGTACACGTTGTTGACGTTGCAGGCAGCGAGGGCAGAGACCCTATCGAAGACTTTGAAGCAATCAACAGTGAGCTTTTCAAATATAACGAAGAGCTTAGCCAATATCCGCAGATTGTTGCAGGTAACAAGATCGACCTTGCAACAGACGAGCAGAGAGAAGCTTTCAAAAACTATATATGCGACAAAGGTCTTGAATATTACGAGATTATTGCACCTATTGCAGAAGGTACACAAGAGCTTATAAATGCGGTTGCACGTGAATTACAGAAGCTCCCCCCTGTTAAAATTTACGAAAAACAGGAAATCACACCAAAAGAGATATTCAAAAATGCAAAGCAGGATTATAAAATTCGTGTTGAAGATGACGTGTTCATTGTTGAAGCGGAATGGCTCGGTAAAATACTTATGAAAACCGACCTCAATGACTACTCATCACTTCAGTATTTCCAGAATGTGTTACAGACAAGCGGTATTATAAAGTCACTTATTGACCACGGCATTACCGAAGGTGACACAGTAAGCATTTATGATTTGGAGTTTGACTATGTGCCTTAACGAAATGAATTTGTTAAATAATATATGCACACCCTTAAGTGAGCCACAGGCACGTATGTACAGCCCATTGACACTTGCTTTTTTAGGTGATGCGGTTTACAGCCTTATGGTACGTGACATGCTTACAAAACAGGCAAACAAGCCTACAGGTAAGCTCCACAAGGAATCAATAAAGCTCGTAAACGCGGCATTTCAGGCAGAAATGATACGCGAGCTACTCCCCCACCTGACAGAAGATGAAACCGCTGTTTTCAAGCGTGGCAGAAATGCTCATAGTGCCCACTCACCTAAAAATCAGAGTGAGGCAGATTACCGCTATGCAACAGGCTTTGAAGCCTTGTGCGGTTACTTATATCTGTGTGGTCAGACCGACAGACTCAAAGAGCTTTTCAGTATAAGCACCCTAAAGACTTTTACTGAATTTAATACTTAAAAATAAGAGATATTTGGAAAGGAAACATTAAAAATGTCCCTTGTAAAGAAAGAGCATATACGAAATTTTTCTATTATCGCTCATATTGACCATGGCAAATCGACACTTGCCGACCGACTCCTTGAAATTACAAATTCTGTTTCACAGCGTGATATGGAGTCACAGATTCTTGACGATATGGATTTGGAAAGAGAGCGTGGCATCACCATTAAAGCGCACGCAGTTAAGCTTGACTACCTGGCAAACAATGGTGAAAAATACCAGCTCAACCTCATTGACACCCCCGGTCACGTTGACTTTAACTATGAGGTTTCTCGTTCACTTGCGGCTTGTGAGGGCGCAATACTTATCATTGACGCTTCACAGGGTATTGAGGCGCAGACACTTGCTAACACATACCTTGCACTCGACCACAACCTTGAACTTGTGCCTGTAATCAATAAAATTGACCTTCCCTCCGCTGACCCCGACAGAGTTTCAGCTGACGTTGAGGATATTATCGGTTTGCCTTGCGATACAGCACCACGCGTATCCGCAAAAACAGGTCAGAATGTTGAGCAGGTATTAGAGCAGATAGTTGAGCTTGTTCCCCCACCCGAGGGTGACGATGACGCCCCCTTAAGAGCACTTATTTTTGACTCTGTTTATGATAACTACAAAGGCGTTATTGTTTACACACGTATAGTTGATGGCACAATAAAGCCCGGTGATACAATGAAAATGATGGCTACCGGTGCCGAGTTCAATGTTGTTGAGGTGGGTACAATGAAGGCAACCGGACTTAACCCCACAAGCAAGCTTTGTGCGGGTGAGGT
The DNA here is from genome assembly GCA_045629785.1 of Acutalibacteraceae bacterium. Classification (GTDB taxonomy): domain Bacteria; phylum Bacillota; class Clostridia; order Oscillospirales; family Acutalibacteraceae; genus DTU089. The sequence continues at coordinate 37,227 of JAZQRX010000012.1, read as the reverse complement.
TGGTTACCTTACAGGCTCCATTAAAACTGTACGTGATGCAGTTGTTGGTGATACTGTAACCCTTGCCGACAGACCTGCAAGCGAGCCTCTGCCCGGATACCACAAGGCTACACCTATGGTTTACTGTGGTATTTACCCTGCAGATGGTGCTGATTACGAAAACCTTCACGAGGCACTCGAAAAATTACAGTTAAATGATGCCGCACTTTCATACGAGCCCGAAACGTCAGGTGCTTTGGGCTTTGGCTTCCGTTGTGGATTCCTTGGTCTTTTACACCTTGAAATTATTCAGGAAAGACTTGAAAGAGAATATGACCTTGACCTTGTTACAACTGTACCAAGCGTTATTTATAAAATCCACCTTACAAACGGCGAGGTTGTTGAAATTGACAACCCCACACACTACCCCGACCCTGCAGAAATTGACTTCTGCGAGGAGCCTATTGCAGATGCACACATTTACGCCCCCACAGAATACGTAGGTGCAGTTATGGACCTTTGCCAGGAAAGACGTGGTGTGTTCAAGAATATGGACTACATCTCAGGTGATCGTGTAGAAATCAAGTATGATTTACCCCTTAATGAAATCATCTACGACTTCTTTGATGCACTTAAGTCACGCACAAGAGGATATGCTTCACTTGATTACGAGGTATCTGATTACGTGCGCTCTAACCTTGTTAAGCTTGACGTACTTCTTAACGGTGACGTTGTTGACGCACTTTCATTTATTGTACACGCTGACAAGGCTTACGGCAGAGCACGTAAAATTGCAGAAAAGCTGAAGGATAACATTCCAAGACAGATGTTTGAAATACCCATTCAGATTGCAATCGGTGGCAAGGTTATTGCCCGTGAGACCGTTAAGGCTATGCGTAAGGACGTTCTTGCAAAGTGCTACGGCGGTGACATCACACGTAAAAAGAAGCTTCTTGAAAAACAAAAAGAAGGTAAAAAGAGAATGCGCTCATTCGGTACTGTTGAGGTTCCGCAGGAGGCATTTATGGCAATACTCAAGCTTGATGAGGATTGATAATATGAACAGTTTTTTTGATATATATTATAATGAACGCAAAAAAACATTTTGTTACAGAAGTAAAGATTTAGTTTATGAAGAGCGCTTTGACAAAGGCGCTCTTATGCCTTGTGGCTGGAATGCTTCGGGTTACCCACTCGACGTGCTTACAAACTTCCCATCAAGGCTTGACACAAGGCGTTATACGGAGCCTTTTGCGTTTAATCTTGAAATTGATGGGCAAAGTGTAAGCTATGACCTTGATTTTGTTTCATTTGAAAAGGAAGAAACAGATAACGCTTCGCTTTGCAGACTTACGCTGAAAAGCAATATAAAGCCCGTTGAAATTACTGTGTGCACACTCCTTGACGGCTCACAGATGTTCAGCCGTTGGCTTGAAATAAAGAACCTTTCAGATAAGCCCTTATGTGTAAACAAACTTGCACTCATAAGCGGTGGCTTTGAGGATATGGATACAGACCACCTTAAAGGCGCAAGCGATAAATCTGCCCTTTACTCCTTAGGTTATTTTGACGATGACTCATGGGGTCGTGAAGGTCAATTCCGTTGGAGAAGCCTTAACCCCGACACAACCGCCATTGACGGCAGATTCTTGCGCGACAGATTCCGTCACCCTATTGTATTTTTAAAAAACAACGTTTTGGGGCATATATGGTTTTGTCAGATTGGCTACAGCGGTGGTTACCGCTTTTCAATTGACTACAACGCCAAACCTTTTAAAGATGAAACTCACCTTTCATTCAAGGCAGAAATCACAGGGCACTCACCTATTCTTGTGTTAAAACCATTTGAAGAATTCACCACACCCGAAGTACATATAGGTATGGTGCACGGTGACCTTGATTGTGCAATAAATGAAATGCACTACCACACAAGAAAAAGTGTACTCAACAATAAATTTGCAGACCCCACCCCTGCCCTTATTGGTTGCGGTATGGGTGCAGAGCACAATATGGACATCATCGGAAGCAAAGCATTTATTGACCAGTTTGCAGAAATGGGTGGCGAGGTATTTATTGTGGATGCAGGTTGGGTTTGCCCACCCCACGAAGAAACAAGCTGGGGTGATTATAACGGCTTGAATACCCCCGATGAAAACCGATACCCCAATGGCATCAAGGAAATACGCGATTACGCCCACGAAAAGGGGCTTAAATTCGGCTTGTGGATGGATATAGAAAACATAGGAAGGCTGTGTCCTTTATTTGACGAAAGGCCTGATTTCAGGTCTGACAACGTTTTCGGCACAAAGAATCCGAGACTTATCGATATGTCAATCCCTGAAGTAAACGAATGGGCAGAAAACGAGCTTTCAAGGGTTATTGAGGAATATGAATTAGATCTTTTGAGGGTCGACTATAACGTGGATTACACCGAGTATTTCAGTATGCGTGACACAGGCTGTGGTATAAAGGAATGTGTGACATTAAGGCACAACAAGGCGGTTTACGATATGTATAACCGACTTAAAGAGAAGTACCCTCACGTTATATTTGAAAACTGTGCAGGTGGCGGTGGCAGAACTGACCTTGGTATGATGAAGAATTTCAACCACACCTGGGTTTCAGATAATCAGAAAATGCCATACTCTGTTGCAATCACCAACGGAATGACAATGGCTTTACCCCCTGAAAGAGTTGACAGACTTTTTGCAGGTATGGGTTGCCACACAATAGGCTCATTCAAAGCACACCTTAGGAATACTATGTTGGGTCACATCTCACTCAACGTTATTTCACCCGAGGGTGCTGAAGTAAATGGTGAGGCTATGGCTTTTGTAAAGCACAGCACTGATATTTACAAGAATTTCATAAGAACATTCTTAAGTGACTCTGTAATTTACCACCACACCCCCGAATTATATGATGCGGAAGTTTGTGTGCTAGAAATCGGTGCACCCGATAAATCAAAGGGTGCTATAACAGTATTTACTATGTGTAATACAAGCGAACAAAGCATTGTTGTTAAGCCTAAAGGAATTGACCGAAGCAAGAATTATAGCGTTACACTCGATAATGAGGGTTGTACATTTACTGTGTCAGGCTTTGAGTTAAGCAAAGGTATAGAGGTTTATTTAGGCTCGGCTATGGAGTCGGAGTTGGTGTTGTACGAAGCGGAATAAAAATGCAGAATTAAAGGATCTGCAACGCATTATGATGCTATCGCTAAATTCAACTAAAACAGAACAAAAACTTACTGTGTGGTCTACCTCTCTGGTTTAAGAGAGGGGGGCAAGGAACACGACCGCGCCCTGTGGGCGATACAGGGAGTGTGAGTTGGCGCAGTGGTCAAAATTGTGCGAAGTGAACAACGAGCAAACAATTTTGGGTACCACAAGAGGGCTTAACGTTACTTGCCTATACAACAAGCTTTCAAGCGATAAAAAACATATTGGCGGTCTACCTCTCTGGTTTAAGAGAGGGGGACCGCCTTACATTTATTTTATTATACAAATCAAGTAGCAAACGAGTGAATATTAGATGTTTAAAATACAGTCCGACGGGCGGTGGAGAGTTCCAACGCGCCAGCGTTTTGAATCGTGAGATTCAACTGTAATATACTGAATGTCTATAAAAATGAAACATGAAACATTATATTTATTGTTCGTAAATAAATGATATATCCATTCAGTAAATTCCAATGGAAACTTCGTTTCCACGATGCTGCCGCATCGGGAACTCTCCACCACCCGACAAGCTTTCCATTTATACGAAAGTAATCACACGCTTGAAAAATAAATTAAGCAACAACTTGACAAAAAGGTGGTCCCCCTCTCTTAAACCAGAGAGGTAGACCACACAGCAAATCTATTATTCTATTTAAGTGAAGAAAAGCAGTAAAAGAACTACCCACCACCACGCCAAAGGCGAGGTCCCCCTCCCTAGGCTTAGGGAGGTAAGGCTTCGCACAACTACAAATTTTGCGACAGCATTATAATCCGCGCTTGCGCCCTTTAATTCTGCATTCTGCATTTTGCATTTCTGCGTATCTTACCGTCTCCATAGCATCTTTTGCATATTTATCTGCGCCGATGGAGTCGGCATACTCTTGTGTAAGTACTGCACCACCGACTACAACCTTGCACCAAGGTGCTTTTGCACGAAGGAGCTTGATGGTTTCTTCCATAGCAGGTACTGTGGTTGTCATAAGTGCGCTTAAGCCTACCAAGGGAGCGTTAAGCTCACAGACCTTATCAACAACCGCTTCAGGCGGTACGTCTTTACCTAAATCGTGTACGTCAAAGCCGTAGTTTTCAAGAAGCAATTTAACAATATTTTTACCGATATCGTGAATATCACCTTTTACTGTAGCTATGACGAAACTGCATTTATCTGCAGATTTATTTGTACCTACGGCTTTTTTTATACATTCAAATGAACTTTTTGCCGCCTCGGCACTCATAAGAAGCTGTGGAAGATATACGGTTTTATTCTCAAAGCCTATACCCACCTCGTCAAGGGCAGGAATAATCTCATTACGGACGATATCAAGGGGCTCTCGGCTCTTTAAAAGCTCATCCGTTAAAGTTGCCGCCTGTTCCTTAAGTCCCTTTATAACCGCTCTTTTGAGGCCTGTTGCAGTTTCTTCCTTTTGGGTAGATGTTGTTACAACCTGTGTAGTTGTTACTGTCTGTGGCAGAGTTTCGGTAAATGAAACATATTCTGCACAATTATCGTCAAGACCATTCAAAGCGCAATACGCATAATAAGATTTAAGCATTTCGTCAGAATAAGGGTTCATTATAGCCCCTGAAAGACCTTGCCACAAGGCAAGTGTAAAGAAATTACTGTTTATAATTTCACGGTTAGGCAGACCAAACGAAACGTTTGAAACACCAAGTGAGGTGTGACAACCTAATTCATTTTTAATTATATTAACTGCCTTGAGTGTTTCCTTGCCTGCGTTTTTATCAGCACTAATAGTAAGTGCAAGGGGGTCAAAGATAATATCTTTTTTGCTTATACCATATTCTTTTGCGGTATCAAGAATTTTGTTTGCAATAGCCACCCTGCCCTCGGCAGTTTCGGGGATTCCGTTTTCATCAAGGGTAAGTGCAACAATAAGACCGCCATACTTTTTTGCAAGGGGGAAAACCGCTTTCATAGACTCCTCTTTGCCGTTTACAGAGTTAAGCATAGCCTTACCGTTATATCTGCGCAAAGCACTTTCCATAGCAACGGGGTCAGAGGTATCAATCTGCAAGGGTAAATCAGTAACCGCCTGCAACTCGCATACTGCGGTGGTAAGCATTGAAGCCTCGTCAATTTCGGGCAGACCTACATTAACATCAAGGATATGAACGCCCTTTTCCTGCTGGGCAATACCCTCTTTTAAAATATAGTCAATATCATTATTTTTAAGTGCTTCTTTAAATTTCTTTTTGCCTGTGGGGTTAATTCTTTCACCAATTAAAACAGGCTTATCACCGAAGGAAACGCAGTGTGAATACGAAGAAACACAAGTAATATTTTTAGCTGTTATAGGTTGAACATTAAAGCCATCAACCTTTGATTTTACCGCTTTAATATAGTCGGGTGTTGTACCACAGCAGCCACCCACCGCTCTGACACCTTTAAGCACAAGGTTATAAACGTCTGCAGAAAACTCGTCGGGTAAAACATCAAATACTGTTTTGCCGTCAACAACCTTGGGAAGCCCTGCGTTGGGCTTAAGTATAACGGGAGTTGATGAAAGCTCAAGGTACTTTTCAACAATGGGGGTAAGTGCCTTCGGGCCTAAAGAACAGTTTACACCGATAGCATCGGCACCCATACCCTCTAAAAGGGCAATCATAGCAGATGGGTCGGCACCTGTCATAAGCTTACCGTCTTCACCATAAGCGTTTGAAACAAAAACGGGTAAATCTGAATTTTCCTTTACTGCAAGAAGTGCCGCCTTTGTTTCAAGGCTATCATTCATTGTTTCAATAAAGAAAAGCTCTGCCCCATATTTAACACCAAGCTTTACACTTTCGGCAAAAACGTTAACGGCATCTTCAAAATCAAGCTCACCATAGGGCTTGAGCATTTTACCTGTCGGGCCTATATCAAAGCCAATCCATTTTGGTTGAGTACCTGAACTGATTTCACGTGCGGCTTTCAGGTTATTCATAGCCGACGCAACAATTTCTTCAAGCTCATTTTTACTGAACTTGAGTATATTTGCACCAAAGGTATTGGCATTTACAACATTACTGCCTGCATCAAAATAAGCCTTATGAAGGTCAGTTATCACATCAGGGTGAGTAATATTCCACCTTTCGGGTAACTCACCTGATTTAAGGCCGTTTGCCTGAAGAATGGTACCTGTACCACCGTCAAGAATTATTAAATTATCCTTTATATAATCGCGAAGATTCATTTTAATCACCCCAGAATATCAGAGAGATTTGATTGTATTTTTGCGGCAATATCGGGCTTATTCATTGAGTAAACGTGTACGTTTGTGATGCCGTTTGCGAACAAGTCGATTATCTGGTCAGTTGCATATGCAATACCTGCCTGCTTCATAGCCTCAGGTGAATAGCCGAATTTATCAACAAGACTTTTGAAGCGTTGTGGCATAAACGAGCCTGAAAGCTTCATAGCCCTTTCAACCTGATTAGCGTTTGTTATTGGCATTATACCGGGAATAACAGGCACTGTAATACCTGCCTCACGGATTTTATAAAGGAAGTTATAGAGCAGATTGTTATCAAAAAACATCTGTGTTGTAAGGAACGAACAACCTGCATCTACCTTTTCTTTAAGGTACTTTATATCTTCGTTCTGATTATTGCTTTCAGGGTGTATTTCGGGGTAACAAGCACCACCTATACAAAAATCAGCTCCACTCTCTTTAATATCACGAATTAAATCAATGGCGTGGCGGTATGCCCATTTACTGCGGTCACCCTTTTCAAGCTCGGGTGTAAGGTCACCCCTTAAAGCAAGTACATTTTCTATACCTGCCTTTTTCATTGACTCAATGCGCTCGGCAACTGTTTCTTTTGTTGATGAAACGCAGGTAAGGTGGGCTACCATAGGCACATTGTATTGCTTTTTAATATTCTGTGCAATATCAAGTGTATATTGGCTTGTGCCACCACCTGCACCATAAGTAACACTCATAAACGAAGGGTTAAGTCGGGCAATTTCTTCAGTTGCAGTTTTAACGCTGTTGAATGCGGTATCTGTTTTTGGTGGAAAAACCTCAAAGCTGAGTGACAGTTTGCCATTATTTAGTATATCGGTAAGCTTCACAAAAGCACCTTCTTTTTAAAAAATTAATTCTCTGATGCAGATTCAATATATGATTTAAGGGTATCTGTGCCCTCGCCTTTTTCAGATGAAAATGGAATAATAACCAAATCCTCACCAAACTCGCTAAGCTCAGATTTAAGCGCTTCACAACGCTCTTTATACTGAGTTTTATTAAGTTTGTCACTCTTAGTTGCGGCAACAATAAAGGGAAGTCCTGCATCCTGAAGAAAACGCATCATAATATAATCATCCTCAGATGGCTTATGACGCATATCAACAAGCTGAACAACAAGCTTTATGTTACGTGGTGACTGAAAGTAGCCTTCCATCATCTCTGCCCATCGACGTTTTTCACCCTTGGCAACCTTGGCGTAGCCGTAGCCGGGAAGGTCAACGATGCGTACATCTTCAACCCTGAAGAAGTTTATGGTAATTGTTTTACCAGGCATTGATGATACTCGTGCAAGGTTTTTACGGTTAAAAATGCGGTTAAGCATTGAAGATTTGCCAACATTTGAACGACCTGCAAAAACAATCTCAGGTAAATCAGACGGTGGAATCTGTTTTAATGTGCCGAAAGCGGCTTCAAACTCTACTTTATTATAATTCATATTATACCTCGCGGCAATAAACACCCTTTGTTCCTTTTTGTGACTCTGTTGTGTTTATTGATTTTTTATTACGCTGTGCATTTTTTGATTCAGGTGTTGACCTTGCAGGTGCAAGTGCAACGCTAAGGACCTCATCAAGACTTGAAACAGGAATAAATTCAATTGCCTTTTTCACAGTTTCGTTTACCTTATCAAGGTCGGCGCGATTATCTTCAGGAATGAGTACAGTTTTCATACCATTTTTGAATGCGGCTGTCGATTTTTCACGAAGACCGCCAATGGGTAAAACCCTACCCCTTAATGTAATTTCACCTGTCATAGCAACTGTTTTCACAACCGCCCTACCGGTAAGTGCAGAGCAAAGGGCTGTTGTCATTGTAACGCCTGCAGATGGGCCATCCTTTGGCACAGCACCCTCTGGTACGTGGATATGAATATCTTTATTCTTATAAAAATCGGGATCAATTGAAAGCTCTTCTGCCCTGCTACGGATATATGTAAGTGCAGCCTTTGCAGACTCTTTCATAACGTCACCCAATGAGCCTGTGAGCTCAAGCTTGCCTGTACCATCAAGCACAGCAACCTCAATCTGCATCATCTCACCGCCGACAGAAGTCCATGCCAAGCCGTTTGCCGCACCAATCATATCATCAAAATCAAATTTTGATGGCTTGTACTTAGGCGCACCAAGATACTCCTCTAATGATGCAGGGTCAATTGTAACCTTACCCTCAAAGCCGTCTGCAAACTTAACTGCAACCTTACGTATAATTTTGCAAATCACACGGTCAAGTGTACGTACGCCTGCCTCTTTAGTATAACTACCAATAATTTCACGAAGAGCACCATCAGTAAAGCGAATCATTTTGGCATTCATACCATAATTTTTTACCTGACGTGGTACAAGATGCTTTTTAGCAATACTGAATTTATCCTCTGCAGTGTAGCTGTAAAGCTCGATAATTTCCATTCGGTCATAGAGTGGACCAGGTATCTGCGAAGCATCATTTGCGGTAGTTATAAAAAGAACCTTACTTAAATCAAATGGTACATCTATGTAATGGTCGGTAAATGTACTGTTCTGCTCACCATCAAGCACCTCAAGAAGTGCAGATGAGGGGTCACCCTTGTAATCACTGCCCAATTTATCAATCTCATCAAGCAGAATAAGTGGATTCTGTGTTTCTGCCTGTTCAATTGCAGTGATAATACGACCCGGCATTGAACCGATATACGTTTTACGATGACCTCGGATTTCAGCCTCATCGTGTACACCGCCAAGTGAAATACGGACATATTTTCTGCCCATAGCGGCTGCAAGAGACCTTGCAACTGATGTTTTACCTACACCGGGTGGGCCAACAAGACAAAGAATCTGCGCATTAACATCGGGTGCAAGACGTTTAACGGCAATAAGCTCTAAAATACGTTCTTTAACATCTTCAAGTCCGTAATGGTCTTTATCAAGAATCTTACGAGCCTTTGCTACATCTAAAGAATCCTCTGTAAATACACCCCAGGGGAGGTTTGTAACACGCTCAAGATATGTACGCGAAACGTTTGCCTCAGGTGAACCAGGAGTAGTTTTTACAAGTCTTTCGCACTCCTCATTAAGTCGTTTTTTAGACTTTTCATCAATGGGCAACGTAGCTATAACATCTTTATATTTTTGTGCCTCAGCAAGGGGTGAATCATCTTCACCAAGCTCGGTTGAAGCAACCTTAATTTGTTCACGAAGGTAATAATCCCTTTGGTTTTTATCCATTCGTTCCTGAACCTTATCCTGAATTTCAAGCTCAATACCAAGAATTTCAGTTTCGCGAACAAGTATTTTGCAAAGCATCTCAGCCCTGACAAGAACATCAAGCTCTTCAAGAAGCGTCTGCTTGTCCTCTACAGGGAAATGAAAATGACCTGCTATATTGTCAGTTGCGGTACGAAGACTGCTTTCCTCTAAAATTGCAAGAAATACTTCGGGTGCAATACGAGGATTAACCGCAAGATAATTATCAAAGTTATTTTTGAGAGCACGTAATGTAGCTTCGGTCATAGGGTTATCCTTAGGTGCGTGAATTTCAGGTACACGCTGAATAACTGCCCTTAAAGAAATTTTTTCGCGACTGACCTGTGCAACACAAGCTCTGTAAAGGCCCTCAACAACAATTTCAAAATTATTGCTGTCAGATGAGCCTGAAATCTGTTTAATTTCAGCAACAACACCAATATTACCCAAGTCAGTAAACTTAGGGTCTTCAATCAATGCATCCTTTTGTGCTACAAGAAAAATTTTACGGTTGTCACTGTCAACGGCAGAACGGATTGCCCTTATAGACTTAAGTCTGCCAACCTCAAAACTGATTGTCTGCCCGGGGAAAATAACAAGATTGCGAAGCGCAAGTACAGGCAAGGTTTCGGGTTTATAGATGTTTTCTGTCATAAATTTCTCCTAAAGGTATATATAGACTTAACGGGGAGTCGAATGACTCCCCTGTTAGCTTAATAATTAAACCGCTTTATTATCGGTTTTTGGTTTTTTAACAAAAACAGGCTCACCTGTACCCTCAACAACATCCGCACTGATTTTAACAACCTCAATAGTGTCATCAGAGGGAACCTGGTACATAATCGGGTTAAGCACACTCTCCATTATAGAACGAAGACCACGAGCGCCTGTTTCACGCTCAATTGTAAGCTCTGCAACCTTTCTTACTGCTTCATCAGTAAAATCAAGGTCAACCTTATCCATCTTAAGAAGACTCTTATACTGCTTAAGCAGAGCGTTCTTGGGTTGTGTGATAATGTTTACAAGACCGTCAACATCAAGATTTTCGAGTGAAGTAATTACAGGAATACGACCTACAAGCACGGGAATAAGACCGAACTTAACTAAATCCTGAGGGATAACCTGTGAGTACATATCCATAGCCTTAAGCTCAGATTTTGAATGTAACTCACCGCCAAAGCCTACAACGGATTTACCCATTCTGTCTTCAACAAGCTTTTCGATACCTGCGAAAGCACCGCCACAGATAAAGAGTATTTTAGATGTGTCAATCTGAATAAACTCTTGCTGTGGGTGTTTTCTGCCACCCTGAGGGGGAACGTTTGCAACTGTGCCCTCAATAATCTTGAGAAGCGCCTGCTGAACACCCTCACCGCTTACGTCACGTGTAATTGATGTATTTTCGGACTTTCTGCCGATTTTGTCAATTTCGTCGATGTAGATAATGCCACGTTCGGCACGCTCCATATCATAATCTGCCGCCTGAATAAGTCTGAGAAGAATATTCTCAACGTCTTCACCAACATAACCTGCCTCAGTAAGAGTAGTGGCATCTGCAATAGCAAAAGGTACCTCAAGTATCTTGGCGAGTGTAGATGCAAGTAAGGTTTTACCTACACCTGTGGGACCTAACATAAGCACGTTGCTTTTGTTAATCTCTACATCGTCGGGGGATTTTAAATATATTCTTTTGTAATGATTATAAACCGCAACACTGAGAACCTGCTTTGCCCTCTCCTGCCCGATAACGTATTCATCAAGGGCAGCCTTAATCTCCATAGGCTTGGGGAGTTTTTTTGCAGGCTTTGGTGTAATTACCTTTTGCTTTGTGGGGATACCCTCAACAATATCCATACACAATTCAACACAACCGTCACAGATGTACACACCCGGACCTGAAATCATTCTTTCAACCTGGTCTTGTGTTTTGCCGCAAAAGGAACAACGGACTTTCTTTTCATCATCTCGTGCCAAAAGTAGCACCTCCGATTAATTTAGGGTAAAATTAAATTATCTTTTTTCGATAATTTTATCAGCAAGGCCATACTCAACAGCCTGCTCTGCAGTGAGCCAATTGTCACGCTCTGTATCAACAAAGATTTCTTCAATTGTCTTGCCTGTATTTTCAGCAAGGATTTTGTTAAGACGCTCTTTGGTGCGCTTAATGTGGTCTGCAGCAATAAGAATCTCTGTTGCCTGACCCTGTGCACCGCCTAAGGGCTGATGAATCATAACCTCAGCATTAGGAAGAATATAGCGTTTACCCTTTGTACCTGCTGAGAAAAGGAAAGCACCCATTGAAGCAGCCATACCCATACAGATTGTAGAAACATCACATTTGATGTACTGCATTGTATCGTAAATAGCAAGACCTGCAGTTACGCTACCACCAGGGCTATTGATATAAAAGCTGATGTCCTTTTCAGGGTCCTGGCCCTCAAGGTAAAGAAGCTGTGCAACAACAAGACTTGCAGTTGCATCGTTAACTTCATCAGAAAGAACGATTATTCTGTCATTAAGAAGGCGTGAAAAGATGTCATACTGACGTTCTCCACGGCTGGTTTGCTCAACAACATAAGGTACAAGTGCCATAATAAATGACCTCCTGAAACTAAAATTCAAGTTGATTATTGACTAAAACATTTAATTTTAATCATCACTAAAAATCACATATACCGCCCCAGGTATTAATCTGCGGCGGCATAGTTTGGTTTTAAGTAAAATAAATTATTCTGCTGCTTCTTCTGCTTTCTTCTTTGCAGGAGCTTTTTTAGCAGGAGCTTTCTTTGCAGGTTTTTCTGCATCGTCAGCGTCAGCCTTTTTCTTTGCAGGAGCTTTCTTTGCAGGTTTCTCTGCATCGTCAGCATCAGCCTTTTTCTTTGCAGGAGCCTTCTTTGCACCTGCAACAGCAGTATCCTTAACAAGATCCATAGCTTTTCTGCAAGCAAGATCTGCCTTTACATCGTCTGCAGAAACAAGTGACTTAATCTTCTCGATAGGCATATTGTATGCATCCGCATAAGTCTTAAGCTCTGTTTCGATATCTTCGTCGCTGATGTCAATCTTTTCAAGCTCAACAATCTTTTCAAGAGCAAGACGGAGTTTAACCTGTTTCTCGGCGCCGTCCTTGTAACTGTCGCGAAGTGCGGCAATATCCATACCGAGGTACTGAAGGTACATTTCCATCTGCATACCCTGTGAACGAAGTCTGTAATCGAACTCGTTAATCTGGTTGTCGATTTCTTTTTCGATCATAACTGCAGGAATTTCTGCTACAACGTTATCAACGAGTGTATCCATAACCTTGTTTTCGAATTCGCGATCAGCAGCTGCTTCTTTTCTTGCTTTGATTTCTTCCTCAAGGCTCTTTTCGTAGTCAGCAATTGTATCGAATTCACTAACATCCTTAACGAACTCATCGTCGTACTTAGGAAGCTCTTTCTTCATAATCTTGTGAAGTTTGATTTTGAATACTACAGCTTTACCTGCAAGGTCTTCTGCGCCGTAATCCTCAGGGAATGTAACGTCGATATCAAATTCCTCGTCAACCTTGTGACCGATAACCTGTTCCTCAAAACCGGGGATGAAGTTACCTGAGCCAAGCTCGAGATCGTAGCTTTCACCCTTGCCGCCTTCGAATGCTACGCCATCAAGGAAGCCTTCGAAATCGATAGTTGCGATATCACCCTTCTTTGCAGCCTTGCCTTCAACAGCAACAAGCTTAGCGTCTTTTTCAAGAGCCTTATCAACTTCTGCTTTGATTTCAGCCTTTTTAACTGTAACCTTTTCTTTTTCAGCCTTGATGCCCTTGTAAGCCTTAAGCTCAACTTCGGGTTTAACTGTAACCTTGAACTTAATTGTGAAACCGTTTTCGCTCATATCAACGATTTCATCATCATGGGGAGCAGCAACAGGATTGATACCTGCTTCTTTAACAGCTGCCTCGTAGAGTGCAGGGTATTCTGCGTCAATTGCATCATACCAGAAAGCCTCTTTGCCATAGTATGTTTCGATGATGTGCTTGGGTGCTTTACCCTTACGGAAACCGGGAACGTTGTATTTACCCCTTGTTTTTGTATAAGCCTTTGTTACTGCAGCTTTAAAAGCATCGCCCTCAAGTGCAATTTCAACCGCATATACGTTAGTTTCGATTTTTTCGCAAGACTTTAACATTTGAATAACATCCTTTCATTTTGCGAACATAATTTTTACCGAGATATTATATCACAAGAATATTTTATTTTCCACCATATTTTGAAAAAAACTGCACATTTTAGTAAAATATATGGAAATTTTATGCAAAACAAGAAAAAATTATAAAAATCACTCAACAACAGGTGGTATAAGCCTTGGCACAAACTGCAGATAATCGGCAGAAATGAGTCTGAATTCAACATCATCGCTACCTACTTTTGCACAGCCTGGCGCCACAAAACCGTGAAGATGACCAAAAAAGCACCTTTTAACAGGGAACTCAGAGAGCACATCAAGTAACTCGTCACAGCGCTGCACCTCGTTAATGGGCGGATAGTGAAGAAAGGCAATTATTTCACCGCCGAGTTCCTCTGCCGCTTTGAGAGATGCACGAAGTCTGCCTGCCTCACGAAGAATCACCTTATGCACGTCACCCTCGGAGTCATCGTAAAACCAACCTCGGGTACCTGCAATAGCAAAGCCCTCTACCCTATAGGCATTATTGTGAATAATTTTTATGGTGTCAAAATGATTTTCTTCAAGGAATTTATTCATTTTTGACATGGTGTTCCACCAATAATCGTGGTTGCCTTTTATGATATACTTTGTGCCGTTGAGTTCATTAAGGAAAGCGAAATCCTTTTTTGCCTCCTCAAAATTCATTGCCCAGGAAATATCACCTGCTACAACCACACTGTCACCCTCACCCACAACATTATTCCAGTTATTGCGGAGTCTGTCAGTATAGTCAGTCCAACCCCTGAAAACATCCATAGGCTTATTGACCGAAAATGACAGATGAGGGTCACCGATAACAAATAATGACATCAGTAAATCACCTTAAATACCAAGCATTTCAAAGACAACATCAGCCATATTCTCTTTAGATGTTACCTTTGTAAATCTTACCTCTTTGCCCTTAAGCTCAGAAAGCTGTGTGGGTGCTTTGAGTGAAGAAATATCCTCGAGTGCGTTTACTGTACTGAATTCGTCAGCATAATCTTTTTCACCCTCAACTGCAGTAAGCACCGCCTTTGAGAATTTGAAGGGTGATGCTGTAGAAGCAACAACTACGGGTGTTGTATCACCTGTTTTTGCAATATAAGAATCGCACACATCAAGAGCAACCGCTGTATGAGTATCAGCAAGATAACCATAATCGTTATAAACTCTGTTGATGGTTTCTTTTGTTTTAACGTCATCACAACAGCCTGCAACAAAAAGTGACTGAATCTGTGCCTTTACATCATCACTTACTGTATACTTGCCATTCTCTTTAAGATGAGTAAACCAATCATTAATAATAGCACTATCTCTGCCGCAGAGTATGTAGAGAAGTCTTTCAAGGTTTGATGAAATAAGAATATCCATTGAGGGTGAAACAGTTGTGTAGAAATCACGATTTCTGTCATAAACGCCTGTTTCAATAAAATCTGTAAGAACCTTGTTTGCATTTGATGCACAAATGAGTTTCTTTACGGGAAGACTCATTTCTTTTGCAAAATATGCTGCAAGAATATTACCGAAGTTACCTGTAGGTACAACAATATTGATTTTATCACCATATTTGATTGAACCATTGTTAATCATATCGCAATAAGCTGATACATAGTAAACAATCTGTGGTGCAAGTCTGCCCCAGTTAATTGAGTTTGCAGATGAGAAAACAAGGTTGTTCTGCTGGAATCTATCAAGAATCTCTTTATTTGTAAAGATGTTTTTAACACCTGTCTGACAGTCATCAAAGTTGCCGTAAATTGCACATACGCCAACATTACCACCCTCCTGAGTGGTCATCTGTAATTTCTGCATGGGGCTTACGCCATCATTGGGGTAGAAAACAAGAATACGAGTACCCTCAACATCTTTAAAGCCCTCAAGAGCTGCCTTACCTGTATCGCCTGATGTAGCAACAAGAATAACAATCTCTTTATCCTTAAGATTTTTCTTTGCAGAAACTGTAAGAAGATAAGGTAAAATCTGCAAAGCCATATCCTTAAATGCACATGTAGGGCCTCGGAAAAGTTCAAGAATATTAACGTTATCGTGTACGTTAACTACGGGTGCTACAAACTCTGAGTCAAATTTACCCTCTTTATATGCGCCCTCTACACAATAATCAAGTTCTTCCTTAGTAAAATCCGTAAGGTAAAGACCGAGCACCTTTTTAGCACGCTCTCTGTAATTAACGTTACAAAGAGCTTTAATTTCATCAGCGCTGAGCTGAGGAATGCTTTCGGGGATATAAAGACCACCATCGGGTGAAATACCATCAGCAATAGCCTTTGAAGCGGTAACCTTTACAGAGTTATCACGTGTTGAAGTAAAAAACATAAATAGTCACTTCCCTTTGAAAAAGTCGCATTACTGCATTATCAATTTATTTTAGCAAAGGGTTAAATAATTGTCAAGGCAAAACGAGATATTCGACAAGATATCATTAATATTGTATTAATTCTTAATACTATTATTGGTACTATTACCACAACAAAATCTGTTGACGAAGAAATGCACTTTGACTTATAATATATTTATCGAACAAAAAAGGAGTGGTTCATAAATATGAAAAAGTTCACAAGCCTTTTGCTGGTTATGCTTATGCTTTTTGGTGTGCTTTTCACAACACCTGCAGCCGCAGTAAGTGTACCCGCAAAGCCTTTAATCACATCCCTCTCAAACACAGATAATGGTTTATTACTGGTATGGAATACTGTACAGAACGCCACCGGCTACCGTATATACAAGCGCGGTGCAGGTCAGACAAGCTGGACATACCTAAAAACAGTAACCTCAAACTCATACCTTGATACGTATGTTGCAAGCGGTAAATACTACAGATACACAGTTAAAGCTGTAAATGGCAACGTGTTTGGTGCCCACGATGTTAACGGCAAATACACTATGCGACTTGCTAACCCTTATTCAATAAAGGCATCAAATGAAACAAGCGGTGTTGCTGTAAGCTGGGGCAAAATAAACGGTGCTAACGGCTACAGAGTTTATCGTCGTGGTGCAGGGCAAACCTATTGGTCATATCTCGGAACAACATCAGTCACAAAATTTGTTGACTCAAAGGTAGCAAGTGGCAATTACTACAGATATACAGTAAGGGCTGCTTATAATTCAATTTTCAGCTCATACAGTACAAGTGGCGCATTAACCATAAGACTTGCAAACCCTTATTCCATCAAAGCACAGAGCGTTAATGGTGGTATTAAGGTAAACTGGGGTAAAATCAACGGTGCAACTGCATACAGAGTCTATCGCAGAGGTGCAGGGCAAACATCCTGGACATACCTTGGTGCGGTTAGTGGCACAACATATACAGACAGGGCGGTAAGCGCAAATAACTATTACAGATATACCGTAAGGGCGGCACGTGGCAATTATTACAGTTGGTTCGACAGTAACGGTGCGGTAGTAAAGTATATTATAAGTAGTGGTCACAAGGTTAACCCATACTCTCCCCCTGTTTACAATGGTTCACCATACGTTACCGTTAACGGCAATATTCCCGGTCTTTCAAAGTCAGACCGCACAAGCACTTACTTTGAAAAATATTCTGCACTTGATAGCCTTGGCAGATGTGGTGTTGCTTTTGCCTGCCTCGGATACGAAACAATGCCCACAAGTAACCGCGGTGACATAAGCTCGGTAAAGCCAAGCGGTTGGCATTCATCGCCTTACAATTGTGTTGAAGGCGGTTATTTGTACAACAGATGTCACCTTATAGGCTTCCAGTTATCAGCCGAAAACGCAAACTCAAGAAACCTGATTACAGGCACACGCTATATGAACGTTGATGGTATGTTACCATATGAAAATATGGTAGCAGACTACATCGAAGAAACAGGTAACCATGTTTTATACAGAGTTACACCTATTTTCAAGGGCAACGAATTAGTTGCACGAGGTGTACAGATTGAGGCGTATTCTGTTGAGGATAATGGTGAAGGCATCAGCTTTAACGTATATTGCTTTAACGTTCAACCCGGTATTGTAATTGATTACGCGAGTGGTGACAGTTATTGTACAGACGGTTGCCAGAACATCGAAATCCCCACAACCACACCCGCAACAAATCCTGTAACACCACCATCATCAAGCGGCAACACATATATACTCAACACAAACTCTATGAAATTCCACTACCCCCATTGTAGTTCTGCTGATGATATAGCAACCCACAACAGACAGGAATACACAGGTAACCGCGACTATCTGATTTCACAAGGCTATTCACCTTGCAAAAGATGTAATCCTTAGTATAATTTTTCACCCTCTTTGCCTCGGCAAAGAGGGTATTTTTTATTTTGTCGGATATTCTGTACTGCCTGTTGTCAGAAAGTTTGCGATTTTCAGAAATGCGCCGAAGTAATTTAATTTTGGCACTTCTTCCCCTGCGGTTATTTTATATTCATTATGTTTTTTACCATTAACCATAACTATGACCGTACCCAATGTCTGACCTTGAATCACGGGTGCTTCAACATCGGTACATAGCTCTGTTTTCACCGCCACAGCACCCTCCTGCCCTTTTTTGATAAGCACGGGTGAAAGCACCGGTATTTTCACATTAACCGCGTCACGCTGACCTTTAATTACGCTTACAGGGTGAATGGTGGTCTTATCAATAGTGGGTTGGTAAATCGTATAATTGCTGAAGCCCCAGTTCAGCATAGCTTTAGCTGTGTTAAAGCGGTCATTACTGTTAGCACTGCCCATCACTACCGCCACAAGGTGCAGACCATCACGTTTTGCACTTGCAGATACACAGCAACCTGCCTTTGCAGTTGTACCCGTTTTAAGCCCCGTTGTGCCTTCATAAAAACGCACAAGCTTATTGGTGTTTACAAGCTCGGTTTCGCCATTACGCAAGGAATCCATCCACACAGTTGTATATTTTGTAATAAACTCGTGTTTCAGTAGTTCTTTTGACATTATAGCGATATCTCGTGCGGTTGTCTGATGTTCATCGGTAGTATCATCAAGCCCCGTAGCGTTTACAAAGGTTGTGTTTTTCATACCTAACTCCTTGGCACGTGAGTTCATAAGGCTTATAAATGCACCTTCACTACCCGAAACATACTCACCTAAAAGCGTTGCAGCGTCATTTGCACTACCTATGACCATAGCCCGAAGAAGCTCATCAACAGTCATACTCTCACCCGGCTCCAGCCAGATTTGCGAGCCACCCTTTGATGCGGCGTTTTCAGAACAAACCACATTGTCTGTTAAGGATATTTTTTTACTATCAATTGCCTCCGCAACCAAAAGCATAGTCATAATTTTAGTAACCGATGCAGGGAATAATTTTAAATCCCCATTGTATTCCATAAGTATTTCACCTGTGGAAACCTCCATTAAAACCGCTGACTTTGCTTTTATTTCAACAGGTAGTTTTTTTAGTGCCTCGTTATTACTCACCGACGCAGTAAAGGTATCGGGCAGATTAATTTCACTTTCGCCCTTTACAACAGCCACCCCCATAACACCTACAGTATAAAATTGAAGAACTAAAACAAATGACAGTACGAATAAAAAAGTTTTAAAGACAAAAAAATTTCTCATATACCTCACCTCGGTGAAATATATGAGAAATTTAAAGGATAAAGAATAAATAAGAAAGAATAAATAATAAATTTATTCACATACAAGGCACACCCAACCGTTTTCTTCAATGCGTTCTTTTACAAAAAGACCTGCATTCTGAAGAGCAAGAACAACCTCATCTGCACGGGAATCAATAATACCTGAAGCAACGAACTTTGCGCCTTGCTTCATAAACGCCCTTACCTGAGTGCTGAAAAGAATAATTATATCTGCAACAATATTAGCAACAACAACGTCATACTTCTTTGTAACCTTATCCGCAAGGTCACCGCAAACAAACTGAAGCTGTGGTTCACCAAGACCATTCATTTTGCCATTTTCAACTGCAGTTTTTACTGCAAGTGGGTCTATATCAACACCAAAGCCCTCTGTTGCACCAAGGAGCATTGATGCAATAGCAAGAATACCACTACCGCAACCAATATCAAGGACTGTGTCACCCTCTTTGATAATTTTATCAAGAGTTTCAAGGCAGAGGCGTGTTGTTTCGTGAGTGCCTGTACCGAAAGCCGCACCGGGCTCGATATTAAGCACAACCCTGTCACCGCTGTTGTAATCATCTATCCATACAGGTCTTACAAAAAGTCTTTCGCCAACGGGTGTAGGCTTAAAAAAGGCTTTCCATTTATCTGCCCAATCATCTTCACTGCAGCCGTCAGTTTCAATTTTAAATGAGATGCCCTCGGCTGAAAGACGCTCAGAGATAAACGAAACCGCCTCAGCAGGGTTATTACCCTCTTCAATATAAATATGAATAATTGATTCATCGCGATTTTTTTCAAGCAAATCTTCATCAATTAAATCAATATGAGCAATCTCCCACGCCCCTTGTTCAAGATCAGAATAATCTTCAATATAAATGCCGTAGGGAACTGTCATTACCGCAATACCCGAAGCACGTTCAGTATCGCCTGTGGGAACAAAAATCTTTACTTCTGTATAATTCATAAACAACCTCAATACTTATTGTGTACATCTTCTGCAAAGCAAAGGCAATCTTTAAGCTCTATAACCTGACCATCATCAAGAATAGCCTTACCGCTCATTCTACCAAACACCTGATGCTGATCTGTAATAATAAACTTAATATCAATCTTGGCGGCTCTGTCAAGAATGGGCACAAAATCCATCTCAAATCTGCCGTCACTTGATGTAAATGTCCATGGGTCAGTATAGCCTGATGCAGGGATATTAAACGTAACATCATCAAGCTTATGAGCCTTACCATCATAGAAAAGAATATTTTCACTTGCTGCAGTTGTGTCACCAAAGCCGTAGCCGATGTTGAAGCCAAAGGGCTTGCCGTTAACAGTCATATTACCTGAGCCCCAATACCAGGTGTTGTCATAAGTCCACACACCACGACCCCAGTCAAGTGTACCGTAGTCGATTTCGGGGTTAAGCTCGTAGGTTTTGCCGTCAAATTCAATAGTACCTGATGCACGCATACAGTTGATTTTTTGGTTATAATAGAAGGCTGTTTTCTTTTCCTTCCAGGGGGTAGCAATAACCATTGTATCCATAGGAGGCTGTGCAAGTGTTATTGAGCATTTAAGGGACTTTTCACCCATAAAGTTTTTGTAGTCACAATAAATTGAGCGTTTGCCTTTTTCTGCAACAAACTTCATATCAAGGCGTTTATCCTGATACTTGGTTATGCCGGTTTCACTTGTTGCAGGTAAATTAAATTTACCCATAGGGAAGAAATTGAGAATTGTTTCGGTATGCTCCCAGGGTTTGTCACCTAAATCAAGGAACGAAGCACTCTGCAATCCGATATAGCCATCATCTGAAATAGTGAAAGCAAGAGCAATATTATGCTCATTTGACACTACAAGATAATAATCCCACTCTTTTATACGGAATTTGGGCGCTTTAACATCTTTGCGGTCATACTGCTGAACAAGGCTTTTTGACCAACCCGGCTCCCTTAAAGAACCATCTTCCTTCAAAAGCTTTTGAACATTTGTAACCTCGTGATTTCTCATAAATCAACCCTCCATTATATTTGCTTTTGGCTCTACATCCACCCTACCATGGTTGTAAAGCTTACGATTATCAAGCATCCAGAGTCTGCCTGTAAATTCACCCTGCTCGACATCCTTTACTGCGTCTGCCATTTCGTAAATATTAGCATCAAGTAAGTCAAGCTGTGAAAGAATTTCTGCTTCAATGAAGGCAGGTCTTACAGCTGCGCCGAACTCAAGCTTACCATGATGTGAAATGAGCATATGCTGTAAAAGATATTTCTTTTCAGGGGTAACACCCAACTCGTCACACTTTCTGCCAACATCCTCTGCCCCCATAACAAGGTGACCGAGGAGCATACCCTCAAGGGTGTGGCCGTCAACAGTACCTGCAGGGCTAAGGCTGTATTCACGGAGCTTTGCAATATCGTGAAGAATTGCACCTGCAAGAAGTAATTCGCGGTCAATTGACGGATAAATACTGCACACGCACTCTGCAAGACGCACAATTGAAAGTGTATGATACAGAAGTCCGCCCGTCATAGCGTGATGGAGCTTTTCTGCCGCAGGGAAGGTAAGGAGTTGTTCTTTGTTATCAGAAAGCATACTGAGGACAACATTTTTGATTTCTTCATCATTGAAGCTTGCAACCAATCTTACGATAACGTCAAGCATCTCACTACCGTCACAATCTGCAGATTTAACAAAATCCGCCATATTGATATTATCGTTAACATCTGTGGGACGGATACGCTGAATAATAAGCTGATCGTTACCATTATACTGCTGTAACGAGCCACGGAATTTTATAACGCTGTTAACAACGGGCATGGGTACAACATCCTCGCGGTAATCCCACATTTTAGCGTATACGTCACCCTCATTATCACTTAAAAGAATATCAAGGTAAAAGGTGCCGTTTTTGGCACTCTTTTTATCGCAGCTTTTTACAAGACCAAAGCCCTCTACAAGACCCGGCTTTTCACAAGGAAAATATTTCATAAGTTACCTCACATAATATCTAATATTGTTCTGACAACGTAAGATGTCATTAAATACCCTGCAACAGGTGGCACAAAGGACATTGAGCCCGGCTCTGCCGTATGGGTTTTAACAGGCTCTTCCTTTGAATAAACAACAGTTAATTCATTTACGCCCCTGTTTCTTAATTCACGGCGCATTACCCTTGCAAGGGGGCACACGCTTGTTTTTTTGATATCGGCAATTTCAAGCAGCTCAGGATGAAGCTTGTTGCCTGTGCCCATTGATGAAATGATGGGTATATTCAGCTCATTTGCACGTGAAATAAGCTCAAGCTTTGCTGTTACATTATCAATACAATCCACAATAAAATCGTACTGTGAAAGGTCGATTTCGTGGGCAGTTTCGGGCAGATAGAATAAATCATATCTGTTAATTTTTAAATCGGGATTAATGGTAAGCAAGCGCTCTGCAGTTGCCTGGGTTTTAAGTGTGCCTATGTTACCGCTATTCGCCATTAACTGACGGTTGATATTGGTGACGTCAACAACATCTTTATCAACAATCCCGATTGTGCCGATACCTGCACGCACAAGGCTCTCTGCAGCGGCACCACCTACACCACCAAGGCCAAAAACGATAACAGAGCTGTTATTTAATTTTTGAAGTCCGCTCTCACCTATTACGCGTGCAGAACGTGAAAAACGTTCATCCATTAAACCACCACCGAAAGTTCTTTACAAAATAATTATAATATTCCCACCGTAAAAGTCAAATAATAAATAATAAAAAACTATAAATTAATTTATAAAAAGGCATTATTCTATGAAAAAACGTACAATATCATTTGTTTTGTGTATTAACCTGCTTATTACTATGCTTTGTGGCAGATTATGGACTATTACCTCAGCGCCACAAAGTGCCTCGGCCGATATCGGTACAAGAACCAAAGAAATACACACAAGACGCGGTATGATTTATGACAGAAACACCATTCCCCTTGTAAATAATTCGTACAAAGATGTATTACTTATAAAGCCAACAAGCAACGCCCTGGCGATATTAAAAGCAAATAAATTTGATAAAGAAATAATTGAAAAATCTGCGAACGGGTATTTCAATATTGTTGCATCACAAAACATTATAAAGGCAGATAATTGTGATGATATAAAAACGATTAAAACATACAAAAGATATAGTGACTCTACCCTTTTACACTTAATTGGTTACGTTGACCAAAGCGGTAATGGGGTTTGTGGTATTGAAAAGTATTTTGACCAATACCTTAAAGATTCCGCGGGTACAATTTCTGCAAATTACAGTGCAGATGCAACAGGCAGAATGTTACTTAATGAAGATATTGAAATACGCAACGAGGGGTATTACAACAAAGCAGGTCTTGTGCTCACAATTGACAATGATATTCAAAAAATAGCCGAAAAGGCGTTAAAAAACAACAATATCACCACCGGAGCAGCAATTGTTACAGATACCCATAGCGGTGAAATACTTGCATGTGCCTCGGTACCCTTATATGATAGAGAGCAGCTTGAGGATTATATTGACCGAGAGGATTCACCCTTTATAAACAGAGCATTTACCGCCTACCCTCTTGGCTCAATATTTAAAATAGTAACCTCTGCCGCTGCCCTTGAAAACGGAATTGAACCCAATGATTTTTTTTGCTGTGGTAATATAACAAAAAACGGCACAACCTTTAACTGCAGTAAAATTTCGGGTCACGGATACATTGATTTTGAAACAGCAATAGCACAATCCTGCAACCCGTACTTTATTGAATTAGGTGTAAATACAGGTGGCGATAAAATTATCGAAACCGCACGAAAAATCGGCTTTGGAGTGAGCACTGATTTAGGTAACGGAATGATGGCTGAAGGGGGTATATTACCTTCCGCAGATGACCTTAACAGTGACGCTTCTGTCGGTAACTTTTCTTTTGGACAGGGCAAGCTGACCGCTACCCCCTTGCAGGTGGCATCACTTATGACAATTATTGCAAACAACGGCTACAGCAAAGAGCCTAAGCTGATCGCAGGCTTTACAGATGATAAAGGTAATTTTACACCAAACCTTGAAAGCCCATCAAGAGAGATTTTAAAGAAAGAAACCTGTACTTTAATTAAATCGGCTATGGCTGAAACTGTAAAAACAGGCACGGGAAAAGCCGCCTTTTCTTCACTCTATACCTGTTGCACAAAGACAGCTACCGCCCAAAGCGGACAATACAATCCTGACGGCACCGAGATTATGTACTGTTGGTTTGCAGGTTTTTTCCCTGCAGAAGATCCAAGATATGCAATATGCGTTATGAACGAAAACGGTGTATCGGGCGGTGGCGATTGCGGACCTATTTTTAAGGAAATTGCCGAACAGATAATTGCGCTTGAAAGAGCAAAAGAATATCAAAACACCCCCAAATAACAGCACAACCGACCCCGTTTAGGGAGTGTAAATCAGGAATTTAATAGCCTTAAATCATCATATTTGGCGCATAGCTTTGTTAAAATGCGAGAGAACCCGGCAGGGTGCCCTCGCGTTTATGCCTTGCTCTACATCCAAATCTAATTGATTTAAGGTGCAAGTCAGTTTAAATTTAAATAGTTTTCGTTCAGACGAAATGACAAACACACCGTAAGGCTTTGTGCCTTGCGATGTGTTTTCATAAAGTATTAACGGAAAATATTAAATTTAAACCTAATAAATTCCTAATTTACGCTCCCTGAGCGGTTGCTTCTTTTTGCTATTGGCGTTTAGCATCTATGTTTCCCACGAGCCAGAATGTATATGGCGTTTATACATCTGCGCCCGTTTCCGACTAAAGAAAGGATGTTTTCCTTTTCTTTAACCAAATATTACCATAACAATGTTGTGTTCACGTTGTGAAAATGTGAACATTCTGTTAACAATTAACTGACTAGCTTGTTGACTACCGCCTGGTAATCATCGATATTGATTTCGTCATCACGGTTTGTGTCTGCAGCGATTTTATATATATCATCTTTAAAACCGCCCCTACCTGATGATGCAAGTGCAACTGCCGATGCATCAAGAGCATCAACAACGCCATCACCATTTATATCGCCATATACAACAAGGGTATTTTCAAAAGCGTCGCTTCCGTCATATCGGAAGGCAAGTATTGAACCGGTACCATAGCACTGCACCTCACCTTGGGTGTATGATGGTGAAACATAGGCATAAGCATCGTCCACATAGGTAAATATTCCATTATAGCTATCAATATTTTTGTGGCTGTCGGTGTATATTATCTGTTCGTGATAATCTGCAAAGGTATTTTCAGTTACACCTACCGTAGCAAACAGATTTTTAGATAAACTACTTTCAAATTCAAGAACATTACCGTTTTCCGTACTTATTGCAACACAGAAGAAATAACGATACTTGTTTTCATTATAAGTATCAAAGAGTGGTTCAATCACATCGATTTCTGATGCTTTTTCACCAGAATCAACGATAAACTCTGCATCGCTTCTATCCAAATTATTACAGCCATACCACCTGTAATTCAAATTAAATCCCGCCACCTCGAAGCTTAACGGTGATCCATACCACAAAACCTCATCGGCTATATCGTTTATCACTGTATCGGTTGTGTTATAGGGTTTAAAATTCAAGCCGTATAAATCAGCCTTATCTTCTACAACACTACCCTCGTATGCATATATAATAGCCTCAGAATCCTTTACCTTGAAGTTCTTTATATCTGAGCCTATAACAGCAAATTCGCACTCCGGCAAATCATTCAGAGTTTTTATGTTTTCAAGTGCTAACGACCTGAAAGCGACACCAATGAATGCATTTTCGTAAGCTGTCTCAAGGGCGGGCATAACTACATCATCAGATGATAAATCTGAAAAATCGACACCCGCAAGGCAAGATTCATCCATACTTTTCAGGTAATCGAGCCTGATATCATCTGCATTCAGTGATGAACAACCACTAAAAGACTCTTTACCAAGGTGTGTTATATAAGCAGGAATATAAGAACCCGTCTCAACTGTCACCACATTGTTGAGGGAAGTGCAATTTTTAAAGCACATATCAGGAATGGCAATATCACCACTAACAGTAAATTTTGTCAAAGCCGAATCGTTCTCAAAAGCACCTGCACCAATTTCAACACCTGTTGAAACAAGCGCAAATTCTTCAAGTGAGCTACACTCCGCGAAGGCGTATTTGCCAATATGTGTCAATCTATCAAACGTTAACGAAGTAATTGCAGTATTATAAAAACTGTAGTCCCCCGCATTCTCCAGCAAAGGCATTGTAACGGTTGCCAAGGCAGTGTTTTCAAACGCACCTTCACCCACAACTTCAACTTTTTCAAAGGCAACTGTGTGTAAGTTTGGATTATTCACAAAATAATAATCAGGCACTTGGGTAACCCACGATGCACTAAACGTTTCAAGGCTTGACATATCACGCACATATGATTCTTCTGATTCCGATACAGGTAACTCTTTTACTGAATTTAAATAAACTCTTTTGACATTGGTACACCCATCAAAAGCATCAGGTGAAATAACACTCCCATCGTCAGCAGACCTGCCAAGGATTATTCTATCTGCATTTGTACAATTTTCGAAGGCTTTTTTCCCCACATAATTCGCATTTATGAATGAAATCCTACTTAAATCTCTACACTCTGCAAACGCATAATCACCAATTGTTTTAACAGATGTCATATAATTTAACCCGTCTTCTGATATACTTGTGCCATAAAAAGCATAATCACCGATTTCTGTAACATTTTTTAAATGAACCTCATCGTAAAGTGATGTATTACAGAAAGCATAATCACCTATCGTGCGAGCTGAATTAAAAGACACTCCACTAAGATTGGTATAATTTTCAAGAAAATGATCCGGTATATCAACTAAGGAGTTTGCACTGAATCCACTCAAATTATCAACACCATCGATATATAATCTTCCTGTTTCATCCACTGGGAAATCTTCAACAGCATCAAGCTCAATACTGCGAAGCTCTGTACAACCTCTTAAAATATCAAAATCAAAATCTTTTATATAACCATTTGAAAACCTTGTCAGCTTTTTGCAGTTTTCAAAGGCATTGTCACCGATTGAAGTGACATTGTACATATCAACGCTTTCGAGAGAAACACAATTTTTGAATGTATTTTCACCAATAGATTGATTATAGTTGCTTATGTCAACATGCTTAAGATTTGCACAACCCTCGAAGGTGCCTGATGGTAAGCAAGGAATATTCGGCATTACAATCTCTTGCAGATTACTAAATTCAGTAAACATAAAGGTTTCTTCATCTGTAACCGCATTTACCGACCTAAGGTTGAGGTAGGTGATTGTGCTTTCGCTACCTTCAAAAGTATCAGTGTTATATGTGGTAAGCTTTGGCAAATTAACCTCACCAAGGTTACTGCATTGTGCAAATGCACGCTCACCTGCAGTTGTAACCTTAAGGCATTGTGGATTATTTATAGCAGTACCACAGAAGCTTTCCACACCGATTTCAACAGTATTTGTGAAATCATACCAGGATAAAGCCTGACAGTCCTTAAATGTATAATCAGGGACTTTTGTAACACTGTAAAAATCAACATATTGAATATTGGGGAAATTCTCCGAAAAACCATAACCTACAGGTATCTCGGCAAGATTTCGCATAACCATTTTCGTTACATTTTTGCTACTTTCGAATATTGAAAAATCAACTGTAGTTAATTTTGATAAATAAACCTCACTTAATTCGTCAATACATGAAAAGCTACCCTTACCGACAGTTGTGACATTAGCAAGGCCTGAAACAGCCGTAATAGCTGTATCCTTAAAGGCGTAGTCACCTACAGATACAACCTTTGTTAATGTATATGTCTGCAAAGCTGAATTTTCAAAACTGCTTACGCCAACAGCGGTAACTAAAGGTAAATTTACTTCTTGCAGATTAGAACAATCTTTAAAGTAATTATCAGGAACAGTACCTACACAATTAACGGCACTAAACGATGCAAGAAACGGTATCGTCTGCGACACGGCTTTTGTTCCGCTTATTATACTTTTAACACCCGGGAGTTCAAATGAAGTAATATTGACCGAGCCCTCAAAACTATCGATATTAAACTCCTGTAATTTTGCAAGAGAAACCGTAATAAGTGCAGGACAATCACCAAAGCTCTTGGTGCCTAATGATGTAATTTTACTGTGGGTCAGATTTTCAACTCCGCAGCCTGCAAAAGCGTAATCACCCACGGTAGTCAATGCTGTCAGCTTTATGGTTTTTAGTGCTGAACAACCATAGAAAGCATAATCCTCTACCGTAACTAACGCATTCATATTCACGGTTGCAAGCGATGTACAACCATAAAAAGCATTATTTTCAACATGAGTTACTTTATTTGCGGTTATCTTTTCTAAGGCGCTACATCCTATGAATGCACTTTCAGGCACAGTTGTAACCGCTGAAAGGGTTACTGTCTGTAGTGATGTACAATTTTTAAACGTATTGTTTGGTATAGCTGTAAGATTTGAAAATGCAACACTTTTAAGTGCTGTGCAATTTGCAAACGCACCCTCGCCTAAATCAGAAACCCCGGTCACATTAACTGAGGCAAGATTTGAAGAACCGGCAAAGCACTCTGCACCTATAGTTTGTGCATTAGTGAGGTACACGGTCTTAAAACCACAATTATAAAAAGCCTTTTCGCCTATACTTGTTGAATATGTGGCGCTGAGTGTTCCTGTGACAGTACCTGCATTTTCGAACGCGCTGACACCCATAGTTTTCAGATTTGATAATGTAAATCCATTTAAAGATGAACAGCCATAGAAGGCTCTGTCGCCCAAAGTTTCAACAGACGGTGCTGTTACAGATTCAAGGCTTGTACAGCCATTAAACGCATCTGCCCCTATAGTAAGTAATCCCTGACTAAAGGTCACACTTTCGAGTGTTATATTGTTTTGAAAAACACCATCTGCAATCCCTGTTACTATAGCATTGTTGTAGTACATCGGAATTGTAACAAAACTATCTGTACCGCTGTAACTTGTAAGAATACCATTTTCTACGGTAAATACAGATTCATCAAGATTTGATTTTGTATATTTAACTGTTGTGGTTGAGCTATTCTTGGAATTTTCGCTTATTGCAAAGGCATTTACCGTTGTAGTTTCGGTAACCCTAAACGGCCCTGTGTACAAAGCAAATGTGTCTTCCGCCATTTCCGAAGTATTATAGAGAATTTCAGCACCTGCGGTTGAGCAGGTAATTTCCACATCAACATACCCTGAAAAAACACCTGTTACATTTGAAAATTCAGGCGTTGCACAGGTAGCGCTTATTGTTGCAAGGGTACCCGGGCAAACATAATGCACATTGTGTTTACCCGCACCACGCCTTGAGGTGTCATAAAGCTTAGTATACATTTCATCAGGTGTAAGGTAAGTACCTGTTGCAAGCTGATATGCTACTACACAAGAGATAAAGGGCGCCGCCATAGATGTACCCGACATAATTTTGTATGTATTATTAAGATGTGAACTGAGTATATTTACACCCGGTGCAGAGATATCACGAGTTGAACCCCAGTTGGATGAAGCCGCCTTGTATTTTGTTGTTTCAATAGAAACGGCACATATTACCTGTGGTAAGCACGCGGGAGTGTATGTTGTTTCTGCCAAATTCACACCATCGTTACCTGCAGATACAACAACAGTTATACCTGCATTATAAGCCGCCTCAACAGCCTCTGCAAGGAGCTCGCTTTCACCCTCACGTGAAAGACTCAGGTTGATAATATCAACTTCATCCTCAACAGCCGCCATAATACCCAGATAAACCTGTGTATCTGTGCCTACACCACCTTTATTAAGTACTTTGTAAGGTTTAATTATAACATTATCCTTGGTGTTTGCGGCAATTATACCTGCAACGTGAGTGCCGTGACCCCTGTCATCATAACAGGATACGTTGTTCACACTATCAAATCCGGTGGGCTCTACCCTACCAACGAGCAACTCGTGATCGTTGGCTACACCCGAGTCAACAACTGCAACAACTACTTCGCCACTTGACATTGCTTCTTTTGCTTCTGTGAAGCCAAACATATCAGAATGATATTGGGTGGGACACTCAACTGTTGCCTCAGAGAAAACAAGTTCCTCCTCGGTTCCTGTTTCGGTAAAAATCATATCCTCCTGAACATACTCAACACCGGGTTGTCGGAGATAATATTTATAGGCCTTAGAACAAGATTCCTCGTCAGCAAACTGAAGAATATGAAGATCGTTATACCCTGCCACACAATCGATTGCATCAAGGGTATTAACAACACCTTCTGATTTGATAATCAGTCTGTTAGTATCCGCATCGACATATTCCGTCTGACCGAAACCACCATACAAGGGATCTGCGCTATCGGATATTACAAATTCATCATTAGTATCAACTTCATTTACCATCTTGCAGAATTCATCTGTAAATGATTTCAAATCAGCAGATTCTGCGAGAATTTTGTCTGAAATGGTATTCGAATTTTTATTTTCTTCGGTTACGACAACAGAGGCTTCTTTTTGTTTTATAGTTATATCACCAGCACCTACCACACTGATGCTTGAAAAAAACATACAAGCAGAGATAATAAAAGAGATTATTTTTTTCATAAAATAATACACCTCCATAAGTACATAATAACACTTGATTATGTGCCCATCAATTGTTTTTGTGTCCAATTAGCAAAATACAATTTTGTGAATAATATACAACCTCGCAGATATATGACAAAAAAGCTAAAAACTGACTCAACTTTTTGCAATAATTTTTATATTTATTGATATTGTACACTTTACGGCATTTATATTCAGCAAATGCACCAATCCCAAACACAAAACAAAAAGGTAGTCTGCCTTTCCCAAACAGAATAGCAGACCACCAATAATCTTAGAATTTGTGTTATATTTATTTTAATTTCTCATTTCATCAAGCACTCTTTGTGCACCTAAAAGCACACCGATTTTGCCGCTGTGGAAGTTAAGACCGCCCTGGAGCCATACTGCGTAGGGTTCACGCAAGGGTGCATCGGCAGAAAGCTCAATTGATGAGCCGTTTGTAAAAGCTCCTGCTGCCATAATAACCTGACTGTCATAGCCGGGTATATCCCAAGGCTCGGGCACGACGTAGCTGTCAATAACAGAGCCACTCTGAAGACCCTGACAAAAAGCAATAAGCTTTTCGGGAGTTTCAAGCTTAAGGCATTGTATAATATCTGCACGTTTTTCGTCGTAGCTTGGTGTTACACCATAGCCCATATCCTCAAAGAGGGCTGCACAGAAAACCGCAACCTTAAGGGCTTCACCCGTAACGTGGGGTGCATTGAAAAGACCCATAAATATATCACGATTATTGCCAAGGGTTGCGCCAACCTCTCTACCAACACCGGGAGTTGTCATTCTATATGAACAAAGCTCAACCAAATCTTTTCTGCCTGCAATATAGCCACCGCACTTAGCAATACCGCCACCGGGGTTTTTGATAAGTGAGCCTGCGAAAAGGTCTACGCCTGCCTCAGAGGGCATATTATATTCGGTAAATTCACCATAACAGTTATCAAGCATTACAAAAGCATTGCTCTGACATTTTACTGTATCAACAATTCTTTTGATATCGCTATGTAATAACGTGGGTCTGAGGCTATAACCCCTTGAACGTTGAACATATACCGCCTTATATGATTTATCCTTAAGCGCCTTAGAGATACCGTCATAGTCAACTGTGCCGTCTTCGTTGAGTTCAACAATATCAAATTCGACACCGAAATCCTTAAGTGAGCCCATTCCCTCACCCGTAAGACCAATTACAGAGTGAATTGTATCGTATGGTGTGCCCGAAACACAAAGTACACTATCACCGGGACGAAGCACACCAAAAAGCATTACACCAAGTGTATGTGTACCGCTTGCAAAGCTATGGCGGATTATTGCATCCTCTGTACCAAAAATTTCGGCAGTTAATTCGTCAAGCACTTCTCTGCCCCTATCGCCATAGCCGTAGCCTGTTGATGCGGTAAAATGAGATTCGCTTACACCGTTGTTTATAAACGCCTTAAGCACCTTTTGCTGATTAAACTCTGTTAGTTTATCTATTTCAAAAAACTGCTCACGGCACTTTGCCATAGCCTTTTCTGAAAGCGCATTTATTTCATCATTAAATTGAAAAAAAGCCATATTAAAATTCCTCTCGTATATACAGGCTACCAATAACGCGAAAGCCTGATTTTTCGTAAAACTTTACTTTATCCTCGTTGCACCACAAGTAAGCTTTTTCTACGCCATTATCTTTAAAAAGACCAAGAAGTCCTTTTACACATTTTTGAGCTCTACCCTGCCCTCTGTATTCAGGGGCGGTAAAAACCCCCGCAATAATTCCGCACTCACCACAAACGCAAGGTGCGGTAGCACAGCTGACATAAGCCTTATCACAAACAGCAAATGCAACCCCCTCGTTTACTCGACGTGAAAAATCTGTAAACCATGTGTCAAAGCACTGGTTTTCGTCTGATAAAAGTCTATGCAAGGACTTGTACTGACTCATTTTCCACAAGGGTGAGGCTACATCTAATTCAGTTGTATCAAAAGCCTCGGTTGTTGCCATTAAAAGCGGTATTTTTTTATACCCATCACCTGAATCGAAATCACTTAACACTTCTTCAATATGCAAGAACGATAAAAACGAGTTCAATTCTTCGGCAGTGTAATTTTTGTTTACTACACATACTACCGCACAATTATTTTTAACAGAAATAAAAGCTTGTGTTTCTGCATCATCTGTTTGAATATATACTCCGTCAACATCTGTAGTCGGGTATTTAAAGCCTGCGTAAAGCAACGGTAAAAGCGGCGATGAAACGCCGCTTAATTTACCGATATAGGTTAATTTTTCAATCATACTTCGCAGCCGCCATGGCTTCTTACCTTAAGTATGTAGCAAGAATTTTCACCGAGAATTTTTGACATTGTATCAACGAATTCATCAGTAATTTCAACAGGAACGAAAGCCTGAATTGTACCTGCAAAGCCACCACCGTGTACTCTGTAAGCACCTTTACCCTTAAGGAGCTCTTCAGCCACACAAAGTGCAAGTGCAACGGGCTGTTCCTTTGGATTTGTAAGTGTAAAGCAATTCTGGTTGTACATATATGATGACTTGCCGCTTTCGATTATTGTATCTTTAAAGGACTCAAAGTCACCCTCTGAAAGTGCTGCTGCAAGGCGTTCAACACGCTTATTTTCATTATAAAAATGAATTGCCCTTTCAACGGCTCTGTCACCTGTTTTAACACGGATTTCACCGATATTTGCCATAACGTCACTCTCTGCTACCTGACGAAGAACAGGCTTGCCAAAGAACTCTGCAACAGAGTTCATTTCAAGACGGATTGCTGCGTAGTCATCGGTAAGGTCAGCGTGGTCTCCGCCTGTATCGATAATGCAAAGGTTATAACCATGCTTTGCAATATCAAAGTCAACCTTTTCGATAACGGGCTTTGAAGTATCCTCAAAGTCGATTTTTACAAAGCCACCAACTGAACAAGCAGTCTGATCCATAAGACCGCAAGGCTTTTTAAAGAAAACGTTTTCAGCATACTGTGAAATCTGTGCAATTTCAACTGCGCTGATTTTACCGTCATTGTATATGTAATTAAGAATTGTACCGATAAGCACCTCGTATGCTGCAGATGATGAAAGACCTGAGCCTGAAAGCACAAGTGACGCCATTGTAGCATTAAAGCCACCAATGTTATAGCCAAGCTCTTTGAATCTTGCACATACACCACGGATAAGGGCTGCAGATGTACCTGCCTCGCTATCAATAACATCAAGGCAAGCTGTATCAATCACAAGTGGCTCGTAGCCCTGTGAATTAACACGGATAATGCCGTCATCGGTTGCCTCAACCGCTGCAACAGCATCAAGGTTAACTGCTGCCGCAAGAACCTTGCCGTTGTTGTGGTCAGTATGGTTACCGCCTACCTCTGTTCTGCCGGGTGATGAGAAAAAGCGCACGTCTGCACCTGCACCGAAATCGCTTTCGTATGCATCAAAAAGAGCACTATAACGGCTCTGCTGTGCAGCTGCCTCATCACCATAAACAACAGCAAGTCGGTTTAAAAAATCTTGAGAATTAATGTCTGTTTTTTTCATTTTTCAGTTTCCTTTCGTATTTTGCTTGTTCCAAGCAAAGCATCTAAAAGTAACAGCGATATACCGCTGATTATAAACAATACAATAAGTGGCGCCATAAACTCAGTAGTAAACGGATTTAAAATATTTACACCGACATAGCTCCACATAAGCACCCTCGGTAAAAAACCAAGTAACGAATAACACAAAAACGTGGGCAGCTTCATTTCAGTAGCGCCATACATACGGCTGACTGTCCCCACAGGGAAAAACGGCATAAAGCACATAACGGTAAGCATCCATTTATTGCCATCACCCTTTAAATCCATAAAACGGGTTACCCTGCGTGATTTACCTGCAAGCTTGTGTGCCTTACCGCCACCACGCTTTTCGCCCCAATGGAATTTGATTGAGCACATAAGCATAAGCCCGAGGGCATTTATACAGACCGCTATCGGCGTGGGAAAAACCATACCACAGCTAATAAATATTACCGAAAAAGGTAACACAGGCAAAAGACTTTTAAAAAGGAAAAGCCCCAGAATTATAAACAAGGCAGACCATCTGTTAAAGCTTGCAACGTACAGTTCAATCTGAGTAAACCAATTATTTATATCAAGCAGACTTTTTTGTACATAGGGCAAAGTGAAAACATACGTAACAACCACAAGCGCAACCGCAACCGAAAAGCACACTACCGCAGATATTTTAAGTGCTTTACGCTTTTTGGGTGATTCAGTTTTACTATTCGATTTCAAATCTTCACTCCATTCGAAATAATACTATTATTCTATAACAATATCACAATAAGGTCAAGTAAAATGTTATAATCAAAGATATTGAAACAATAATATATTTAGTGTATAATATTTGCGGTGATTTTATGAATAATAAATTAAAAGCTGTAATTCTTGACGGCTATACAGAAAACCCCGGTGATTTATCCTGGGGTAAAATTGAAGAACTTGTTGATCTTACCGTATATGACCGCACACCGCAGGAGCAGGTTATTGAACGTGCTATGGGTGCTGATATTGTTATTGTCAACAAGGTTGCACTTACAAAAGAGATTATTGACCAATTGCCTGATCTTAAATTTGTTTCAACACTTGCAACGGGCTTTAATCAGATTGACGGTGCGGCGCTTCGCGAAAGAGGTATCCCCCTTTCAAATATTCCTGCATACTCAACAAATGCAGTTGCGCAAATGGTATTTGCATTTATTCTTGAGCTTATCAATAAAACTGCGCATTATACTGCAGACGTCAAGAGTGGCACATGGACAAGCTGTCCTGATTTTTGCTACTGGAACAGTCCACTTCACGAGCTTGACGGCAAGGTTTTGGGTATTATCGGCTTTGGTAAAATCGGCAAAAGGGTTTCTGAAATTGCAAAGGCCTTTGGTATGAGTGTAATGGCATATACTCCTTCAGGCAAAAAAGATGGTGCAGATGACGTAACCTTTACAGATATGGATACTGTGCTTAAAAATGCAGACGTTATTTCTGTTCACTGTCCCCTTACCCCTGACACCGCAGGGCTTATTAACAAAGAATTTATTGGCAAGCTCAAAAACAGCGCTTATATTATAAACACATCACGTGGCCCCGTTGCTAATGAGCAGGATATTAAGGACGCACTTATAAATGGTGATATTGCAGGCTACGGCACAGATGTTTTATCAACTGAGCCGCCAAAAAGTGACAATCCCTTGCTTACGGCGCCCAATTGTCTTATAACCCCACATATTGCGTGGGCGGCTTATGAAACTCGCTTAAGGCTTATGGGAATACTCGAGGATAATGTAAAAGGCTTCTTAAACGGAGCAACAGTAAACGTAGTAAACTAAAAACTGTTTAAATCCCGTATAGAAAATAACTTATTTTTACACCCTACACCAAGGAATTTTTTGGCAATATGACAAATATTCAAAATATAAGTTAAAATTATGTCAAAGTTGTTGCAATTATTCTTTTTTGTGGTAAAATATTTAAGGTTAAACAAACTAATTATTATTTGGAGGTAATTCAAATGTCAGTTAAAGTTGCAATTAACGGTTTCGGTCGTATCGGCCGTCTCGCATTCCGTCAGATGTTCGGCGCTGAAGGTTACGATGTAGTAGCTATCAACGACCTTACAAAGCCCTCAATGCTTGCTCAGCTTCTTAAGTATGACACAGCACAGGGTGGTTACTGTGGTAGAATCGGCGAAGGTCTTCACACTGTTGAGGCTGACGACGAAGCAGGTACAATCACAGTTGACGGCAAGACTCTTAAAATCTACGCTATGGCTAACGCTGCTGAGCTTCCTTGGGGCGAGCTCGACGTTGACGTTGTTCTTGAGTGTACAGGTTTCTACTGCTCAAAGGACAAGAGCATGGCTCACATCAACGCTGGTGCTAAGAAGGTAGTTATCTCTGCTCCTGCAGGTAACGACCTCAAGACAATCGTTTTCTCAGTTAACGAAGATACTCTTACAGCTGATGACCAGATCATCTCTGCTGCATCATGTACAACAAACTGCCTTGCTCCTATGGCTAAGGCTCTTAACGATTATGCTCCTATCCAGAGCGGTATCATGAGCACAATCCACGCTTACACAGG
>JAZQRX010000011.1:0-86439 GCA_045629785.1 Acutalibacteraceae bacterium | reverse complement strand
TTTCTGTGTGCTCGCGGTATCTATATACAGCGTCGCTCTCTAAAACGGCGTACTGCATTTAAATAGCCATTCAAAAGAATGGGGTTAAGGTTTAACTCAAGTTTGGTGCATAACGCATTTTTCCACCCACTCGACGTATCTACATACGCCTTTGGGGATGGAGAAAATGTGTTCTGCATCCAAATTTATCATCAAATATTTGAGGTATAACTCAAGTTTGGTGCATAACTTGATTCAGTTAATCACCAAAATTGTTGATTATGTAAGTTATAAAATTTGTATAGGGGGATATGTATGAAACAGATTCAGATACGCATTTATCCTAACGGCCATATTGAGGCAGAAACTCACGGCATAAAGGGTAAACAATGCTTGAATTACATCAATAAAATTGAACAGATGGCTAACGCAAGAATCGATGACTCCGATTTCACAAAAGAGTATTATGAAACCGAAGAACAGCTTGTTGTGGAGCAGGAGCAGGAGGTTAAGGCATAATGGCTACTGTTAATAAAGATTCAAAATGGGTATTTAAGAATTCCTGGTTTATGATTTTAGCAGGGATTCCTTTTGTGAATGTTATAGTATTGTTTACAATGAGCTCACGTACAGCAAAGGCTAAGTGGAAACGAATCGGTTGGGCTGTTCTGGCTCTTACATTGGTACTCATTCTGGGAAGTTATTTCGCAAGTGAGATATCAAATACATATCCTACTGATATTGGTGTGGATGCGCCCGGCAGACCAAATCTGGAAGATTATCTTGGTGTTAACTATTCAAAAAAATATAAAGGGCAACCATATCCATATACAGATGAAGAAACCGGCATAGTTTATGAGCATTATTTTGATACTCCTGAATATGAGGAATATCAACTTGCAGAAACTAAATGGAGACAGTCGCATGAACAACTACAAATAGAAGCTGCTCGTAGGGACTGGGACAGCAACTGGCGTAATATATCTGATGGTTGTCTGGGCATGGTGTCGCTGGCGAATATTATTGTCTTCTTCATTGTTATTGCTGACAGAGGTAATTATCTGCGCATTCTTGCTGCTAGTGAAAACAAAAACCAGGTTGCAGGAGCTATGGCAACAAGCTTTGCAAATGCATCAGGCGGCACAAGAATTGCCGAGCAATATCGCAATCAGCAGGGCTATTCTGTTAATAATCAGCCAGGTCAGGCTGCCGCTATGGGCATTACACAACAGCCATCTGTAAATAATCAGGGTTATGCACAGCAAGGCTACCAACAGCAGGGCTATGCACAACAAAGTTATGCACAGCAGGGCTACGCTCAGCAGGGTTATGCACAGCAGACTCCTGTTCAGCCTCAGCCCACAGCTCCTGTACAAACTTATAATAATGCACCTGTTAACACACAGGCTCCTGTACAGACAGGCGTTGATGTAAACAGTGCCACTGCAGAAGCTCTTGCAACACTCCCGGGTATTACAATTATTGATGGTAAAAAAGCAGTTTCTTACCGCGAGGCTAATGGTGGCTTTAAAAATATTGATGAGTTTTACAGCTGTATTAATGCAAAGCCACACATTATTGCAAATA
Source organism: Acutalibacteraceae bacterium (assembly GCA_045629785.1). GTDB lineage: Bacteria > Bacillota > Clostridia > Oscillospirales > Acutalibacteraceae > DTU089. Next base: position 84,873 of record JAZQRX010000011.1, on the reverse strand, counting down.
TAATGAACACAGTATATGTAGGCGCTCCCGTTCAGGTGCAGTCTGCATCAAAGCCCTCAAGCCCCAAAAGAACAATTGACATCTGATGAAAATTCACAGAATTGTCAGTAAAACCTTTGCAGAAGGTCCCGGCTGCCGTTTTTGTATATGGGTGCAGGGGTGTAAGCACCATTGTAAGGGTTGCTTTGCAACAGATACGTGGGATTTACATTCCGGTACTGAATATACCCCACAGCAGATTATTGAGCAGCTTGAAAAAGTGCTTTCAGATATAGATGGTATTACCTTCCTTGGCGGAGAGCCCTTTTTACAGGCAGATGAGCTTTCTGTAGTTTCAGAATATGCAAGGTCGCGTAACAAAAGCGTTATAGCCTTTTCCGGCTACACGTATGAAGAGTTAACAGACCTATGTGATAGTGGCGTAAACAGACTTCTTGAATGCACAGATTTACTCATAGACGGCAAATATATTGAGGAGCTTCAGGATTTTTCAAGACCCCTTGTGGGCTCTGAAAACCAAAGGTTTATTTACCTTTCAGATAAAATATCACCCGAAATAATGGAAAGCTATAAAAACAGATTTGAAATTCGCATTTCTAAAGATGGTGCGGTTACTGTTAATGGTATGGGTGATATAAACAAGCTGAATGAACATATAAAAAACAAGGAATTTAGGAGAATATAAATGGCTGATTCAAAATTTGTAAAAGACTTCTCTAACCTGATTAATGCAGGTTTCCCATATATCTACATACCCTCATACGAGGAGGAGCGTATTACAAACACAATTGCGGCTGCACTACAGGACAGAGAGCTTATTAAAAACCCCCGTAAGCTTTGTGTATGGACTCAGACAGACGGCCTTGTTTGTGAGGATTCAAAAGTACGTGATACAGCTACACCCATAAATGCCCTTGAAAGCATTATTAAATCAAAGGATGAGGCTATCTATATTTTTAAGGATTTCCACATCTTCTTTGGCGGAGAAAGGAACACAAGACCTGATTACGGCATTATCAGAAAGCTTCGTGATATTATTCCTATGCTTAAGGCAAGCCGTAAAACAATTGTGTTCATTTCACCCCGTCTTGTAATCCCTTGTGATATGGAAAAGGAGATTTCAGTTCTTGATTTCTGCCTTCCCACTCAGGATGAGGTTACAGGCCTTCTTGATGAGCTTGTTTCAAGCTTGTCACCCGAAAACGTAAAACTTACCCCCGATGAAAAATCAACTCTTGCACGTGCGGCTCTCGGTCTTACCATGCAAGAGGCTGAAAATGCGTTCTGTCGTGCAATTGTAAACCTTAAGGGTATTGATATAAGCGCAATTTCAATAATTCACGAAGAAAAAAATCAGGTTGTTAAAAAGACAGGCGTTCTTGAATTTGTTAAAACAGACCTTGGTATTGATGATATCGGTGGTCTTGATAACCTTAAAAACTGGCTCCTTAAAAGAAATAATTCATGGACAGAAAAGGCTCAGGCATATAACCTGCCTGCACCTAAGGGTGTGCTTATAACAGGTGTGCCCGGTTGTGGTAAGTCACTTACTGCAAAGGCTATGAGTGCTATCTGGGGCTTACCCCTTCTTAAATTAGATATGGGTAAAATCTTTGGTGGTATTGTTGGTAGCTCTGAAGAGAATATGCGTAAGGCTATTGAAACAGCCGAGGCGGTTTCACCCTCAATTCTTTGGGTTGATGAAATTGAAAAAGGCTTCGTTGGTATGAAATCAGGCGGTGACTCAGGTACATCTGCACGTGTTTTCGGTACCTTCCTTACATGGCTTCAGGAAAAAACAAAGCCCGTTTTCGTAATTGCAACAGCTAACGATATCAGCGCACTTCCCCCCGAGCTTCTTCGTAAGGGCCGTTTTGATGAAATTTTCTTTGTTGACCTTCCCACCTTTAAGGAGCGTGAAAAGATTTTCAATCTTCACATCAATAAGCGCCTTAAAAAGACAAGTATTGCCCATGAGATTACCGCATCTGATGAAATCTGCCGTGAAATGGCAGCACTTTCAGAGGGCTACGTTGGTGCCGAAATTGAGCAGATTACAATCTCTGCTATGTACGAGGCATTCTATGCAGATCGAGGCCTTAAAAAAGAAGACCTTGTAAAATCAATTAAAGAAACAGTTCCGCTTTCATCAACACAGCGTGAGCAGATTCTTGAACTCCGCGCATGGGCACAGAACAGAGCCGTTCTTGCAACTGCGGTTGAGGACCGTGAGCAGGATACTGATAATGGCGGTTCAGATGATGACAGTGGTTTTGCACGTGCACAGGGTGGCAGAATCGTAGACTTTGATTTATAATAGGAGGAATTTACAATGTCGGTAACATTGGGACTTACAGCCTTAGGACTTGCAGGATTATCAGTTGTAGCAGGAACAACTATAACAGGTAGTGCCCTTTTAACTTTCCTTGGCAGCAGATCAGAAGAGGATGTAGCAGTTGAAGAGGAGTGTATACAGACAGTATATGTTGATTGTGATTTGCTTGCAAAAACACTTAATGAGCATGGTTGTTGTGTAACCGTGGTTTCTGAAAATGAAATAATTGTAGAGACCTCTTGCGGTAATCTTCGTTACGCAAGAAATTCTGCAGCAGAGGCATTCGGTTTATATATTAATGAGGTTAATGACCCTCAGGCATTAATAGAGAATCTTAAAGCCTTTGAGTTTGAATATGGCAAAAATGTTCAGGCTTACACCTATGACCACATTTTGTCAAACTTAAGTGAGGATATGACCTTCCAGGAGGAAGAAATTCTTGAAGATGACTCACTTTTGCTTACAATTACAATTGACTAAAACAAACAAAAAACAACAGAGCAATTCAGTTAATACTGAGTTGCTCTGTATTTTTGTTGTAAAAAACCAACAAAGCGTCATAAAATATTCATTAAAGTGTAGAAAAAAGAAAAACAAGGTGCTATAATACAATTGATTATGGGTTATTTTAACCCAAATGTATTATAAAATCACGGAGGGGTCTCAAATGCTTAATTTTGAACATAAATCATTAGGTAACAGTAAATTCCTTGTTTATAACATAAACCAGGGCGAAGAAATAAACCCCATTGGCCTTTTTGATGTATCCACAGAGCATATCAAAGGCTTTTGTCCTACAAAATATTCCGAAAGCGACAATGTTGTTGAATATGACATCACAGATAAGGTAACCCTCAACGAATTCTTTGATGAGGTTGTTTGTAAACGCGAAATTTTGTGTATTCTTGACAGCATTTTAGATGCTCTCATTGTTGCACGTAACAAAAAGATTGATCTTCGTAATCTTGTTTTTGATAAAGACTATTTTTATGCAAATCCTGAAACTGCACAGGTCGGCTTTATTGTTTTGCCTATTGTAGGTGCAACAAATCCTGTAGACCTTAACGGCTTTTTTAAGGATATTGTATTCTCTTTGCAGTACGATAAGTCAGAGGATACCGGGTATGTTGTAGAGCTTCTTAACTATCTCAATAAAAATACCCACTTTGTTTATGAAGATTTCAAAGCATTTATTTCTGATATAAGTGGTCAGAGCATGATAGAGGAGATTTGGGAGTACGAAGAGCCCGTAGCAGAGATTGAGCCGGAAACCGAGCCCGAAGAGGAGCCTGTTATCGAAATTGAAGTTCCTGAGAAAAAGGGTGTAAGCCCTATGTTCAGGCAGTCAACAAGAAAAGAGCTTACCGCAGATGATATCCTCGGTAAGTAAACTATAATTACAGAAAGGTGATTTAATATGAAAATTTGTCCTGTTTGCAATTCATCAATGGATGATTCTACATTATTCTGCACAGCTTGCGGTAGCCGTTTACCTGATGCTACACCCGACATTCAGCCTGAGGTAGCACCACCCGTATACGTAACACCGGCACCTGTGGATTATGCCCCGACATACACCCCTGCACCTGTTCAGGAGCCCGTAGCACCTGTTCAGGAGCCCGTAACACCAGTTCAGGAGCCTGTAACACCCGTTCAGGAGCCTGTAACACCAGTTCAGGAGCCTGTAGCACCTAACTATGCGGTGCCTGGTGCAGTTCCTCCCGTTGTACCCGGTCAGCAGCCCTTTGTTACAACAATTGACCCTGAGGACCATACAGCAGACTTTACCCCCGAGGATGTTTCTGAGCATAAGATATACGCACTTCTTGTGTATATAGGTGGTATCATAGGTATCATTCCTGCACTCCTTATTGGTAAAGATTCACCTTACCTTAAGTTCCACATTCAGCAGAAAATGAAATTGATGGTTACATCACTTCTTGTTACAATGGTTTGTTCAGTTACAAGCTTCCTTATAATTCCTGTCTTTCTTGCAGGTATAGCGACAATAGTTGTTTTTGTAGTAAATCTTATCTGCTTTTTCAAAACAGCATCAGGCAAATCTGTTGAGGCACCCATTGTAAAAGATATAAAATTATTTAAATAAGTAAATTATTATTTGTTTTGTTAGGAGTATGTTTTAAATGAAATATTGCAATGCTTGCGGAGCTTGTGTTGGTGACGATATTTTAGAGTGTCCCCATTGCGGCGCAGAAGAGTGGAGTGACACCGAGCCCAAAAAAGAAACAGCTGATCCTGTAGAAGCTGATGCTGAGGAAGTAACCGATGCGGAAGAGTCTGCAGAGGTAGCTGAGGAGTCTGCAGAAGAAACAGCAGAAGAAACCTCAGTAGAAGCAGAGACTGATAATGAGGAGTCTGCTGAAGCAGAGGTTGAGGCAGCTGAAGAAAGTGCCGATGACTCTGCAGAAGCTAATAAAGAGGATGATTCTGCAGAAGAAACCGAAGCAGAGACTACAGAAGAGTCTGAAGGTGAAACTGAAGATGAAGCTGAAGAAGCCTCAGCGGAGGAATCAACTGAGGATAGTGCAGAAAAATCAGATGATGAAAAATCAGACGATGAAGAATCAGATGACGAAGAATCAGATGACGTAGACGATTCAGATTATGACAATATTGATGAGCAGGCCCGCAAGGCTGCCATGAAGAAAAAAATCGGTATAATCATCGGTTCAGTTCTTGGTGCGGTAGCAGTTGCCGCTGCTGTAATATGCGTGTTTACTTTTGTTGATTTCAGCAAAAATCCTGCATATGATTCTGATGAAAAAACATTTGTTGCAGATGAAAATGTTACAGGTGAAACCGTTGCGCCTATTCCGTTTGTAAGTAATCCGCCTTATGAAATGAGCGAAAGCTTCAGCGATTATCAGGTTAATATAAATGGTGCCGTATATCAGGTGCCAATGCCTGTACAAGAGATTATAAACAGCGGTTGGGCATTTGGTTCAGATGAAAACACCGAAAAGGTACTTGCTAAAGAAGAAACCTTTGAAACATATTTCGTTTCAAAGGATGGTGCAACAATGTATGCGACCATAATTAACTTCAGTCAGCATGATACAGCTGTTGATAAATGCTACGTAAGCAGAATCAAGGTTGATTCTAAAGATAATCTGCTTATTAAAATGTTTATGACAGGTAACCTTTCACTTGGCAAGGCAACACGTGCCCAGGTTGAGGAGCTTATAGGTGAAAGCGACGATATCGTTGAATTACCTGCAGAAACTATTGTCAGATATAAGAATAATGACAAAGCCTATGCACGTCTTACATACAATAAAAAGACAAAGGTTCTTGAAAGCATAGAGTTTGTAAACAGTAAAAAACCCGGTAATTATCAAGAGACAACCTTACCCACTACAACAAACGCTTATGGCGGGGTTGAGGTAACCACACCTGAAGAGTTGGGTAAGAATATAACATCGGGTGCTGTTAAGATTCAGGGTGAGATTTATCAGTTACCTATCAAGGTTTCGGATATGCTTGATGACGGCTGGGAAATCTCATTTAAAGAAGACAGAGCCATCCTCTACGCAGGTGAGCACCTTATTGCTACCCTTACAAAGGGTGACGTAACAATAAAGGGTGTTGATGTTCACAACCTTTCAAAAGAGGAAAAGCTTATCAGAAACTGTGAAATTATCGAAATCAGCAGTTCACCTGATGACAAGCACGAGGTTATTTTCCCCGCTAACCTTAAGGTTGGTATGAAAGAGGCTGAATTTAAAGCTGCTATTCAGGGTAAAGAATACGAGTTTAACGAAATCAACTTCGATGAATACGTATTTACCGAGGGTGCTTATACACTTATGGTGGTTGTTGATAAGGATGAATCTGCAGTTAACTTTATCTTAATGACCTACGATAAAGAGAAGAAATAATAAAATCAAACGTAAAATAAACACCTTCAATTCCGAGGAATTGAAGGTGTTTTGTTGTTACATTTAAGTCTTTATCTTATTTGTAAAGGGGACCATAAGCTTCACAAGCTCTGAAGTCTGCACTCTCAAGCTCCTGTGTGCCGAATGCATTCCAGCTTGCAGGACGGAAAATCTTGTCCTCGCTAACGTTGTGCATTGAAACAGGGATTCTGAGCATTGAGCAGAGTGTGATGATATCTGCACCAATGTGGCCGTATGAGATAGCACCGTGGTTAGCACCCCAATGGTTCATAACCTCGTAAGCTGAGGTGAAGGGGCCTTTGCCTGTAAGTGTAGGAGCAAACCATGTGCAGGGCCATGTGTAGTCTGTTCTTGCCCAGATTTTGTGTGAAATATCATCGGGAAGAGCAACTGTGTAGCCTTCGCAAATCTGAAGTGTTGGTCCAAGACCCTTAACAAGGTTAAGACGAATCATTGTTGCGGGCATTTCAGCACGTGTAAGGAAACGGCTTGAATATCCGCCGCCACGGAAGTAACCGTTATCTGCTGCGCACCACTCTGTAGCATCGTTAATCTTCTTGATATCTTCGTCAGTAACGTTGTACCACTCTTTGATAATGCCGTTGCCGTTTTCGTCAGTAACCTCACCGCAAGCATCAAGACAGCAAGCGCCTGAGTTGATAAGGTGAATAAAGCCCTTGCTATCAGCAGCCTTACCTGTAAGCTCGTGGCCTGTTGCTCTCTTAAGAGCCTCGGGGCTCCAGTATGTTCTAACGTCAGCAAACATCTGGGGTCTGTTTGTAAGAAGCTTCATAAGGAGCATACTTACACCGTTGAGTGTATCATTTTCTGTAGCAAGAATGTAGGGCTCACGAGCGCCGTTCCAGTCAAAGCTTGTGTTAAGCATTGCTTCAGCAAAGTCTGCATTGGGGTAGAAGTCTGTCCACTGTCTCTGACCCTGGAAGCCTGCTGCAATAGCATTGTGGCCAACCATTTCTTCTTCACAACCCTCAGGAAGGTTTTTATTACCATTCATAAGGTCTTTGATGATACACATCATCTTAACTGTGAATTCCCAGTCTTTTTCCTTCTGCTCGTCACTCTTCTTTACAAAGTCAGGGTTCTTGTCAAAGCCTTCCTTGCAGTTTTCCTTAACCCATTTATATGCTTTCTGATATTCTGCCTCGTCATAGATGCCCTCAGACATTCGACGGATAATTTCAACCTCGTCAACAGACTCAACACGCATACCAAGGTATTCCTCAAAGAAGTCTGTATCAATTGATGAGCCTGCAATACCCATACAGATTGAACCAATCTGAAGGTATGATTTGCCCTTCATTGTTGCTGCAGCAATAGCAGCTCTTGCAAAACGAAGAAGCTTTTCTTCAACGTCTGCAGGGATAGTTGTGTCATCAAGGTCCTGAACGTCATGACCATAAATACCGAATGCGGGCAGACCCTTCTGTGCGTGTGCTGCAAGAACTGCTGCAAGGTAAACCGCACCGGGACGCTCTGTACCGTTGAAGCCCCAAACGCCTTTGATTGTTGTGGGGTCCATATCCATTGTTTCAGAGCCGTAGCACCAGCAGGGTGTAACTGAAAGTGTAATCTGAACGCCTTCCTTACGGAATTTGTCTGCACAAGCAGCTGCTTCTGCAACTCTGCCGATAGTTGTATCAGCAATAACTACCTTTACGGGCTCACCGTTTGAGTATTTAAGATTTTCTGTAAAAAGCTTTGCAGCAGATTTAGCCATGTTCATTGTCTGGTCTTCAAGAGACTCTCTGACTTTGAGTGGACCACGTCTGCCATCGATAATGGGACGAATACCAATTACGGGGTAATCGCCGAGAAATCTGTTCTCTGCCATAGTAATATACATCCTTTCATTGTACAAAGTACAAAATATTTTACACATAGTAGTATATCACAAAATAAGCCATTTTCAATTGACTATTGGTAAAAATTTTTTATTATAATATGTCTAAAATGACAATAAATGTAAAATTATAAGGGGTATTTGCAACAATCGGCACGTTATATGTCGTTTTTTCAAGAAATTTTCGTATTGAAAAAATATATTAAGTAGTGTAGAATAATAATGAGATTTTGTGCCGTAGGCACTGATATGAAGGAGGATTTTTATGAAAAAATTTCTTTGCCTTGTTTTATCATTACTTATTACACTTTCAAGCATTTCTGCTTTGAGTGTGGTAACCTTTGCGGCTGATGAAGCCACAGAGGGTGAGGTGGCTAAGCTTGAGTTAATCGGCTTTGAGCCTGCAGCAGAGCACAAGGCATATTACAGCCCATATAAATACACCGGTGGTGAATGGGTGTGTAAAAAATATGCCGAGGGTAACTGGGGCTACGAATATGAATATGATTTATATGATATTCTTCGTGAAGGCAACAAGCTTGTTTTTAAAACATCTGACGGCTTTGAGGATGAGTACGTTTATACAGATGGTAAATTTGTTTGCGGTGATGCAGAGCTTGATATGAGTAAGCTTTCTACTCAGCCCAGTGAAAGAAATGGTAAGCAGTATATCAAAATTACATACGACAGCGTACCATATCAGTATGAAATCAGCTTTGCTGATGCTGAGATTGAAGAAATCAAGTTTGAAAATGCTCCCTATGAGCTTGAGGCTTATGTTGATGGTAGCTATAAAAGACTTGAAAAGGGTGAAAACAGCGGTAACGTTGTATTCGGCTATAACGCCCTTAAGCATCAGGGTGCAGCCTTTACCGTAAAGTATAAAAATGGTGAAAGTGAAGCATATACATATTCTACAACCAAAAAAGCATTTGTAGATAAAAATAACGAAATGATTTCTGATGAAATTTTTGCTTACACAGATTCACAGTTGTATACTGAGTGGCAGCCCGACGGTGAGTATGCAATTGATTGCTACTTTAAGGGTGAGCATTTCACAGCAGATTATAAAGTGAAGTCAAATCCTGTAAAAGCAGTTGAGTATATTCAGGCAGAAATCCCTCAGTATAAAGAGAATGAGGGCGGTACATACAAGGTTTGTGAAAAAGCAGACTGTGATGAATGCGAGGGTACATATTTCAACTATACAATAAACGAAAAATTCCCTGTTCAGGGCGATAAAATAACTGTTACCTTTGCTGATGATTCAGTTAACGAGTATGTTTTAAAGGGTAAAAGCTTTGTTGATAAAGATAATAATCCTTTATCCAAAACTGCAGTAATTACTCACAACAACCAGAATAAAAAGCACTGGACTGTTGGTGAGAATAAGTTTATTTTTGAGGTTTACGGCTATGAGCAGGAGGTTACTGCAGAAGTAACAGAATATGGTATCACATCAGTATATTTTGCACCTGTAAAGGTTATTGAAAATAACTTTGGCTACTATAGTGAAGATGACGGAGCATATATTTATGATAAGCCTCATCTGATTAGTGGCTCAAATTTTTCTGTTACATATACAGATGGTACAACTAAACATTATACCTATGATAAAGCATCCGACGGCTTTGTTGATGCAGATGGTAACAAATTCGAATATTCAATTTCTGCAGTTACAGATATGCAGAAGGCTGAGCCCTGGGGTGTAGGTAAGCACCACCTTGATTTGATTGTTGCAGATTTTGAAACACAGATAGAGGTAAATGTTGTTAAAAATTCTATCGGCTCTATTGAGTTTATCCCTGCAGCACCTTATGTTTTTGAACTTGAAGCAAATGGTGAATGGGTAACAAAAACAGACGAAACAACCGGTGAGGAATCAAAATTCTTCATTTATGATACAAGCATGTACAGCCCCTATGCAGAGGGTAACAAGCTTGTTGTACATTATCTTAACGGCAAAAAGGATACCTTCACATATAATTCAGAAAAGGGCGCTTTCCTTAACGAAAAGGGCTATTCAACATCTCCCGTGTATGATATCACCCTTGAAGATACTCAGGAAGAAAATCCCTGGCTTATGGCTGTTGTTCCTAACAACAACCTTAAGGTAAGCTTTATGGGTCTTACAACAGATGTAAGAGTTGTGCTTGATAACGGTGAGGTTCCCGGAATTGTAAATGTTCATACAAGAATTATTAATGAGGACTCAATAACACTTTGTTGGTCACATATCGCTAACGCAGAGAGCTACCTTGTTCAGAAAAGAGTTTATGACAAAAACGGCAAGGCTCTCGGTGGATGGGATAAGGGTGTTGCTACAACAGAAAACACTTATACAGATTATGTTGATACCACAGAGGCTTATTATATTTTCTACTATGTCCATTCAATAAATCAGCACGGCAGATTCCCGTATAACGCAGCATACGCTATTTCTGTAAAGGGTGCTCCCGAGGTTACAAACTTTAAGATTGCACAGTCTGCAAAGGGTGTTTCAATCAAGTGGGATGCTTTTGATGGTATGATTAAAATCTACCGCAGAGCATCAGGTGAAACAAACTATACATACCTTGCAAAGCTTGATGGTAACAAAAAGGCTGTTGTTGACCCCAACGCAAAGAGCGGCACATATTACGTATACAGGGCTGTTCGTGTAGATGGCGTTGTAGAAAGCTATGGTGTAAATAGTAACCTTATAAAATATGTTGCAACTCCCAAGCTTAAAGCAATCAACAATACCGAGGCAGGTATAAACGTGAGCTGGGCAGAGGTTGAGGGCGCTACAGGCTACCGCGTGTACAGACGTGCAGCAGGTGAAAAATATTTCAAGCTCATTAAAACAACTACTGATTTATCATATTGCGACCCCGGTGTAAAGGACATAATGGGCGTGTACTATAAGTATACAGTTAAGGCAATTTCAGGCAGCTACCTTAGTGAGTGTGAGGATGGTCTGGTTCTTCAGCGTAACTTTGCACCTAAAATCACAAGTGCAACAAACACAAGCGGTGGCATTGTAATTAAGTGGAATAAGCTTGGTAATGCTACTGAATATAGGGTTTATCGCCGTGGTGCAGGTGCAAACGCTTGGACATACCTTGGTACAACAAAAAATTTACAGTACTTTGACAGCAGGGTAGCCGGTGCAAGTGGCAATTATTACAGATATACAGTTCAGGCTGTGTTTGGCAAAACAGCAGGTAGCTTTAATACAAATGGTGTTGTAATTCTTCGCCTCAGTGTACCTGAAATTACAAGGGTTAAAAACGTTGCAGGTGGTGTTCAGATAGAGTTTGACGCTGTTAAGGGTGCGCAGGGTTACTATGTATACCGTAAAACAGCAAACACATCATGGATTTGTGTTGGTGATGCTAAAAAATCTCCTTACGTTGACACTGCAACAGTTGATGGCGTTTCTTACATCTACACAGTAAGGGCGTATAACACCAATTATATAAGTGATTATAACCGTCAGGGTGTTAAGATGACATTCATTAAGGCACCTGTACTATATACCCCCACAAAGGTTAGTAATGGTGTTCAAATTTGCTGGGACGTGCATCCTAAGGCAGACACATATTACATTGGTAGAAGGACAGCAGACGGCAGATGGAGTGACCTTAAAACCATAAAAGCATCTGACATCAAGAAAAATTCAAAGGGTCAGGCATATTTTATTGACACAACCGCAAGAAAGGGTACAACATATTATTACTCTGTAATTGCAAGTGTTAACAAGGTTCAGAGCGGTTACTATGATAATTACTCAATAAAATATTAAGGGTATAACAAAACGGGTTTCACTGATTTAAGTGAAACCCGTTAATTTTATTTATTTGTTTATTTGTAAAGAGGGTATTTATCACAGATTGCAGTTACCTTTTCTCTGATGTAATCTGCACTGTTTTCAAAGTCAGTTGCCGCAAGCTTGATAAATTCAGCAATATCAACCATATCCTGTGCCTCAAAGCCACGTGTTGTAACTGCTGCTGTACCAATACGTATACCGCTTGTAACAAAGGGCTTTTCAGGCTCGCGGGGGATAGAGTTTTTGTTAACTGTAATATAAACCTCGTCAAGTCTGCGCTCAAGCTCTTTACCTGTAATACCAAGGCTTCTTAAATCAAGGAGCAAAAGGTGATTATCAGAGCCACCGGATACCATGTTGATACCCTGTGCACTGAGCGCATTTTCAAGAGCCTTACAGTTAGAAATAACCTTTTTACCATACTCTTTGAACTCAGGCTTAAGAGCCTCGCCGAAGCAAACAGCCTTTGCGGCAATAACGTGCATAAGGGGACCGCCCTGAATACCGGGGAAGATTGCCTTGTTTACCTTTTTTGCAATTTCTTCATCATTACAAAGTATAAGACCACCACGTGGACCGCGGAGTGTTTTGTGTGTTGTAGATGTAACAACGTGTGCATAGGGTACAGGTGAGGGGTGCTGACCTGCAGCAACAAGACCTGCAATATGTGCCATATCTACCATAAACAATGCGTTTACAGAGTCTGCAATTTCACGGATTCGTTTGAAATCAATTGTTCTTGAGTATGCAGATGCACCGGCAACTATAAGCTTGGGTGAGCATTCCTTTGCTTTCTTCTCAAGCTCATCATAATCTAAAAAGCCGTTGTCATCAACGCCGTAGCTTTCAAAGTTAAAATAGTTACCGCTTACGTTAACGGGTGAGCCGTGTGTAAGGTGACCGCCGTCTGCAAGGCTCATACCGAGCACAGTGTCACCGGGCTGAAGAAGTGCAAAATATACACCAAAGTTTGCCTGTGAGCCTGAGTGGGGCTGTACATTTGCAAAGTTACAGCCAAAAAGCTCTTTTGCTCTTTCTATAGCAAGGCTTTCTGCAATATCAACGTATTCGCAACCGCCGTAGTAACGCTTTGAGGGGTAGCCCTCTGCGTACTTGTTTGTAAGAATGCTACCGTTTGCCGCCATAACAGCAGGTGAAGCATAGTTTTCACTAGCGATAAGTTCAATGTTTCTGCTCTGACGAAGCTGCTCTTTTTCAAAAGCTTCAAAAAGCTCTGCATCGGCAGATTTCAAAAGTTGGAAATCACTCTCGAGGTAAGGGTTCATTACGTTGCCTCCTAATTTCAATAATAAAAATCACAATTTATATAATACAATAAATCGTTTCATAAATCAATAAAATAAGACCAACTTAATGATTTATAGGTGTTTTTTGTCATTTATGTGATTTTATGTGCATATATTATGTTTTTTTTAGAATTTTTTATATTGCCAAGTGACAAAATAGTGGTATAATTACTATGAGTAATAATGTATTTTCATATTATTTTTAAAAGGTGAATGAAATGAATTCAACGGATTTAAAACAAAAAATTCTTGAGGCAAAAAAAGAAACAGGCACAATTGTACTTGCTCATACTTATCAGGAGCCTGATATAATTGATATTGCCGATATTACCGGTGACAGCTTTTTCTTAAGCAAAAAGGCTGCTGAAATAAAAGCAAAGCGTGTAATTATGTGCGGTGTGCGTTTTATGGCAGAGAGTGTAAAAATTCTTTCACCTGAAACAGAAACAATCCTGCCTGTGCCAAGCGCTACCTGCCCTATGGCAGAGCAGATTGCACCTGAACGTATCAGAAGGTTCAAAGAGGAAAATCCCACAGCACAGGTGGTTGCATATATTAACACAACCGCAGCAATAAAGGCTGAAAGTGACGTTTGTGTTACAAGCTCATCTGCAATTAAAATTGTTGATAAAATTGATGCGGATAAAATTCTTTTCATTCCTGACCAACACCTTGGCTCTTATGTAAAGAAACAGCTTCCTCATAAAAATATAATTTTGTGGGACGGCTACTGTCCCGTACACGCTCAGCTTACTGTGGATGATGTGCTTGAATGTAAAAAGGCGCACCCTGATGCTAAGTTTGCAGTGCATCCTGAATCACCTGCCGCAGTTGTGGAGCTTGCGGATATGGCAGGTGCAACAAGTGAAATTATCAGCTATGCAAAGTCACAGCCGGGTAAGGTTATTATAGGTACCGAAAAGGGTGTTGTTGATTACCTTTCAACCCACGAAGAAAACGGTGACCGCTTTATACAGCTTGCGCCACATAAGCTTTGCTGTGAGGATATGAAAAAAATATCATTAACCGATGTTTATGATGCAATAATGGGCAAATGCGGTGAAAATATCCAATTGCCTGAGGAATTACGTAAAAAAGCACTTGTCAGCATAAATCGTATGCTTGAATTGGGGTAATAAAATGAATCTTTCCCACATTAAAAATCAATATACGGTGGTTATAGTGGGTAGTGGCCTTGCAGGTCTTTATGCCGCCCTTAACTTTCCGTCGGATGTTGATATACTTATGCTTTCTAAAAAGGAGCGCCATCAGTCAAACAGCTCCCTTGCACAAGGCGGTATTGCCTGTGTGCTTGATTTAGAAAATGACAGCTACGCCCTGCATATTGAGGATACCTTTATTGCAGGCGGCAGAGAAAACGACCCGGATGCCGTAACTCAGCTTGTTGAGGAAGGGCCGGGTGATGTACTTAAAACAATTGAATATGGTGTGGATTATGACCGTGATGAAAACGGTCAGCTTATAAAAACTCTTGAGGGTGGTCATTGTCGACGCAGAATTTTGCACCATAAGGATACATCAGGTAAAGAGATGGTTGATAAGCTGGTTGAGGCTGTTGAAAAGCTGCCTAACGTAACCCTTGCCGATGAAACTATGGTTACATCAATGACCCGAATTAAAAACGGATTTAAGATAAACGTAATGAGTGAGGATACGCACAAAACAGTTTATGCTGATTTTTGTCTTCTTGCCTCAGGCGGTATAGGCAGAGTATATAAATACACTACAAACCCGTCAGTTGCAACGGGTGACGGTATACGTCTTGCTTATGAAATGGGCGCGTCAATCAAGAATTTAAGCTATGTGCAATTTCACCCCACAGCATTTAATGGTGCAAACCGTGAGCAGTTTCTTATAAGTGAAGCGGTGCGCGGTGAGGGTGCATACCTGCTTAACTGTAATAAAGAGCGCTTTATGGACAGATACGACAGTCGCCTTGAGTTAGCACCCCGTGACGTTGTTTCACGCTCGGTTATTATGGAGTCACGCCGTCTTGGCAGTAACAATTTCTACCTTGATATCCGATATAAGGGTGAAGCGTATCTCAAAAACAGATTCCCCGGCATATATGCAGGGTGCTTGCAGCAGGGTGTAGATATTTCAAAGGATTTAATACCGGTTTTCCCTTGTCAGCATTACCTTATGGGCGGTATTGAGGTTGACCTTAATGCACGTACAACGTTACCCAGACTTTATGCAGCAGGTGAGTGTGCTTGTACAGGTGTACACGGCAAAAACAGACTTGCAAGTAACTCTTTGCTTGAGGCCCTTGTTTTTGGCAGAAAGGCTGCTGAGGATATAACTACCTGTATAAAAGCAGGTTTTTATAAAGTATCTGTGCCCGAAGCTGTTACAGAGCCCGACAAATCAGGTGCTCCGTTACCAAAAGGCACACGTACAGAAATACGTGATATTATGCAAAGGGCGTATTTTGTTATTCCCGATGAGGGCGCAATACATCAGAGTAAGCGTCGCATTGAGAATATTTTAAACAGACTTAAAAACGGCAAATTTGCTGTTACAGCCGATTATTGTGAGGCACTTTCCCTTGCAACGGTTGCATATATCATTCTTAAGGAGGTTGACAGATGATTCTGCCACAGTTTTATATTGATGACCTTATAAAAAACGCTATCAAAGAGGATATTAACTATATCGACGTTGCAACTGACTACCTTTTACCCGAAGATGAGGTAAGTGAGGCAGTATTTATTGCAAAGGCAGATGGTGTGCTTTGTGGTATTGACGTTGCTATGAGAGTTTTCAGTCTGCTTGATGATAGCTTTACCTGCACCATTCACAAAAAAGATGGTGACGAAATTAAAAAAGGTGACCTTATTGCAGAGCTTAAGGGCAAAACAGTAAGACTCCTTAAGGGCGAAAGGACAGCGCTTAACCTTATTCAGCATATGAGTGGTATTGCAACACTTACAAACACCTGTGTCAAAGAAACTATAGGCACAAATGCAACAATTGCTGATACAAGAAAGACTCTTCCCGGTCTTCGCTCAATTCAGAAATATGCGGTTACCTGCGGTGGCGGTCGTAATCATCGTTACAACCTTTCAGATTGCGCTATGCTTAAGGATAATCACATAGATGCCAAGGGTGGTATTACTCCTGCTGTTAAGGCACTCCGTGAAAAAATCGGCCATACAGTTAAAATCGAGGTTGAAACACGTACTCTTGATGAGGTGCGTGAGGCGCTTAATGCAGGTGCAGATATTATTATGCTTGATAATATGGATAATGACACTATGGCACAGGCTGTCAGCATAGTTGATGGCAAAGCACTTTTAGAGGCTTCGGGCAACCTTACCGCTGAAAGAATACGCAGTGTTGCAGAGCTTGGTGTAGATATTCTTTCAATCGGTGCATTGACTCATTCTGTTGAGGCATTTGATATCTCAATGCGAATGAAAAAAATGTAGATTTTTGTACATAAATGTGGTAAAATGGAAAATCATTAAATTTTTTCGGAGGAGAAAATGATAAAGAAACTCATAAAGTTCTTTAAAAGAACGTCATTTTATAAGTTCTGGCTTTATACCTGGCCAAAGCGTCAGTATACAAAATGGTTCAGAAAGCTACCCATTAACGAAAAGGCAATTTTGCTTGAGGCACAGCATGGTACTGAAATAAATGGTAATATGTTCTACCTTGCAAAAGAGCTTGCAACTAACGAGGCATATTCATCGTATACGGTATATATGACCTGCCGACCCGGTAATAAAAAGAAGTTTGAGGAAACCTTTGAGGCTTATGGTATTGAGGGCATAAACCTTCTTATACTTTCAACCAAGGCTTATATGAAGGTGCTTGCATCTGCTAAATATCTTTTTAACGATAATACCTTCTTGCCCTTCTACCTTAAAAAAGAGGGTCAGGTTTACCTTAACACATGGCATGGTACACCATTAAAAACACTTGGTAAGGGTATAAAAAATGCTATGCACGGCATAGGTAACGCACAAAAGAACTTTGTTTGTGCAGATTACCTGCTTTACCCCAATGAGTACACAATGAACCATATGGTTGAGGACTATATGCTTGAAAATATCGCCAATGGTGAAAGTGTACTTGCAGGTTATCCTCGTAACACAGCATTCTTTAATGCGGAACGTGGCGAACAGATTCGTGAAGAATTAGAGCTCGAGGGCAAAAAAATATATGCCTATATGCCCACATGGCGTGGTTCTGTAGGTAATATCGACCAGAAGGCAAACACTTACTTTAAATATTACCTTTATGAGCTTGATAAATTGCTCAATGATGACGAAATTGTTTACCTTAACCTTCATCCGATTGCGGTTAAGGACGTTGATTTTTCAACATTTACTCACATTAAAAACTTCCCTGCACTGTACGAAACATATGATTTTATGAACTGTGCAGACTGTCTTATTACAGACTATTCAAGCGTATTTTACGATTACGCCGTAACAGGCAAAAAATGTGTTCTTTTCACATTTGACCAGGAGGAATACTTTGCTGACCGTGGCGTTTATAAGCCCTTGTCAGAGCTTCCATTCCCCAATGTAAAAACTCTTGAAGATTTACTTAAAGAAATTCGTTCACCCAAAAATTACGATGATACAGCATTCCTTAAGGAGTATTGCGCATACGATTGTGAGGATGCTTCAAGACGTGTGCTTGACTTTGTGCTTTTCGGTAAAAAGGACGAAAAGGTTAAAGAGGTTGAAATAAAAGATAACGGCAAAAAGAACGTTCTTATGTACCTTGGTAACCTTGACCAGAATGGTATTACCACATCAGGTATAAACCTTCTTAATCACCTTGACGCAAACGAATATAACTATTACGTTTCCTTCCCTGCAGAAAGGGGCAAATTCCATCAGGATACAATTGCAAACCTGCCCGAGGGTGTAAACTACTTCCCCGTACAGGGTGTGTTCAACCTGCCATACCTTAAAATGAGATGGTGGCAGAAGTTCAATCAGCGTAAATTCCCATTCAGGATTATTATGAGCCTTATGAAAAAGGAATGGGAATACGAGGTTCAGCGTATTTACGGTGGCATTCGTGTAGATGATGCTATTCAGTTTAACGGCTATGAAACAAAGATGATTTTGCTTTATTCAAAGTTTGATTGCAATACAAGCATCTATGTTCATAGTGATATGGTCAAAGAGATTGAGCTTAAAAACAATCAGCGTAAAGAGGTCCTTCAGTACGCTTATAAAAACTATGACAACGTTGCCCTTGTTACCGAGGATATCCGTGAGTCAACCGCAACGTTTGTTAAAAAGGCAGATAATTACAGAATTGCTCACAATATGATTGCGTATGATGAAATCGTAAAACGTGGCGAAGGTGAAATTGCGTTTGATGAGGGTGTAACCCAGAGCAATAAAGAGCTTGATGAAATCAAAGAAATTCTTGCAAGTGATGCAAAGGTGCTTGTAAGTGTCGGCAGATTCTCACCCGAAAAAGACCACAAACGTATGATAGATGCCTTCAACAAAATCTGGGTTGAAAACAACAACACATATTTTGTTATTATCGGTGGTATTCAGCGTGATGGTATATACGATGAACTGTGCGAATATATTGAAACTCTGCCCTGCGGTAATAACGTTATCCTTATTCTTTCAATGACAAACCCATTACCTATCGTTAAGGCTTGTGACGGCTTTATACTTGCATCACACTACGAGGGCTTTGGTCTTGTTATTGTTGAGGCAGATATTCTTGGTCTGCCTGCAGTTTCAACTGATATTACAGGTCCACGTACATTTATGCAGAAGAACAACGGTACCCTTGTTGAAAATACTATTGAGGGTGTTGAAAAGGGTATGAGAATGCTTATAGACGGCAAGGTTCCTATGCTTACTACTGACTATAAAAAGTATAATGAGGACGCCCTTGCAGAGTTTAAGGCGCTTATTAAATAATGAAAGTGTGTCCGAACCACTTTAGCGGTGGTTCGGCATTTTTATTAAATACACTTGATATTACGGGTGATAAAATGAAGGATAAATTATTTTCTTTTGGTAAAAAGCCAAAGGACGAGGCTTGGGTTAAATATACTCTGCCTAAAATCCGTTATGCTGATTACAGAAAGACCTTACCCATAGATGAAAAGGCGATTCTGCTTGAATCACAGCATGGTGCAGAAATGCTGGGTAATATTTTTCACTTGCTTAAGGCATTATCAACTGACCCAAAGTATAAAGATTATAAATTATACCTGTGTTGCCGAGGCAGTAAGAAAAACCGCTTTTCATATATACTTGATAATAATGGTATGAAAAACGTTCAGCTTGTAGAATTATCTACAGATGAATATATAAGGGCTTTGGCTTCTTCAAAGTATCTTATTAATGATAATACCTTTCTGCCTTTCTTTATAAAACGCGAGGGACAGGTTTATCTCAATACATGGCACGGTACACCTTTAAAAACCCTTGGTAAAAGCATTAAAAATGCTATGCACGGTATAGGTAATGCCCAAAAGAATTTTGCCAGCGCTGACTACTTGCTTTACCCCAATAAATATACAATGGAGCATATGGTTGAGGATTATATGCTTGAAAACATAACAGATGCAAAGTGTGTGCTGACAGGCTATCCACGTAACTCAGCCTTCTTTAAAGAGGGGCTTTGTGAAACTGTGAGAAAGAGCATGGAAATACCCGATGGCATGAAAATATATGCGTATATGCCAACGTGGAGGGGCTCTGTGGGTGATATTTCAGGCGATGCAAATGCACGTCTGAAGGAGTATCTGCATCAGATTGACAACGCCCTTAATGATGATGAAAGGCTATACCTTAACCTGCACCCCATAGCCGTTAAGGATATTGACGTTAAAGAGTTTAAGCGCATCAGGAATATCCCTGTAAGGTTTGATACCTATGATTTTCTTACAAGCACAGATTGCCTTATAACCGATTATTCGAGTGTGTTTTATGACTACGCTGTGTCGGGCAAAAAATGTGTTCTTTTTACCTATGATGAAGATGAATATTTTGCTGACAGAGGTGTATATATGCCCTTGTCAGACCTGCCATTCCCTAAGGTTAAATGTGTAGAAAAGCTTATGGAGGAGCTTCGCTCGCCAAAGCAATATGATGATACAGCTTTTATAAACGAATATTGCTTTTATGATTGCCTTGAATCATCAAAAAATATTCTTGACCTTATGCTTTTTGGTGAAAGGTCTTTAAAAACAGAGGTTGAGAATATTCCACATAACGGCAAGGATAACATGCTTGTTTATGCAGATACCCTTGATACAAAGGTGATTGAAGAGCTTGTGAATAAGCCTTCATTAAATGATAAGAATATATTTATAACCTTCTTTGCTAACGATGGTAAGGATAATATGTGTGCCTTGTGTAACCTCCCGAAGGGGGTAAATTACTTCCCTATTCAGACGGATGTTTCTGCCGATGAGGATAAGGCAAAAATATGGAAAAAGCTTGTTTCTGCAAAGGGTCTGATGCTTGATGACAAGGCAGAAATTGAGGTAACAGGTGCTTTCGGTAATTCAAAATTCAGCAAAGCAATTAACCTTTCAGGTGACGAAATAAAGCTTTCAAAATATCTTAAATAAAAAGACGAGGATTACACTGTGAAAATGTAATCCTCGTTTAATTTTATTTACGTTGTTATCAGGATAACTCGAACTGACCGGTATAAAGCTTGTAGTATTTACCCTCTTGTCTGAGGAGCTCGTCGTGGTCACCCTTTTCGATGATTTCGCCCTTTTCAAGCACCATAATTGCGTTTGCATTACGTACTGTTGAAAGTCTGTGAGCAATAACAAAAACAGTTTTACCCTCCATAAGCTTATCCATACCCTTTTCAATAAGTCTTTCGGTACGGGTGTCGATAGAGCTTGTTGCCTCGTCAAGAATAAGCACAGGTGGGTCTGCAACAGCGGCACGTGCAATTGCAAGCAGCTGTCTCTGACCCTGTGAAAGGTTGCTGCCGTCACCTGTAAGCATTGTATTGTAGCCGTCAGGTAATCTGCTTATAAAGCTGTGTGCGTTTGCAATCTTTGCAGCGTTTACAATGTCATCGTGGGTAGCATCAAGCTTACCGTAACGAATGTTTTCTTCAACTGTGCCTGTAAACAGGTGGGTATCCTGCAAAACCATAGCAAGTGAACGTCTGAGGTCATCCTTTTTAATCTTTTTGATGTTGATGCCATCATAGGTGATTTTGCCCTCTTGAATATCGTAAAAGCGATTTATAAGGTTTGTGATAGTTGTTTTACCTGCACCCGTTGAGCCAACAAAAGCAATTTTCTGACCGGGCTTTGCGTAAAGTGAAACGTTTTTAAGAACAGTCTTTTTCTCATTGTATGAGAATGTAACGTCATGGAATCGCACATCACCCTTAAGGGGGGTATAGGTAACGCTTCCGTCAGCAGAGTGAGGGTGCTTCCATGCCCATTGACCTGTACGCTTTTCTGACTCTGTTACGTTACCGTTTTCGTCAATGTGTGCGTTAACAAGTGTTACGTAACCGTTATCCTCTTCGTGTGTTTCGTCAATAACGTCAAAAATTCTTTCTGCACCTGCAAGGGCAAGTAAAATATTGTTCATCTGCTGTGAGAACTGAGTGATGGGGTTTGAAAACTGCCTTGTATACTGCAGGAATGATGCAAGTGAGCCGATTGTAAGCGCACCTGAAAAGCCACCAAGCAGGAAACCTGTAACGCCTTGCTGAGCATCACCTAAATTAAGGATTATAAAAGCACCTAATGCGGCAGAAAGTGTGAAATTGATGTAAGAGATGTTACCCATTATGGGCATAAGTATACTTGCAAAGGTGTGTGCCTTGGTTGCAGATTTTCTGAAATCCTCGTTTATTTGTGTAAAGTTTTCTTTTGATTTATCTTCACGGCAAAAAACCTTTACTACCTTAAGACCTTCTATAAGCTCTTCGATATATCCGTTTACACTACCGACAGCCGCCTGTTGCTTTCTGAAATATTTTGAGCTTTTACCGCCTACGTATTTTATAACCAAAAGCATAACGCCCAGCATCAGTATAATAAGTCCTGTAAGGGCAGGGCTGATGTAAAGCATCATTATAAAGATACCAACAGCCATAACACCCGATGAAATTAATTGAACAAGACCCTGACTGATTGCCTCACGCACAGTATCAACGTCATTTGTGAAACGGCTCATAAGCTCACCGTGTGTATGGGTGTCATAGTATTTTATGGGTAAATCCAATAAGTGATCAAACAAATCGCGCCTTAAAAGGTTAAGGGTTTTTTGTGAAACGTTAAGCATAAGTCGTGAGTGTGCATACTGTGAAGCGGCACCCATTAAATAAAGAATACCAAGGGCCACAATCATTTTTATAAGGTTTGAAACATCATCTGAGCCTGTGCTGAGAAGGTTACCTATTTCGTTAATGATAGGTGTCAGTAGGTATGTTCCTGCTATATTTGCAACAGATGCAAATAATACAAGGAATATAACAAGGGCAACAAGACCCTTGCTTTTTGCAACGTAGGAGAGAAGTCGTCCGATTGTTTTACCTGCGTTTTTTGGCTTGCCTACCATCATCTTTTTGCCGGGTCCACCTTCCATAGGTGGTCTTTTTTTGTTTTCAGACATTATCTTCAACTCCTTTCTTATTGCTCCATTTTGCTTTCTTGCTGTGAGATATAAACGTCCTTGTAAATCTCATTACGTGCAAGTAATTCGTCATGTGTGCCTATATCGTCAATTTTACCGTCATCAAGCACAATTATTCTGTCTGCGTGCTGAATTGAGTTAATACGCTGCGCAATTATAATTTTTGTTGTTTCGGGTAAAAGGTTTTTCATTCCTTCACGTATTTTGCCGTCAGTTGCAGTATCAACAGCGCTTGTAGAGTCATCAAGAATAAGTACCTTGGGTTTTTTGAGTATTGCTCGTGCAATACAAAGGCGCTGCTTCTGACCACCCGAAACGTTAACGCCGCCCTGACCTAAATCGGTCTGATAGCCATCAGGGAAGCTCATAACAAAGTCATCTGCCTGTGCGATTTTTGCAGCAGCACGTATTTCATCAAGGGTAGCGTTTTCGTCACCCCAACGCAGATTTTCTTCGATTGTGCCAGAGAATAAAAGGTTTGTTTGCAGTACCATTGAAACAGCGTTTCTCAGGTTGTGCAGGGTGTATTCCTTAACGTTTGTGCCACCAACAAGCACCTGACCCTCGGTTGCATCATAAAGTCGGGGGATAAGCTGTACTAACGAGGTTTTTGCACTACCTGTACCACCTAATATACCTATTGTTTCACCCGATTTAATTGTAAGGTTAATATCTTTAAGTACGTTGTTTTCTGCAGCCTCGCTGTATTTGAATGAAATGTTTTTAAATTCGATTGAGCCATCCTTTACCATAAGCGAGGGGTCTGCACCATCATCTGTTATATGGGGTTTTTCGTCAAGCACCTCACCGATACGGTTGATGGCTGCCTTTGCCATAACTGAAAGCACAAATATCATTGATATTATCATCAATGACATAAATATCTGCTGAATATAGGTGATAAAGCTCATAAGGTCACCTAACTGCATTGTGCCACCAAGAATAAGCTTTGAGCCAATCCACAGCACCAACAAAATACAAGAATAAATTGAAAGTGTCATTATCGGGCCGTTAAGAATAATGAGCTTTTCAGCATAAACAGAGGCATCACGGAGCTCGTCGTTTGAAATACGGAAATTCTCTTTTTCGTGCTTTGCACGTACAAATGCTTTAACAACACGTGCACCAACAAGCTTTTCCTGAATATAATTGTTGATTTTATCATATTTTTTAAACATTGCAGTAAAACGCTTATGTGCAAATGAGCCTATAAGGAGAATAAGCCCAAACATAATCGGGGCAATACACATAAACACAAGCGAAAGCGTTTTGTTGATGGTGAATGCCATTGAAATTGCCATAACAAACATAAGGGGTGAGCGTATGAGCATTCTCAGAGCCATCATAAAGCCCATCTGTGTCATATTAATATCAGTTGTCATTCGGGTTATAAGTGAGCCGGTTGAGAATTTATCAATATTTGAGAATGAAAAATCCTGAATTTTGTTGAAGATACCAGCCCTCAGCTCAGAGCCGAAGCCCATACCTGCCTTTGCGGCAAAAAATGCGGCAGCGGCACCGCAGGCAAGTGATACAAGTGAAAGACCAAGCATAAATGCACCTGTTGATAAAATAAGGTCTGTACCTGCCTTATCTGCGAAGCCCATTTTAATAAGCAAATCCGCAATAAAGCTGTCCTTTTGTGCAATTGACTGACCGCCAATACCACAGTCAACAATGATTGACATTAACAGGGGGATTGTAACCTCAATAAGTACCTCCATTACAATGCACAAGGGTGACATTATTGCAGGTAAGCGGTATTTTTTGGCATAGGGTAAAATCTTGCGTAACATTATTCATTTTCTCCTTTGCGTGATTATGTGTAAAAATATTGCCCCGTCTGTGGGGATATGAGTTTGTCAGATTGATATATGTAAAAGCTTATAAGTAAAAGTATTTCGACAACCATTTCGTAAAATGTTGCCTATTATAATAATTACATTAGTATATATTACCATTTTTTATTAATATATAATTCTATAAAAGAATTAAAAGCACCAATTTTGTAATTTTACATTTTGTTAAAAAATGTTTTTACTGCCTTTTGAAATGAATATCGACAAAAGTTATGCAAAATGACCAAAAGTTGGTGTATATTTTTAATAGGGGTTTGAACAAAATATATCAAAAAAACTTGAAAAAGAAGCTGGGATTTGTTATTATTATATTGATGTACTACAATTTTTGGTGGTGAAGAAGTGAAAATAGCGGCAAAAAATGAAAATTACAACGATTTTCCGCTTTATGTGTTCCATCAGGGGCGCAATTTCAAGGCGCAGGATTTTTTAGGCGCACATAAGGTTGAAGATGGCAAATATGTTTTCAGAGTGTGGGCACCCCACGCTACAGCGGTTTACGTTGTTGGTGATTTTAACGGGTGGAATGAATCTGCCTCGCCAATGAATAAGCTCAGCGACGGTGGTGTGTGGGAGGCTTACGTTGATGGGGTTCAGAATTTCCACGCGTATAAATTCCTTGTTTATACGCCTGACGGGTTTAAAAATTATAAGGCTGACCCCTATGCAATCCACGCAGAAACAAGGCCGGGTACAGCCTCAAAGATTTTTGAGGGTAACTACAAATGGCGTGATTCTGCTTGGCTTAAAAACAGACGAAATTCATCTGTGTATAAATCACCTGTAAATATTTACGAGGTTCATCTTGGGTCGTGGCGCCTTTATGAAGATGGTAATACACTCAGTTATCGCACACTTGCAAAGGAGCTTGTGGGCTACGTTAAAAATATGGGCTACACTCATATTGAGCTTATGCCCGTTGCTGAGCACCCCTTTGATGGCTCCTGGGGTTATCAGGTTACAGGCTACTTTGCAGTAACCTCAAGGTATGGTACACCCGACGATTTTAAATACTTTGTTGATGAATGCCATAAGGCAGGTATAGGTGTTATTGTTGATTGGGTACCTGCTCACTTCCCTAAGGATGCTCACGGACTTGCCGATTTTGACGGTGAGGCTTGTTATGAGTATAAGGACCCTCGCAAGGGCGAGCATCTTCAATGGGGTACTAAGGTTTTTGACTTTGGCAGAAACGAAGTGCAAAGCTTTCTTATTTCAAATGCCTGCTTCTGGTTTGATGAATATCACATTGACGGACTTCGTGTTGATGCAGTTGCATCAATGCTCTACCTTGACTACGGCAGAGAGGATGGTCAATGGATTGCCAACGAAAACGGCGGCAACGAAAATCTTGAAGCAGTAGCCTTTATGAAGCTTCTTAACGAAACTGTGTTTACTGAGCATGGTGACGTGATGATGATTGCGGAGGAAAGCACCGCCTGGCCTATGGTTTCAAAGCCTGTTTATATGGGTGGCCTTGGTTATAACTTTAAGTGGAATATGGGTTGGATGAACGATATTCTACGCTATTTCTCACTTGACGGAATATATAAAAAATATAATCACGATTTAATAACATTCTCATTCTTTTATGCATTCAGCGAGAATTTTGTTCTGCCTATTTCTCACGATGAGGTTGTGCATGGCAAATGCTCACTTATCAATAAAATTCCCGGTAATTATAATGAGAAGTTTGCAGGGGTAAGGGCGTTCTTGGGCTATATGTATGCTCACCCCGGCAAAAAGCTGTTGTTTATGGGTACAGAGTTTGGTCAGTTTATTGAGTGGGACTATAAAAAAGGTCTTGACTGGATTCTTCTTGATTACGAAATGCACGTTTTGTTGCAGGATTATACCCGTGAGTTGAATAAATTCTATAAGAAAAATTCTCCCTTGTGGGAGGTTGACTATAGCTGGGAGGGCTTTAAGTGGGTTGTCAGTGATGACAATGATAATTCAGTTATTGCCTTTGTCAGAAGTAACGAGGCAGGGGATAAGCTCCTTGCAGTGTGTAACTTTACACCCGTTTCACGCGAAAGCTACAAAATCGGTGTACCCGATGCAGAAAGCTACGAAATTGTTTTTAACTCCGATAACGCTAAATTTGGCGGTACCGGTGAAAGAATTAAAAAGAAATATAAGGTTAATAAGGGTATGATGCACGGCTTTGATAATTATATTGAGCTATCATTACCACCTATGACAACGCTTTATTTAAAGCAGAATAAAAAGTCAAAGGAAGCATCAGACTCAATTGAAAAAGCGAAAAAATAATTCTATATATACATTGAAAGGAATGTGACAGTAATGGCAAAAAAGACAGAATGTATTGCAATGCTTCTTGCAGGCGGTCAGGGTTCAAGACTCGGCGTGCTTACCAAGAATATTGCAAAACCTGCAGTACCCTATGGTGGCAAGTACAGAATAATTGACTTCCCCCTTTCAAACTGTGTGAACTCAGGTATTTACACAGTAGGTGTACTTACACAGTATCAACCACTTGAGCTTAACGAATATATCGGTAATGGTGGTCCTTGGGATCTTGACCGTGCAAACGGTGGTGTGCATATTCTTTCACCATATCAGCAGATTAAGGGCACTGAGTGGTATAAAGGCACAGCAAACGCTATTTATCAGAATATTCATTTCATTGACAGATACAACCCTGAATACGTAGCAATCCTTTCAGGCGACCATATTTACAAAATGGGCTATGCAAAAATGCTTCAGTTCCATAAAGAGAAGGATGCAGCTTGTACAATTGCTATGCTTGAGGTGCCGTGGGAAGAGGCTTCACGTTTTGGCCTTATGTTTACTGATGATGACGGCAGAATTACTGCATTCGAAGAAAAGCCAAAGGAGCCTAAGAGCAACAAAGCATCTATGGGTGTTTATATGTTCACATGGTCAAAGCTCCGTCAGTACCTTATTGATGATGAAAATGACCCTGATTCATCAAATGACTTCGGTAAAAACGTTATCCCTGCAATGCACGAAGCAGGTGAAAGACTCTTTGCTTACGGCTTTGACGGATATTGGAAGGATGTTGGTACAATAGACTCTCTTTGGGAGGCTAACCTTGACATTCTTAACCCCAAGGTTAACATTGACCTTAGTGACAATTCCTGGAAAATTTACGGCAGAGGCACAAATGCCGCACCTCAGTATGTTTCTGATAAAGCTGTTATTGAAAATTCTATTGCAACTGCAGGCTGTGAGATTGAGGGCAAAATTGATTATTCAATCCTTTTCAATGACGTAACTGTTGAAGAGGGCGCATTTGTTGATTATTCAATTGTAATGCCTGGTGCAGTTATCAAAAAAGGCGCAGTTGTTCAGTATGCAATGGTTGCAGAGAATGCAGTTATTGAAGAGGGTGCAGTTGTTGGTGAAAATCCCCAGAATTGTGAAGATCTTGAAAAATGGGGCGTTAGCGTTGTTGGTGCAGGTGTTACTGTAGGTAAAAACGCTAAGGTTAAGGCACAGTCAATGATTGCTGATGATGTTAAGGAGGGTGAAACTGTATGATTGCAAAAAATGTTCTCGGAATAGTATATTCAAATTCATTTGATTCAAATTTGAGCGCACTTACTGCCAGACGTACAATGGGCTCTGTACCCTTCGGTGGCAGATACAGACTTATTGACTTTCCGCTTTCAAATATGGTTAATTGCGGTATTACAAAGGTTGGTGTTATTGCCAACAGCAATTTCCATTCACTTATGGACCATATAGGCAGCGGCAGACCCTGGGACCTTTCACGTAAGGTTGACGGACTTACATTGTTACCGCCATTCACACCTGTGCACGCAGAGAGCAGCAACAGAATTGATACACTTGGCCGTATTATGGAGTATATTTCACACTCAAAGCAGGAATATGTTCTTCTTATGGATTCAAACTTTGTTTGCAATATGGACCTTAAAAAGCTTTTGAGCTTCCATTCAGGTAAAAATGCAGATATTACAGTTGCTTATTGCACAGGCGTTGCACCTAAGCTTCAGAATCAGGCTGTTGTTGAGGTTGATTTCAGCGGTAAAATCACCAATGTTGGTATTGACGTTAAAACAAGTAATGACGTTAACTACCTTGCAAACGTTATTCTTATAAGAAAAGCTCTTTTAGAAAGACTTATCGGTGATGCACAAAGCTATGCCTACACAAGCTTTGAAAAAGATATTATTCAGAAAAATGTTGATAATCTTAATATTTACGGCTACAAGGTTGATGAGTGGAATTGTACTATCGACAGTATGGAAACTTACTTTGCCGCAAATATGGCTTTGCTTGAAAAAGCAAACAGAAAGGCTCTTTTCAACCTTCAGAGCCCCATTTATACAAAGGTTCGTGACGATATGCCCGTTATTTACGGTCTTATGTCAGATTGTAAAAACTCACTTATTGCCGACGGTTGTCAGATTGAGGGTACTGTAAAGAACAGTATTGTTTTCCGTGGGGCAAAGGTTGCAAAGGGTGCAGTTGTTGAAAACTCTATCCTTATGCAGGATGCTTTTGTTGGTGAGGATGCAAAGCTTAATTGCGTTATTATGGATAAAAACACAGTTATCACACCTAAAAAGGTGCTTTCAGGTGATAAGAGTTATCCCTTATTCGTAGGCAAGCATATTGTTATTTAATGTTTAAACATTCGGTTCGGGAGGTGTTTTGTTATGGCGGTTTGTCCTGTATGTGGTTGCAAAACCGATGAGCTTGATTTTGTTCATGGGAATATAGGCAGTTGGTCAGGTAATATATGCTCTTTCTGTCAGAAGCAGATAAAGGGTATTGACCCTGCAAAGGGTCTTAGCGAGGCTCAGTTCAGGTGGGTTAATGCAGCCCTTTCAAAAGATGTTCAGCGTGATGAGGGCTTGGTTGATGAGTTAAAGGCTTTGTCAGGCGTTGTGGCTACAGGTGATGATGAATTCAAGCAGTACCCTGTGGTTAATCAGTATACGCCTGTACAGAGCACCCCTTCTGTTACACCTGTCAGTGGCACATCTGTTAATGATGAAGCTATAAAACAGCTTCAAAAACGCGTTGAAGCTTTAGAAAAGCAGATACGCTCAATGAAGCGTACTGCGTTGATAAAATCAATACTTGAAATATGTATACCTATAATTCTTGGTATCGTTATTTTGATAGTGTTCTTTTCATCAGGTCTTTTTGATGCCCTTTCAGGCTTGTACAATGAATTTATACAATGAATTTATACAAAAATGAGTGAATTGTTGTAGTAGCTGTTCACTCTGAGGAGTTAATTATGAAAGTTTTATATGCAGCAAGTGAGGCATTACCCTTTATTGCCAGCGGTGGTTTAGGTGACGTTGCAGGCTCACTCCCTCAGGCGTTAAGAAAACGCCTTGTGGGTGCCCGTGTGGTTATGCCCCTTTATGATAATATTAAGCAAGAGCTTAAGGATTCAATGAAATTTATCACAAGTATTTCTGTACCCGTTGCGTGGCGCAGACAGTACTGCGGTATTTTTGAGGCAAAATCAGGTGGTGTTATTTACTACCTTCTTGATAATCAATATTACTTCAAGCGTGATTCATTATATGGCTTTTATGATGATGCCGAGCGTTTTGCATTCTTTTCACGCGCTATCCTTGAAATAATACCCCATATTGATTTCAAGCCCGATATCATTCACTGTAATGACTGGCAGACAGCATTAACACCCGTTTATTACAGCACAATCTATGCAAATCAGCCCGGTTATGAGAATATTAAAACTGTTTTCACTATTCACAATATTCAGTATCAGGGCGTTTATGGTGAAGAGCTTATTGATAACGTTGTAGGTATTGACCACGCTCACCGCAGTCTTATTGAGTATGACGGTGCGGTTAACCTTATGAAGGGTGGTATTGAGTGTGCAAATGCAGTTACAACAGTAAGCCCCTCATATGCTAATGAAATTCTTGACCCATGGTATTCACATGGTCTTGATACAATCCTTCGTCAGCGTTGCTACAAGCTTCGTGGTATACTTAATGGTATTGATGTTGAAAACTACAACCCCGAAACTGACAAGGATGTTTTCAAAAATTACAGTGTTGATAATATGCGTGGTAAGGCTGTAAATAAAAAAGAACTCCAGAAGCTTTTAGGGCTTCCGGAGAAGAGTGATACACCTGTAATGGGTATGGTAACAAGGCTTGTTTCACACAAGGGTCTTGACCTTTGTAAGGCCGTACTCGATGAGCTGCTTGCTACAACAGATATTCAGCTTGTAGTGCTTGGCTCAGGTGATTATCAGTATGAAGAATTTTTCCGTGGTCTTGCAGAGCGCTACCCTGAAAAGGTAGGCTTGTGCCTCGGCTTTATACCTGACCTTGCTCGTAAAATTTACGCAGGTGCAGATTTCTTCCTTATGCCGTCAAAGAGTGAGCCTTGTGGTCTTTCACAGATGGTAGCCCTTCGTTATGGCACAATCCCCATTGTACGTGAAACAGGCGGCCTTCGTGACTCTGTTACAGATAGCGGCGACGGTGAGGGCAACGGCTTTGTTTTCTCATCATACAACGCTCACGATATGCTTAACGCAATAAGACGTGCCGTCGAAGGCTACAGCGATAAAAAGGGTTGGCCCATTCTTGTTAAGCGCGCTATGGAAAGCGACAACAGCTGGGGTAAATCTGCAAATGATTATATAAAGATGTACAAAGAAATTCTTAAGGATTGATTTAAAAGCCTGTTAGTCATTAGGCTTTAACGTACCTGCAGTTTTTCTTATTAAACCTTCTACACCTTTAATGACGGCCTCGATGCTTTTGGGTTCGGGGCCGCCGTATCGTCTTGCATTGACAGTTTTTTCAGGGAATTCGTTAATATACATTTCTGTCATTGATAACGAAACTGCCTGTGCAAGCTTTGGCGGTATTGTGAACCATCTTTTGGGTATATAACCAAGCTGTGATGCAGCAAAAAGTGTGCGGTAAATTGTAACCGCATAAAGCATATCAGCGGTGTCACCTGCCTGTGCAGAGCCTGCATCCATACGCTCATGGGTCTGAATGGCGGCGCGGTAGATAGTGCGTGTATTAAAAATAGCGTCTTCTTCACGGTCATCTAAGGCATTTGTTGAAAGACCTGAACGGCTGTCTGTTCTGCCTAAAATATAATCGGCGGTAACGTCATAATAATCCGCAATACGGCACAAAAAATCAAGGTTGAATTCGCGGATACCTTTTTCGTAATGTGATAAAAGCGCTTGGGATACCCCTAATTCTAATGCGGCAGTTTTCTGACTGAGTCCTTTTTCAGTACGCAGTTCAACAAGTCGCTCAGAGTATGTAGCCATAAAGTCACATCCTTATTTATATTGATTTATAATAAATTATACAGATTGTATAATACTATACACTATTCCACAGGAGAATGCAATGAAAACTTACACAATTCATTTAATACGTCATGCTCTTACACAAGGTAACCTTGAGGGCAGATACATAGGTCAGACAGACGAGCCCCTTTGTAAGGAGGGTATTGAGCAGCTCGAGCAAATGAAGGCTGACTATGATTACCCTTACCCCGAGGTGGTTTTTACAAGCACACTTAAGCGATGCATTGAAACTGCCCATATCCTTTACCCCGATAAAAACCCAATTGAAATGAGGGGCTTTGAGGAGTGCGATTTTGGTGAGTTTGAGGGTCACACCGCCGAAGAGCTTGAACGTTACGAGGAATTTTCAGATTGGCTTGCAGGCGGTGAGGATGCAAAGCCCCTTAATGGTGAAAGCAACGGTGATTTTGCAACAAGAGTATGCAATATATTCCAAAAAACAGTTGATGGTATGCTTAAAACAGGCACACAGTCTGCCGCTATTATTACCCATGGTGGGGTTATAATGTCAATACTTGCGGCATTTGGTGTACCTGAATTACCTATGACAGAATGGCTTTGCCCATCAGGCTGTGGTTATACAATACGTATAACACCATCACTCTGGAGCAAGGTTCGTAAGTTTGAAGTAATTAACGAAGTTCCTGCCGAGCCACTTACCCAAACACAAGAGGATAGGCTGTGGGATTACTACCCCGACCTGCCCGAGGATGATGAATGGGATGACGAAGGCGATTTGACAATCTGATTTTAAATTTAAAATTATAAATTCAGGTGCTACGCCGATATTATAAAGCTTCGCATCTTTGTAAATCGATAATGCTTTTTATAATAGCTGCACGCAGTGCCCGATAATTTTGCATTCTGCATTCTGCATTTTGCATTTCAAGA
Source organism: Acutalibacteraceae bacterium (assembly GCA_045629785.1). GTDB lineage: Bacteria > Bacillota > Clostridia > Oscillospirales > Acutalibacteraceae > DTU089. The sequence goes on along the minus strand of JAZQRX010000011.1, from coordinate 51,894 downwards.
AATGGTGATTCTATGTCCGACTACAAAATTTATGCTAACCATGCGCATCTTTTTCCTAAAAACACAAAGCCCAATGCAGATATTGACAAGCTTAAGGAGTTAATGGACGCTTGTAATATCGAAAAGGCGGTTTGCTTTGCACCCTTTCAGAATCAGATGGATATGTATGATGTTTCAACAAATCAGAATCCTGTTGATTGGCTTGCAAATGAAATAAAAAATGAGCCGTCACTTGTTGGCTTTGGTTCAATAAATTTTGATAGAAATGACCTTAAGGACCAGGTAAAGCATATTAAGGCTTCGGGTCTTTTGGGTATAAAAATTCACCCTGCCTATCAAGAGGTCAAGGTGGACTCACCTCAGCTTTTTGAGGTTTATGAGCAAGCAGAAAAAGAGGATTTGTTCCTTTCATTCCATACGGGTCTTCATTGGCACAGAATAAGGGATTATCAGATGCTTCTTTTTGATGAGGTTGCATATAATTTCCCTAAGCTTCGTTTCACTATGGAGCATATGGGTGGCTACAGCTTTTTTAAAGAGGCGTTGCTTGTTATGAATAACAACTCCCGCGATGAAATTCAGCACGTTTTTGCAGGATGGACAAGTATTCCTATGGGTGAGGATGAATTCGGTAATCCGCGCAGGGGAGTGTGGTCACTTACAGATGATGACCTTTGCGACCTGATTTATCAGACGGGCCCCGAGCGCAGTATGTTTGGACTTGATTTCCCCTATAACGGAATTGAAAAAACACAAAAAGCAATTGACAGAATCAAAAATCTGCCAATATCCGAAGAAGCCAAAAAGGGTATCTTAGGTGAAAATTTAAAACGAGAATTGAAGTTATAAATAATAATGTCGCATAAGTAAAGCTTATGCGACACTTTTTATATACATAGCAGTTTTTCTGCATTCAGGTGATATATTTTTTCCTTATCATTTGCTGAAAGGTCAAGGGTTTCAATCATTCTTACATCCCACGAGGGTGAGTGCCAGGGACAGTCCGAGCCAAACAAAATAAGGTCTGTGCCTTTTTTATCAATAATTTGTTGGGCTCTGTATTTTGAAATTGCTGCATAGCCGAATGCAGTGTCAAAATATACAGGGATATCACACAAATATTTTAGTACATCCTCGCTCATATTTGCCGAGCCCCAGTGGGCGCAAACCATAGGTGAGTCTATCCATTTTGCGGCGGTACGTAGCCTTTCGGGTGTTGCGTGGTAGGGGGCAGGGTAGCCCATATCCTCACCTGCGTGAAAAAGAATTATAAGCCCAAGCTCTGAAGCCTTTTTGTAAATAGGCTTCATTTTTTCATCATCAACAAAGAATTGCTGATATTCGGGGTGAAGCTTTATCCCCTTTAAGCCCATAGCCTTTATTCTTTCAAGCTCGTATAAAGCGCTTTCGGCGTGTGGATAAACCGAGCCAAAGGAAATAATATTATCACTTTCGCATTCTTTAACAAAATTATTTACTGATTGTTGTTGCTTTTCGTTGGTGGCAATACCAAGTAACACGCTTTTATCAATATTATCACGGCTCATTATGGAGTGCAGACCCGATATTGTACCATCTGTTTGCGGAATAAGTCCACCTGATGCAAAGCTGAGCTTATCCATAGCCGAGTGTGCAATTCTGTCAGGGAATGCGTGGGTGTGAAAATCTATTATCAATTTTAAACCTTCTTATTGTATTATTTTATAAATCAAAGCCTGCTCACAGGGCTTTTTATCAGAAATTTGTATGGCAGATAAAAATCTTTTTTCTGCCCCTGCAAAGGATTCATTGTTGCAAGAATAAAGTGTGGCAATAGTGTCGCCATTGTGTACAAGGTCACCATTCTTTTTCTTAAGGATAATGCCTGCACTCATATCAATGGTGTCATCCTTTGTTTCTCTGCCTGCGCCAAGCATTACAGATGCAATACCCATTGATTCTGCATCTGTTTTTGAAATATATCCGTCACAAGGGGCTTTCACATCATAGGTGTAATCGGCAGAGGGGAAAAGTCCCGGGTTATCTATCCATTCACCATTACCGCCCTGTGCAATTATCCACTCCTTGAATTTTAAAAGTGCTTTGCCCGATTTCAGAGCATCCTCGGTAAGTATACGTGCTTCGTCAGTTGATATACCCTTTGATAAAGCAACAATCTGTGTTGCAAGGGTAAGGCAAACCTCCTTTAAATCTTCGGCACCATTGTTGTTGAGCACGTCAATTGCCTCTTTTACCTCAAGTGCATTACCTATATTAAAGCCAAGGGGTCTTTCCATATTTGTAATAACTGCAGATGTATTTCTGCCACAGTTATTGCCGATTTTAACCATTTCACGTGCAAGTGCTTCTGCATCCTCAGGCGTTTTCATAAATGCACCTGAGCCGAATTTAACGTCAAGTACAATTGTGTGTGACCCTGCTGCAAGCTTTTTTGACATAATGCTTGATGCAATAAGGGGTATGCTGTCAACTGTTGCTGTAACGTCACGTAAAGCATACAGCTTTTTATCTGCAGGTGTAAGGTTACCTGTCTGCCCAACAACAGCCACACCTGTTTTTTCAACCTGTGCAAAAAACTGGTCGGGGGTAAGCGCGGTGTTAAAGCCCTCAATTGATTCTAATTTATCAACTGTACCGCCTGTATGACCAAGTCCTCTGCCACTCATTTTTGCCATAATGCAACCAAGTGACGAAACTATAGGTGCAACAATAAGTGTTGTTTTATCACCTACACCGCCTGTGCTGTGCTTGTCAACGGAGTCCTTGCCAAATCGACTCAGGTCAACAGTATCGCCCGATTTTGCCATAGCCATTGTAATATCGGCAGTTTCTTTTTCGGTCATACCCATAAAAAAAATTGCCATACAAAGGGCGGATGCCTGATAATCAGGGATTGTGCCGTCAACGTAGCCCTTTATGAAAAAATCTATCTCAGCGGTAGTCAGCTCACCGCCGTCACGCTTCTTTTTTATAATATCGTAAACTCTCATTATTTCACATCCTTTGGTGAAAATGATAAGGGTAAAAGCTCGCTTAATGTTATTGTTTTATAATCAGCCTCATTTATACCCAGTATTATTTTAAAATCATCGTTGCAAAATTCACGCATAACCTGACGGCATACACCACAAGGGGCAAAAATGCCATTAATCTTGCCGTTTTTACCGCCAACAACCGCAATAGCAGAAAACTCTGTTTCACCCTCGGATATTGCTTTAAAAAAAGCAACACGCTCTGCACATACAGTAGGTGAAAATGCGGCATTTTCAATATTTGTGCCTGTGTAAACCTTGCCGTTTTTTGTAAGCAAAGCCGCACCAACCTTGCACAATGAGTATGGTGAATATGATTTTTGCATAGCATCTATTGCTTGTGATAATAAATTTAAATCTGTCATTAAAATCAACCCTTCAACAAGCCTGTTACTGTTTTTGCGATATGTTCAAAGCCTTGTACTGTGCCAAGATTTTTACCTTCAATATTGTTACCGTAAAGCACAAAGGGCACGTATTCCCTTGTGTGGTCGGTGCCCTTGAAGTTAGGGTCGCAGCCGTGGTCTGCGGTGATTATAAGCGCATCATCATTCTTCATGCTTTTAATGAAATCACCTAACCAACAGTCAAATTCTGAAATAGCTGTTGCATAGCCGTTACAGTTACGTCTGTGACCATAAACCATATCAAAGTCAACAAGGTTTACAAAGCAAAGACCGTTAAAATCACGCTTTTGGTAATCACTTGTTTTTGACATTCCGTCAGTATTGTTTTCTGTGTAAATATATTCTGTTATGCCTTGGTTTGCAAATATATCGTTAATTTTGCCCACACCAATAACATCAAAGCCGTTGTTTTTTAAATGGTCAAGCATAGTGTCAGCTGGGGGAGCAAGTGAAAAATCGTGTCTGTTTTTAGTCCTTTTAAATGGATATTCACCATTAAAGGGTCTTGCAATAACTCTGCCTATACCAAGGTCACCCGTTAACATCTGTCGGGCAATTCGGCAATATTCATACAATTCTTTTGTAGGCACAATATCCTCGTGGGCAGCTATCTGAAAAACGCTGTCTGCCGAGGTATAGCAAATAAGCGCACCTGTACGAATATGCTCCTCACCGTAGTCCTTGATAACCTCTGTGCCCGAATATGCTTTGTTGCAGATAACAGGTCTGCCCACAGCGTTGCTGAAAGCATCAATAAAGCTTTGGGGGAATCCATTGGGGAAGGTAGGCAAAGGTTTTTCTGATACAACACCTGCAATTTCCCAATGACCGATTGTAGTGTCCTTGCCCATAGATTTTTCCTGCAATCGGGCAATTTGTGTAGGAATTGCCTGGTCAAAGGGCATATTTACACCATCAATATTGCCAAATCCCAGTTTGATTAAGTTGGGGATATTTAATTTACCCGATTCTGCAAGGGATTTGAAAGTATTACATCCCTTGTCACCAAAAAGACTGCTGTCGGGGGCTTCGCCTATACCGAAGCTGTCAAGCACAATAAGAAAAACACGTTTTATTTTGTTCATCATAAGCTTACCGCCGTTTCAAGTGAAAGCTTCATCATATCTGTAAATGAATTTTGCCTTTGCTCGGCAGAAAGGGCTTCGCCCGTAAGCAGATGGTCTGATACTGTCAGTATTGCAAGTGCAGATTTACCTGCTCTTGCGGCATTCATATAAAGTGCTGCGGCTTCCATTTCTACACCTAAAACACCCATTTTACCCCAGAGTGCGGCAGGTGTTTCTTCTTGTGAAAGCCCTGCCATATCACCATAAAAAACATCAGATGAAAGCACGTTACCAACTGTGTAAGATAAATTCATTTCAGTTGCCTTGCTTACTGCTGTGCTTAAAAGTCCGTAGTCAGCAATAGGGGCAAAGGTGCCGGGCAAACGGAAATTATGAGCGTAATTTGAGTCTGTACAAGCACCCTGTGCGATTATGATATCACGCACGTTTACCTTATTGCTCATACCACCCGCAGAGCCAACACGTATAATGTTTTCTACATTAAAAAAGTTGAAAAGCTCATAACTGTAAATGCCTATTGAGGGCATACCCATACCCGATGCCATAACTGAAACGGGTACTCCCTTGTAGTTGCCTGTGTAACCCTGAATACCACGCACGTTGTTTACAAGTCGCGGTGCTTCAAGGAAGTTTTCTGCAATAAATTTTGCTCTTAATGGGTCACCGGGCATAAGCACGGTTTTTGCAAAATCCTCAGGGGTAGCGTTAATGTGTGGGGTAGGGTAGTTTGACATAAAAATCACCTCAGATTAGGTCTTAAAAGTTTTATTTCACCATATCACCGTACATGGTGTACATATTAGCATAAATGCCGTTTTGCTTCACTAATTCTTCGTGGTTGCCGCTTTCGGCAATACCGTCCTTTGTTATAACAAGTATTGTATCTGCATTTTTAATGGTTGTAAGTCTGTGGGCGACTGTAATTGTTGTTCTGCCCTGCGCAAGACGCTCAAGGGACTGCTGAACAAGAAATTCACTTTCATTATCAAGGGCACTTGTGGCCTCGTCAAGAATAAGTATTTTGGGGTTTTTAAGGAATACTCGCGCAATACTGATACGTTGCTTTTGTCCGCCTGAAAGCTTAACGCCACGCTCACCAACGTAGGTATCCATTCCATCGGGCAGGTTTTTAATGAATTCATCAGCACCTGCAAGACGGGCGGCCTCCCATATTTCATCATCAGTAGCACCGGGCTTGCCGTATTCAATATTTTCACGTACTGTGCCTGAGAAAAGGTAAACGTCCTGCTGAACAACACCAATATTTTCTCGCAGACTTTTAAGGGTAACGTCTTTGATATCAGCACCATCAATTTTTATAGTGCCGTCAGTTGCTTCGTAAAAACGTGGGATAAGGTTACAAATGGTTGTTTTACCGCCACCGGATGGACCAACAAGTGCAACGCTTTCACCGCTTTTTATGCTTATGTTTATACCTGAAAGAATCTGCTCGGTATCTTCAGAATAACTGAATGAAACGTTGTTAAATTCAATTGCGCCGTCTGTAACAACAAGCTCTGATGCGTTTTCTTTGTCAAAAATGGTGGGGTCTGTATCAAGAATTTCATTGAAACGCTCAATACCTGTCATACCACGTTGAAATTGCTCGGCAAAGTCTATGATTTTACGGATAGATGTAAGAAGTGTACCAATATATAAAAGGTACGCAATATAGTCGGGGGCTTCAATTTTGCCTTTAACAAGGAAGAATGCACCTGCCACAACTATAACAATGTACATAAGGCCTTCAGATGCTCTGTTGATAGAGCTGTGAGAGCCCATATATTTGTATACCCTTGATTTGATTTCAAGGAATTTCTCGTTGCCCTTTTTGAATTTATACTCTTCAATAGGCTCGTTTGCAAAGGATTTTACAACACGTATGCCAAGCAGAGAATCTTCAATCTGGCTGTTAAGCTCACCAACCGCCACGCGTGACTCCCTGAAGCCTTCCTTCATACGCTTTTTAAAGTAATTAAGGCAGATTGCCATAACGGGGATAACCGCAAAAAGCAAAAGGGTAAGGGGTACGTTTATAAAGCAAAGGATTACAAACGAAACAACAATTTTAATACCTGCAATAAAAAATTCTTCAGGACAATGGTGGGCAAACTCAGTAACGTCAAATAAATCTGAGGTTATGCGTGACATAATTGTACCGACCTTTGTGTCATCATAATATGAATATGACAGCTTCTGAAGATGGTTGAAAAGGTCACGGCGCATATTTGTTTCCATCTTTGTGCCCATAATGTGGCCGATTGATGCCATATAGTAGTTTGCAAGGGCATCAATAATACGCAACGCAAGGTACGAAAAGCCTATTGTAAGAATTGTTTTTGTAGTAAGCAGGGCAATATCCTTAATAACCGCATCTGTGATGTATCGCACAATAAGGGGGAGCACAAGCTCACATACCGTTGTAAGCGCCGCGCAAAAAAGGTCAAATATAAGTGTTTTGTAGTGAGCCTTGTAGTAAGGCAAAAATCGTTTTATCAGCTTAATACTACTATTTTTTCTTTCCATTTTCTTCACTTTCATTTTTATTGAATTGCTTCAATATTTTCTGTAGTAATGTTTTTGTAGTTTATAACAATTTTTTCGCTTTCAGGGATAACCTTGTTAACCTCTGCCTCGTACTCCTCAAGGGTAAGGGGTGGCAGGCTTTCAGCACTTGCATCACCGAAGTAATAGATAACACCGTCGTTGTCCTTGTCATCAGCGGTGGGGAATGGCTCGTTTGCAGATTCGCAAGCATCCTTGTCGCAGGAATATCCCTGATAAAGTGCCTGGTCACTGTTTATGGCATCTCTTACGGTATATGGCCATATTGTCATTGAGGTTGAAAAATTACGTGAGCCTGAGCCTACAATATAACCATTTCTGTAATATACGTTGCCAATACTTACCTCTGAAAGCTGAATTACACTATCCTGCTCGGGTGAGTAGGTGTAAATATAGCCACGCATCTCTGACATAGGTACACAGTCAATTTTTAAAATAAGGTCAATAATGCCGTCATTTGTAACGTCAACAATATCAAAGCTCTGCATATCCATTGTGAATTCGTTGCCTAACTCTGACGGGTCAGCAGAAAGGTCAATAAGCTTCTGTTTATAGAGTGCCATAAGGTCAGGGAGAATAAGCTCAGTTGTGTCCTCTGAAGGCTGGTCAGTAACAACCTCTGCTTCAGGCTCGTTTGCATCCTTTTTACTACCGCAACAGGCAAGTGAAAAAACAAATGCCCCAACAAGTAAAATAGCAACTAAAAATCTGATTTTTTTGTTCATTTCAAGTCCTCCGTCAGTGTGATTTCTAAAAATACACACAAAAATTTTACCACACTTTTTCACATAAAAAAAGAGGTATTGCACAAAAAGTGCAATACCAAAAAGCAAAAATCACAAGAAGATTTGCGTCATCGTGGTGTATCTTCTTTGTGTATTACTGAGAAAACAGATTCACCAAAGTTGATTGTGCCATTGCTTTCACATGTAACTTCAAAATAATAATCATCGTGCCAGTAATACAAGAAAGGGTTACTTCCGGAAGAATTTTCAAAACTGATTTCTACTCCTAAATAATCTTCAAATTCTTCTTTTGATACACTTGATTTATCGTATACAAGTCCGGGATACAACTCATATGCAAAACAGTCATATTTATAGCATATATCTGTGGCATAGTAATATAGGGTTACATCGTTATAATGAAATATTTTTGATCCGGATTCATCAACCTTAACAGCGTCTTGAAGGGGGTAATCTTTAAATGCAAGTTCAAAAGGCTCTCTTAGATATATACCATATCTGTCATAATATGTTTTATCGAAAGAGTTATTGTTTTGCGAATCGTTTTCCTGTGGTTTTTTAATATTGAAAGTTACGTCGTCAAGTGTAATTGATCCATCAAAATCGCAAAAAATATAAATGTAATAACCCTGATGGTAATAGTTCAACGTGCTTAGAGCATCTGAGTGGTGTTCTCCGGCATAGAAATGTGTTGATACACCCAAATAATCTTCGAATTCAGTTCGTGTCATACCTTGTTTGGCTGAATTGATATTTGAAAATAAATCAGTAGCAGCACACGCATAATATTCAATTTTATCTCCGTCATAGTCATAATATAAGGTTACACTGTCGGTAAGCTTAATTATATCTCGTCCCCAAAATTCATCGGTTTGTTTCTCTGCGTTAGGATAATCATTTAAAACATAAGAGAAATCCTTACCAATATATTTTCCGTATTTATCATAATTAGTTTTGTTATCATCGGTATTGGCTTGTGGCTTTGTTGCTATAATGTTGTCAGGAATAGCAATTTGCAACGTTTCACCGATATTAGAGTTATACGTTACTTGTAAATTTGCTGTAGCACTTTGGTTGGAAACGGTTTTTTGTGTTGTCTCGTTAGTTTTTAATGTTGTTTTCTGTGTTCTTGACACAAAAATAAACACCGACACACCAAGAATACAAAAAGCCAATAACATCATTAAAAGTGCTATTTTGGTACTGTTATTGAGCTTTTTGTTCTTTTTCTCTTCAAATGGTTTGTTTTTTACCTGTTCTTCTACCTGAGTGCCACAAAAGCCACAGAACTGTACATTTGGTTCAAGTGGTCTGCCACAATTTTTGCAGATCATAATCACACCTCGATTTGTGTTGTTTTAGAAAAAGTGTTGTTAATTGGTTGTGCTAAATTTATTCGCCTGGTAGATAATCGTATATACGAATAATTTTATAAGTATTGTTAGTTTTTAGTAAATAAGCTTGAGCTACAAATGCAGTATTGTAGGAATGCATTGTTAGTTGATTTGGGAATATGTTGGGTGCATTGTTAAGCGGATTATCGAAATTGCCTGAAAAGCTATCATATTTGTTATAGCGTTTTTCTTTATTAGCATTAGTGGTAACAATGTATATTTTGCTTTTGAGGGTTATTATCTGGTTTTTATTAATCTTATGCCCGATAACTTCACTATCAAAATAATAGTTGTCTTCAGGGAGGTCTGCAGGTTTTTCTGTAACAATACAGTTTTCAATATGTGCCATTACGTTTTCTTTGCTTTTACAGGTTTTGCAAAGAACCTCTTGTACTTCGAAGTTGCTACCCGTATATTCTGCAGGTATAAGAGGACTAATCTGAGTTAAAGTTTTTTCATCGGTTATTGTTTTAACATCGCAACAATGACCATAGTTGAAAAAATTAACTGCAGGTATAATTAAATCCTCTGAATTTGTACTTGGTGCAAGTTCAGTTACTACAGGCACATCTTTTTCATTAAGATAAAAGCTATGGGAGTCGATTAATTCAATAACCTCGTTATAGGTTAGCGGAGTTTGTGAGTGTATAGCCTTTTGCATATTGTTGTGTTCAACCTCTTCAGACCATATAAAGGTATCGTGTTCTTCTGAGTAGGTAAGAATACGTGAAAGCTCGGTGTCTGAATAATTGGTAATAAACAAATGATTATTTTCATAGTCTGTCAAAGTTACGGTATTATCCTCTACTGTGTAAGCTCCGTATACATAGTTTTTATCATAATAACCATCTGCGGGAGAAACGAGGCCATCATTCATTCTGTAAGTTCCGTCATCATAAAAAGTATATTCAGTTGCCTGATATCGATTGTTTGTTTCGGGATCTCTGGCATACCAAAAACCAGAGGTTAATCGTTCTTGTACAGAAAGGTTTTTTTCTTTGGAATGCTGTTCCCTTGGTGTGATCAGTAAAACGGCAATCACTACAAGTATAAGGGCAAAGAGAATGCATGCCACTACAATAGCAACCTTGTTTTTATTTTTACTCATAAAGTCACCACCTAAATTAATCGGTTTCAATATTAGTTGTTTTCAAACGGATTGCAACAAACGATGCTGCCTCGTTTGTACTTTTCGACTGTGTTTAAAAATTCCAGAGCTTCAGAATTGGAGTTGGTAGTATTGCCGGTTGCTTTTCCTGATTCAAGGATATTTTCTTTTAATCTGTTATCAAAGCGTAGTATTTTATATCCTAAAGCGTATCCTGTTACAGAGGGTGTTTCTGTATTATAAGAATATTGTTTGTTTTGTATGTGTACCAACAAAACTCCTTTTCCATCGTATTTGGTCAGATAATACGCTGTATCATAAGTTGAGTCGTGCATGGATTTTTTTCTAAGTATTCCGTTTTGAATTGAACAGACATCAATGTTTACGGGGTTATTCAAATATGATTCAACAAGAACAATCTCTTTTCCAGGTGAATCAGCAATGTCTTCAAACTTTATATCGTATTCGCATCTATTATACCGCTCAAGAAATTGAGTGTATAGTTCACAGGTGCGATTTAATTCATCTGTGCTTTTATCATCATAATATTCACGCACATCACAAGCATCAATACAGAAAATTGGTTCCCAGGCTCTCATATTAGTGGATTGGTTCTTTTCTCCATCAAATTCATATTCTGTTGTTTCGCAATGTTTTATTAAAAGTTCGTTGTTTACACAAGAAACAAACCACTCGTTGTTGAGAATTTCGTTGCCGGGGTATTTGGGATTATAGTAAGTTCTAAACAGAACACCATTCTTGTCTGTATCAGCATAGATTAACACATCACCTGTAGTTGTGAGTTTTTCGGTTATGTTTTCTTCCAATGACCAAAGATGTGAATCTATTGTTGAAATATTATTTAACCAGTTATCCCAATAATCCGGGAGAATGAAAGCGTATTCTGTTTTGCCATCTTTATCAAAATCACCTTGTTTTAGATTGATTTCAGTGGATGCGTATGTATCAAGATATTGTTTGTAACCGTTTATCACTTCATCAGCATTATTGCATACAAAATAGTTTGAAAGTATATTGTGGAAATTGTTTTTGCCCACTTCTAATTGTAGAGAATCATATTTTTGGTTCCATTGTTCTTCTGTTAGATTCCAGGCATCATTAAAAACAGCTGTTTCCACATCACGACCAGTACCATTATAACTGGTTGAAAGCGTTGCAATATTCACCCAATTTTCGTTTTTGTATTCGAAAAGCTTATGCTCACTGTAAGATGTACTATAGGTATATGACATGTAAACTTTTCCATCTTTTGAAGTGCTGATGCAACTGTTACCTGCAGCTCCGTTTTGAGAAAGTGCTGTCATTTTGCAGTTGCTTAACGGTTCGAATGACAAAATAGCGTTGTTGTATGATTTGCTTTCTGGAACTGTGCTTGCAAAAAGCTCGGGGATTCCATCGCCATTTGTGTCGGTGTATAAAATAGCGTTGAATTTATCGGTGTAGGTATCTATTGCTGCCGTAATTGCAGAATAATCCAATAAGGCATAAAGTTCGTTTGTGTTATCAGTAGACGGTATAAGTTGACAAGTGTTGTTTTTATTGGATTTGTATTCTGTTTTCTCGATGAGTGGGACTTTTGTCCCCCTTGAAACAAAAATAAACACAGATACACCAAGAATACAGAACGCCAATAGCATTATCAAAAGTGCAACCTTTGTAGTGTTGTTGAGTCCTGCTTTCTTCTCTTTCAATTTCTTGTCTTCTTTCTGGTCTTCGACAATAGTTCCGCAAAAGCCGCAGAATTTAACATCGGGAGCAAGTGTCTTGCCACAATTTTTGCAAATCATATCCACACCTCAATTAGTAGTTTGCTATGGTAAAAATAAGGGTATATCCCTGTAAAACATAGGTTAAATCACAATAAAATGATAACATAAATAAACTGAATATTCAAACTCTTTGTAATGGAATTATGCACAAAAAGGTGTGTGTGATTTTGTCCTCATATATTATATTACATTTAAAGTACATTTTTTCACAAAAACTCTTGATACTTTTTCATTTTTCTGCAATAATAAGATGTTGAATTATATATTGGGGTGTCATAGGCTTTTGTGTTTATGGCGTCGGCGGTTAGTCGGTGCAGTTCTGTGCTATGATTTCTGTTTTGATGCAGGGCAGATAGCGTAAGCTTATGGTTACCCGAATTGGAGTTTTAGATATGGATTTTGATTACAAAAAACTTGCAGAGCTCTTGTTCCCTGATGTTACGGGTACTGTGGCAGAGCTTGAAGAAAGGTATCCCGAAAGGGGACTTAAGGAGGGTGCCCGAGTTACTCGTTTTGCTCCCTCGCCTACAGGCTACCTTCACATTGGTGCATTCTACACCGCACTTGTAAATGTGCTTACTGCTGATGTTTCAGGCGGACAGGCATATCTTCGTATTGAAGATACCGACAAAAAGCGTGAAATTGCCGACGGCGTTTCAGCTATAATCGATGGCTTTAAAGATTTCGGTATGGAGTTTACCGAGGGCGTTACAGGCTTCGATTCCGAGGCAGGTAATTATGGACCCTACACACAAAGCAAGCGTGCAGGTATCTATCATATAGTTGCAAAGCAATTGGTTGAACAAGGTCTTGCATACCCCTGCTTCTGCTCAGCCGAAACTCTTACAGAAATCCGCGCACAGCAGGAAAAAGACGGTGCACTTATTACAGGTTACTTTGGTAAATATACACGTTGCCGTGACCTTACTATTGAAGAAATCGAAAATAATCTTAAAGAGGGCAAGCCCTATGTTCTTCGTTTCCGTTCAAATGGTGACGAGGAAAAGAAAATTGCCTTTGACGATATGATTCGCGGCAAAATTGAAATGCCCGAGAACGTTATTGATGAGGTGCTTCTTAAGTCAGACGGTATTCCTACATACCACTTTGCACACATTTGCGATGACCACTTTATGAGAACAACTCACGTTATCCGTGCTGAGGAATGGCTTTCAAGTGTGCCTAAGCACATCGCTATTTTCAAGGCTTGTGGCTTTAAGGTGCCAAAGTATGCTCACCTTTCACAGGTTATGAAGCTTGATGAGGATGACGGCAACAAGCGTAAAATCTCAAAGCGTAAGGACCCTGAGGCAGCGGTCAGCTACTTCTTTGAGGCAGGCTTCCCCACAGAGAGTATTCTTGAATATCTGTTTACTCTTATTAACTCAAACTTTGAGGACTGGCGCAGAGCAAACCCGAAAGATGATGTTTTCAAGTTCCCATTCAATCTTAAGAAGATGAGCCCCAGCGGATGTCTTTTCGACCTTGTTAAGCTCAACGACGTAAGTAAAAACGTTATTTCTGTTATGAGTGCCGATAAGGTTTACGGCTGTATTGCAGAGTGGGCAGAAAAATATGACCCCGATTTCTGCAAGGTGTTCACCGCAGACCCCGCACGCTCACGCGATATGGTAAATATTGACCGCGAAAGCCCCAAGCCCCGTAAGGATATTGCAAAATGGAGCGAGGTTAAGGACTACTACTCATATCTTTTTGATGAATATTACGAGGCAGCATTTGAGCTCCCCGAAAATATTCAAAAGGAAGATGCAAAAGCAATTCTTGAAAGCTACAAGGCAGTTTATGACCCTGCAGATGATAAAGACGTATGGTTCCAGAAGGTTAAGGATTTATGTGAGCCTCTCGGCTTTACCCCCAATGTTAAGGAATACAAAAAGAACCCCGATGCTTTCAAGGGTCACGTTGGTGATGTTTCAACAGTAATCCGCCTTGCGGTTACTTCAAGACGTAACACGCCCGACCTTTGCTCAATTATGAAGCTTTTGGGTAAAGATAAGGTTATTGAAAGAATAAATGCAGTGATCAATTCACTCTAAGGAGATATATACTATGGAAGAAATTTTTGAAACCCCGGGTAATTTTATCCACGATATTATTGATGAAGAATTAAAGGAAGGCGTAAACAGCCGTGTGCAGACCCGTTTCCCTCCGGAGCCTAACGGTTATCTTCACATCGGTCATGCAAAGCCTATCTGCATTGACTTTACAACTGCTATGAAATATGGCGGTGTATGTAACCTTCGTCTTGATGACACAAACCCCTCAAAGGAGGATATTGAGTACGTTGAATCAATCAAGGAGGATATTGAATGGCTTGGCTTCAAGTGGGAGCAGTGCCTTTACGCTTCAAGCTACTTTGATTTCCTTTATGAGTGCGCTATAAAGCTCATTAAGGACGGCAAGGCTTATGTTGATGACCTCACAGCAGAGCAGATGCGTGAGTATCGCGGTACTCTTACAGAGCCCGGCAAGAACAGCCCATACCGTGACAGAAGTGTTGAAGAAAACCTTGACCTTTTCAAGCGTATGACAGATGGCGAATTCCCCGATGGTGCAAAGGTTTTACGTGCAAAAATTGATATGGCATCACCCAATATGAATATGCGTGACCCTGCTATTTACAGAATTATGCACACAAGCCACCACCAGACAGGTGATAAATGGTGTGTTTACCCCATTTATGATTTTGCACATCCTCTTTCAGATGCTCGTGAGGGCGTAACATATTCACTTTGCTCACTTGAGTTTGAAAACCACAGACCTCTTTATAACTGGTTTATTGAGCAGATCGGCTTTGAAGAGCCACCCAGACAGATTGAGTTTGCTCGTCTTAACCTTAACTATTGCATTACAAGTAAGCGTAGAAATATCCGCCTTGTTACAGATAACCTTGTAAGCGGTTGGGATGATCCCCGTATGGCTACCATCTGTGGTATGCGTCGCCGTGGTTACCCTGCAAAGGCACTTCGCACCTTTATTGAAAAGGTTGGCGTTTCAAAGGCTTACAGCGTTGTTGACTATGGTTTGCTTGAGGCTTGCGTAAGAGATGAGCTCAATGCAGAAGCACCCCGTGCAATGGCAGTTCTTGACCCCATTAAGGTTGTTATTGATAACTACCCCGAAGGTCAGACAGACGAAATCACCGTTGAGGTACATCCCGATAAGCCCGAGCTTGGCACAAAGACAGTTACCTTCGGTAAAGAAATTTACGTTGAGCGTAACGACTTTATGGCAGAGCCTGTTAAAAAGTATTTCCGTCTTTTCCCCGGTAACGAGGTTCGTCTTAAGGGCGCATACTTCATTACCTGTAACTCATACGAAACAGATGATGAAGGCAACGTAACAGTTCTTCATTGTACTTATGACCCTGAAACAAAGGGTGGTAACGCTCCCGACGGCAGAAAGGTTAAGGGTACAATCCATTGGGCAGGTCCTAAGGCATTCAAGGCAGAGGTAAGACTTTATGACAGACTCTTTAACGTTGAGGATCCTGCAGGCGTGCCTGACGATGAGTTTGTTGATGCAATTAACCCCGACTCACTTATTGTACTTAAGGATTGCCTTATTGAGGAAAGCATCAAGGATGCAAAAGAGCTTGAGTCATTCCAGTTTATGCGTAACGGCTACTTCTGTGTAGATAAAGATTCTACACCCGAAAATCCCATCTTTAACAGAACAGTTCAGCTCAATTCTTCTTGGAAGAAATAAGAGTTTAAAGAAAGGATAGTTGATTATGAAATATGTTTATAAAACTGTTGCTGCGCTTCTTGCTGTTGCAATAATTGCAATGTTTATATTCTCTCCGTTAGTATCTATCCGTGTTGAGTCACTTGCTGTACAGATTTTGTCATTCATCGGCCAGATTAAGGGTAATGATGAAATTACAAATATGATTGATGAAAACGGCAAATTGCCCACACATATAAGCGAAGATTTTTCAGCTTATGATATTGCTTACGGTGATGTGAATTCAATCGCAGGCGCTATTGCTGACGTTGCAAAAGCGTATGGTGATGGCGATACTAAAATTATGGAGCAGCTTGATAAAGTAATTGCACCTGCTATTGCATTTGTTGTACTTGCAATCCTTGCAATTATTTGTGCTGTTGTTACTGCAATTCTTGCCTTTGCGGCAAAAAACAACCGTAAGGTTATTTATTCAGCACTTGCAGGCTTCGGCTTCAGCTTTATGATGCCCTCAACCTTCAAGGCGGTAGCTCAGCCCTTTATTGACCAGGAAATTTCCATCGCATCACTTATTGATAGCTTCATTGGTGGTTTGCTTGGTGAGGTTGTAGGCTTCCAGATTTCAAGCACATTCTGGTTTATTCCTGTATTATTTATAGCAATAATTGTTTGGACAGCGCTTTATAACTATACACTCCCCGAAGATGCAAAAAGAGAAAGAAAGCTTATGCTTGGTGAGGCAGACGAATGATTTACGATAAGGTTGAAAATATGAGCCTCTATTTCAACGGCCTTAAGGGCTTTGAAAAGGTTGAAGAGGTTTATAAGGGATTTTTAAAAGCACCCTTTGCAGAGGGCAGAATTGATATTGATGGTGACAATGCATGGTGCAACGTTGCTACATACACAGTAAACCCCGATAATCCCCTTAAGTACGAGGCACACCGAGAGTATGCCGACGTGCAGGTTATGGTTGAAGGTGCAGAAAACTTCGGTTGGGCAATTACCGACGAATGCAATGTGACCGAGGATTTCAAGGAGGGCTGTGATATTGCATTTATGGATGCACCTAACGGTCAGTTCTTCGAGCTTAAAAAAGGCTATTTTGCAGTATTCTTCCCCCAGGATGCCCACGCACCCTGCAGAAAAAATGACTCTGCAGACACAGCCCATAAGCTTGTGTTTAAAGTTAAGCTTTAAACACAACTAAGTTTGCCTGACGGCAAGTGAAGTTCACTAAAGTGAGTGAAGTTATCTTCGATAGTGAAGTTGCACCTTGCGGTGCAGTGGCAAACTTAACTTCACTTTGTTCCTCAGAACAAAACTTCACTATGCTTTTGCATAACTTCACTTTTCATATGGTGAAAAACTTCACTAAAAAAGTCAAAAAGCACCACCCGAGAAGGATTTTTTATATCCTCTTCGGGTGGTTTTGCGTTAAATTTTTTATTCAGGTATTTGTGCAATAAGAGTAAATACTCCGTTTTCATATTTTATAAGCATATCACCGCCGTGCTTGTCCACCGTGCGTTTGATACTTTTAAGTCCCAAGCCGTGATTATCCTTGTCAGCTTTGGTGGTGGTAATAATGCCAGCCAGCTTTTTGGGAGCTTCAAGTGACGGATTGGATACGGAAATAAAAATACCGCTATCAGTATTGATTTTTACGTTAATGTATCTGTCCTTGGGATTTTGAAGCTTTACGCATGCCTCAATGGCATTGTCAAGGGCATTGCTGAGAATGGTGCATATATCCATACTGGGAACACCTTCTGAGTCAAGGGGAATAACGTCAAAGTGGGTGGGAATGCCGTTATTTTGTGCGGTAAGCATTTTTTCGTTTATTATGGCATCAACTGCCGAATTTTTGCTTACGGAAACGTAGGTTGCTTCCTCAAGGGCATCTGTCATTTTTTCAAGGTAGTCAAGAAGCTCTGCCTTGTTCCCGTTTTCTGCAATCCCCTTAAGGCACAATATGTGGTTTTTCATATCGTGGCGGATTTCTCTTGTTCTGTTGTAGCTTTCTTCCATTTTTTTGAAGGACTGCTTTTCAAGACGCATTTGCGTATTTATGAGAATCTGATTTTTTTGTAATTCAAGCTGACTTTGAAGCTTTGAAAACAGGAAGAAAATCAAAAGATTTATAAGCACAAGACCCACGGTTGAGATAATAATGTATGCGTTTATGTCCTCACCGGGGGAGAGAAGCTCAATGTAATACTGATAAACAGTAAGTGTTCCCAGCGTGGTTAAGGGTACGATAAACAGAAGTAACCAATATCTGAGGGGAACGCTTTTGTTTTTTGATTTTGTGAAAATTCCCATAAGAACTATTATGAGAACCATAAAGATGTTGGGAAGCTCAATTGACAAAATTCTGTAGAAAAAGCTCTCTTCCGTAAGGTACGGTATGGTGTTGATTGCTTTGTCAATAACAAAAGAAAAAGCAAAATATGAAAGGAGCTTTGACAGGGCAACAAACAATGAATATGCAATAAAGAAAAATGCTTTGAGCCTTTTTTGACCATCATAGAGAATGAAGACAACAAACAGAATAAGTATTGTCTGCACAACTGATTTCAGAGTACCGCTTTGCCCTGTTTCCTGCAGGGCAAGAAGTATTCCTGAGCTTAACAGAAAAGCCGCTATTGTGGGAATTTTGGATGTGAACTTTTTTTCAAAAAACACATTCATCATCAGAAATGCAAAAAGCATTTCTACTGTTGATGAGAAAAACCTTATAAGATAAAAAAGGGTGGTTTCAATAAAATCAATCATAACACGTCACCTTTTTGACCACAGATAGGCTTGCTTAACTGCATTTGCCTTGCTTTTGCTTATAGGTAAGCTAACGTTACAGGAAAGCTCTGCTGCTTCCTTTGATAACGACTTGATTTTCATAGCATTTACAAGAAAGCTCTGGTGGATGCGGATAAAATCTTTTTCGGCAAGCTCCTTTTCAATATTATCAAGCCTTCCGTAAAATGAAATTTCTTCGTTTTTGGTGTGGATAATAATAACCCTAAGCTTGCTTTCGAAGTAAAATATATCATCAAGGGGAATATTTTTTATAAACGACGAGGTTTTTACGGTGTAAAAATCCGTTGCCTGCTTTTTCAGCTCTGCTACACATTCGGAAAATATACGGTCAAAGGCATTTACAAGGTCGTTTTTGAGAATGTAGCGAAAAGCCTTTGCCTCGTAGCCTGAAAAAACATATTCTGCAGAGGACGTAACAAACACAATAAGGGAGTTAACTCCTTCGTTGCGAAGGGCTTTGGCGCAGTCAACACCGTTTGTGTTCTTCATCTTGATATCAAGAAAGATTATGTCAAACTCTGACGGGTTTTTCGTGCAGACTTCAAGCAAATCTGTGCCGTCGTAAAAGACAGATACCATTGCATCCATATCATTTGCCGCAAGGTATTTCTGCGTGCGATTTTCCATATATGAGCAAATTTGCTTTTCATCATCACAAATTGCAATACTGAGCATAGCTTCACCCCTTTTTCTGTTCTGTCAATTTCATATTACTACATATTATTTGCTTTTTCAACAATTAAAAACAGCTCATAGTTGTTTCATATATACTGTATGTGCCGTAGCAGGTCAGATAAACTGCAAGTAAAACAAGGGGATTGAAAAATTGACGAGGATTTTTTTGTTGCTTTGCGTTCTGTATTGATGAAATAAAAAGGCAGGATATCAACACTACAGGTAAAGCAAACGTTATCATAGTCATAGTTAGTGTTATGCAAATTATTGAGAGTAAATGGGTTACGATTTCGATTGCCATGTTCCATTTATCATAGGGAATCCGGTCAAGAATAGTAATCAAAGAAATAAATCCACCATAACCAAAAATCATACTAAAAGCAAGGCCTCTTGCAGGGGAATTCAGCTTCCATCGCTTAAGTGTTGTTTCGTGCTCCTCAGTCTCTGTGTGAAGCTGATAAATTGCAACTGAAGCAAGTATGATTATGAGGAAAATTGTTATTACATCAATTTTATAAAGGATAGTTTCGTCAAGTGGGTATGTTTCGTAGCCGTCAAACCAGTCTATGGTATATGTAGTGTGTCTCTGGATTACCCTGGCAACGGCAGTTATGGGGAGACCAATATTTATTGTAAAGGGGAAAAGAAACAGTAATAGGGTATCTTCAAAGTACCAGGCGATAAGAGCAGCGGATATGCTGATAAAGAATACCGAAAAAACGGAATAATAAAAATATTTACGATTATAAGTTTTTGACAATACGGCAGCGAGTGCAACGAAAACCATAAATACAAGCACATATGCTACAGAAATTATAAGTTCACCATACTTGAAAAAATCTGTTTTGGGTAACGTGAGTTTTTCTGACAGAAGATAGCCGATATGTAGAAAAAGTAGCGCTGAAAAAATACCTGAAAGTATTTGGACAAATATGTTTCTTTTATTCGTTTTCATATAATCATCTCCTTTTTTGTTAAAAACCGTTCAAAATAGTCACTACTACTGATATAAAATAAATAATAGCTCCAAGAAAACTTATTGTAATAAGTGGTTTGCGAAAAATCTGATTGCTACGTTCCTTCTTCCTTATAACGTTGCACCACGCTGTAAGAATAACAAGCCATATAAGGGATAGGAAACCACCGGCAAAAAAGAAGAAACCGAATATATAGCAAAAAATTTCATAGAAGATTTCAAGAATACCGGCAGAAACGTATTGCAATATTGTACCGGCAAAAAACAGTGTTAAAGTAATACTGCAATAAATCAGTATAGTTGTACAAAACATATAGATGCTTTCATAATTTTTATTTGTTTTTTCCATATTTGTCGCCGCCTTTTTAATTACTGTAGGGTATTGAGTGTTCCAGAATATCACCAAGGTCTATTTTGTGTCTGTAAATGATTTCGGGGTTTGTTATGGGCCATAGCAGTGAAAAAATACTGTTACCATCATAATAGTATTCAATATAAAAGGTTTTTTCAGGTGTTTCTATCAGAATGCTTCCGACTGATTGCGTAGGCGCCAGCAGATGGGATATTCTGTCATCTTTTATGCAGTGAACAGGGGAGATATAGCAAACAGCTTCATTGTTGATAACATGTTTTTTCCCGTTGGCTTTCTGCTCTCTGTAAAACATAAGCTCATCATTGGAGTGTACAGTCAAGTGACCGGTAATATATCCCGTGTTGAAGGTAG
Organism: Acutalibacteraceae bacterium; assembly: GCA_045629785.1. Taxonomy (GTDB): domain Bacteria; phylum Bacillota; class Clostridia; order Oscillospirales; family Acutalibacteraceae; genus DTU089. The sequence continues at coordinate 30,861 of JAZQRX010000011.1, read as the reverse complement.
CACCATCTTCCAGTAAAAGCAACTCGTTATAGTTTTCTTCGATTGATTTAATATCTACTCTTGCAGGGACTTCAATATCGGCATATACGGAATACGCCAAGCCTATTGATAACAATAAACAAAGAAGGTTTATTCCTGCTTTTTTGAACCTTTCGCGGTGAAGAGCGCTGATTAAAAAAATCAAGAAAATTATTGGTGCTATAATTGATGCACCAAGGAAAAAGAGTCTTGCTAAAAACTGTAAAGGGAATAATAAAACATCTATACTATTCATTGTGTAATCACCTTTCCTTTTCTGCTTTCATCATAGCAAATGGTGGATAAAAAGTGACCAAAATGTAATTTTTGAACCTGATTATGTAATTTTTGAAGCTCTTTTTGCTTTTGTAGTGATTGAAAACGCTCTTTATCTATGTTAATATATTTACAGAAATTTTTCGGAGGTTTTTACTATGAAAAAATTTATGGATAAGGATTTTCTCCTTTCTACCGAAACTGCAAAAAAATTATATGCTGCTTGTGAAAACACCCCCATTTTTGACTGGCATTGTCACTTGCAGCCCAAAGAGATTTATGAGAATAAAACTCCCGATGATATTGCATATCTTTGGCTTGCAGGGGACCATTACAAATGGCGTGGTATGCGCTCCTGCGGTATAAGTGAGGAATATATAACAGGTGATAAATCGCCTTATGAAAAATTCAAGGCATGGGCAAGTGCTATGCCTAACCTTATAGGTAACCCACTTTACCATTGGACTCACCTTGAATTACAGCGTTATTTTGATATTTACGAGCCCCTTTCACCTGCAACCTGCGATGAAATCTGGGAAAAGGCAAATGCCAAAATCAAGGCAGGTGGCTTCACGCCTCGTGAGCTTATTGAAAAGAGTAACGTTAATTTTGTGTGCACAACAGACGATGCGGCAGATACCCTTGAATACCATAAGCTTCTTAGTGAGGATAAGTCATTTAAGTGTAAGGTTCTTCCTGCATTCCGTCCCGATAAAGCACTTGGTATTGAACTGCCCGGATATTGCGAGTGGGTACAGGCTCTTGAAGCTGTAATGGGCAAAAAGGTAGAAAGCTTTACAGAGCTTAAGGCTGCTATGCTTTCACGAATTGAATTCTTCAAGGAAATGGGCTGCCGTGCATCTGACCACGCATTCACTTACGTGCCCTATAACAGAGCAGGTGAGGACGAGCTTAATGCAATTTATAAAAAGCGCCTTGCAGGAGAAGAACTTACCACACCCGAGGTTGATAAGTACAAAACAGAGCTTATGCTCTTCCTTGCAAATGAATATGCTCGTCTTGGCTGGGGTATGGAAATTCACATCGGTGCGATGCGCAATAACAACGGTGTAATGTTCAAAAAGCTTGGCCCCGATACAGGTTATGACTCTGTTGCAGACTATGAAATTGCGGTAAATCTTTCAAGACTTCTTGATGCTATGAATACAGAGTACAGCTTGCCCAAGACTGTGTTATTCACCCTTAACCCCAAGGATAACTACGTTCTCGGCACAATGCTGGGTAACTTCCAGAGTGACGAGGCAGAGTCAAAGATTCAGTTCGGCTCTGCATGGTGGTTTAACGATAACTATGATGGTATGCGCACACAGATGCAGACCCTTATGAACCTTGGTGTTATTTCAAAATTTGTTGGTATGATTACCGACTCACGAAGCTTCCTTTCATACCCCCGTCACGAGTATTTCCGCAGAATTCTTTGCGAGCTCCTTGGTGATTTGGTTGAAGAGGGCAAATATCCTGACGATATTGAATTCCTTTCAAAGGTTGTACAGGATGTTTCATATAACAACGCAGTAAAATATTTTGGAGTATAAATTTTATGGCAGGAATATTCAGACAAAACAGTGAAATTACATACGATGATAAAGAATTAATGGAGGAAAATTCCTTTATCGGTGCCGAGCCCGATATGACTCCCATTCCTGAATTTGAAAATATAAAAAAAGACCTTCCACAGCCGGTGTGGGATAATCACAAGGATTACCTTGACTGTTATTGGAGGGCGTGGGAAATCGCTTTCGGGAATCTTTATCTGCCTACAAAAGAAAATGGCTTTGTCAGCAGTTATATAGATGCCGCCTTTAATGGCTGTATCTTTATGTGGGATTCTGCATTTATGCTTATGTTCGGTAAATATGCTGACAGAATTTTTAAATTTCAGCGCACTCTCGATAACTTTTATTCACATCAGCACGTTGACGGTTTTATCTGCCGTCAGATTGATGAGGAGGACGGCAAGGATATTTTCCCCCGACACGACCCTTCATCAACGGGTCCCGAGGTTTTAGCCTGGTGTGAGTGGGATTATTTTCTTAATTTTGGTGATAAAGAAAGACTTGCAAGAGTATACCCTTGCCTTGTGGCATATCACCAATGGATGCAGGAGCATTTCACATGGCGTGACGGTACATATTTCTCATCAGGCTATGGTTGTGGTATGGATAACTGCCCCCGACTTGACGAAAAATATCACGTTTGCTACAGTCACGGTCATATGGTGTGGGTAGATGCCTGTATGCAAGAGCTTAACGCCTGCAACATACTTTTAAAAATGTCTGAGGTTTTGGGCAGAAATGAATTTGTGGCAGAGCTTACGGCAGAAAGAGATCACCTTTTTAAGGTTATAAATGAAAAGCTTTGGGACGAAGAAACCAAATTTTACTATGACCTTAAAAATGATGATACGTTTAACGGTGTAAAGCATATCGGTGCTTTCTGGTCACTCCTTGCAAGGTGCGTGCCTGAAAATAGGGCAGAGGATTTTATTGCCCACCTTAACAATGAAAATGAATTTAAAACAGAGCACCGCGTGCCCACTCTTTCAAAGGATCACGAGGAATATAATCCATTGGGCAGTTATTGGTGTGGCAGCGTTTGGGCACCAACAAACTATATGGTGCTTAAGGGTCTTGATGCTTACGGCAAGTATGGTCTTTCGCACGAAATTGCTTGCTCGCATCTTGATGCAGTAGTTGAGGTTTTCAATAACACAAACACCCTTTTTGAAAACTATGCACCTGAGCTGGTTGATGGCAAAGCCCTTAAGGGTAGCTCTTCTCAGCCCAATTTTGTTGGCTGGACAGGTCTTTCACCAATTTCAATAATGTTTGAGTATGTTTTTGGTATTAAGCCTGATGCTGTCAACAATAAAATTGAATGGCATATTAATCTTACAGACCGTCACGGTGTAGAAAAATATCCCTTCGGTACAGAGGGTGAATTAACACTTATCTGTGAAGAAAGGGAAAGCACAACAGATGAGCCTGTGATTACGGCAACATCAAATATCCCTGTAACTCTTGAAGTTATCTGGAACGGAAATAAAAAGATAATTGAATTATAAAAAAGAAAAAGGAATCGGCTGTCCGATTCCTTTTTCATATATTGGGGTTCAAAAGTGGTAAAACTGTAAGCCGGGTTCTGTCGTTTAAGGCAATCATCTATCTAGGCCCTGCGTTGCCACAAGGCTCAAGCCACCCTTCGGGGTTGCGAAAAAATCGCTGTCCGGCTGACGCCCCTGTCGGTGTTGCATCGGGTAGGGTTTACATGGCCGTGATGTCTCCACCACGCCGGTGAGCTCCTACCTCGCCTTTCCACCCTTACCGAATAAATTCGGCGGTATATCTCTGTTCCACTTTCCCTAAGGTTACCCTCGGCTGCCGTTAGCAGTTACCCTGCCGTGTGATGCCCGGACTTTCCTCGTCTAAGAAAATCATATCCGCGACTGCCCATTTTACCGAAGGTTATTTTACATTATAATTATTATTAAGTCAATGTTTTTTTGAAAAGCCTTGTGTATTAACCCATTACAAGGTATAATTCTAATGTCGATTTTTGTTGGTGCAGGTCTTAGCGCAGACCTTTTGTGGAATATTGCTGACATTACAATGGGTGGTATGACGCTTATAAATATGCCTGTGATTATCATCCTCAGTAAGTATGCAATAAATGCCCTTAAGGATTACGACAGACAGAAAAAAGAGGGTAAAAACCCTGTATTTAAAGCCCAAAATATCGGTATATCAGAGGATATTGTTGACTATTGGAGATAATATAAAAATGGTTTGATTAGCAAAAACTAATCAAACCGTTTTTTATAAGTGTGAAACATCGTTAAGGTATTTTAATTTTGTTTTCAAAATACCGTCTTCGTAGAGATAGTTAACAAGAGTAACGCCTGTGTTAAGGTGTGAAAAGTTAAAATTCTCTTTAAAGGGGAAGCCGATTGCTGCCAATACAAGGTAGCTGTTAAATGTGCCGTGCGCCACAACTACAATTGTAGAGTCAAAATCATTTTCGGCTTTGATTTTTTCAATGAATTTCACAGCGCGGTTATAGGCAATTTCATCATCCTCAACACCTAATGGGGCTTGTGGCAAAATTTCACCATAAGGGCAAAGCTTTTTTATTTCTTCCACAGGCAGACCTGCATAATCGGGGTCTGTGCCTTTTTCAAGTAAAAGCGAATCAACAACAAAGGGCGTTTCAGGGTGAAAGCTTTTAATTGCATTAGCTGTTTTTAAAGCTCTTTTTAAGGGGCTTGTATATATTCGGTCAATTTTTTCTTTAGAAAATCTTTTACCCAGAAATGCAATCTGGTGCATTCCGTTTGGGGTAAGGTCGGTTTCGGTAAAGCCATCACCGTTAAGGTTGCCGAATGTTTCACCATGCCTGATTATGTATATAAGCATAGAATATGTACTCCTTTCTTGTTTCATCTTTGATGAAACATATCGAGCCGAAAGGCATATCGAGTTGCTTGCAACATATCGAACGCGCAGGCGTATATCGAGTCGATATGTTTATCTTGCGATGAACTTGATATATTGCTCCACAATTCGATATATTTTCGCATTGTTCAAATTTGATATGTTGTGCTATGCACAACGAGAATATAAAGTAATTATAAGGTTATTTGTTTTATAATTCAATAATATATGATGAAAAATATTGAAACTAAAATATAAAGAGGGTATAATAATTTTAAGATATTTAAGGAGTGCGTGTTATGAAGCTTGAAGAAAAAAAGTTATCATCTGAGGAAATTTTTGATGGTGTGGCAATTCATCTTTTCCGTGATGAAATTTTACTTCCTAACGGCAATAAGGGTGTGCGCGAGGTTGTGCGTCATCCTGGTGCGGTTTGTGTAATACCCATTACGCCTGAAGGTGATGTAATATTTGTAAATCAGTTCAGATATGCTCTTAACAAGGTAACCCTTGAGGTGCCTGCAGGTAAGCTTGAAAAAGGTGAGGACCCTATGGAGGCGGCTCTCAGGGAATTATCTGAAGAAACAGGCATAACCGCAGGTAAAATAGAGCCTTTGGGTGCTCTTTACACAACACCTGCGCTTATGGATGAAATCATTTATATGTATATTGCAACTGACCTTACCCAAGGTGAGCAGCACCTTGATGAGGATGAATTTGTCAATGCGGTTAAAATCCCATTGAGTGAGGCTGTGGATATGGTTATGAATGGCAAAATTCTTGATGCCAAAACTCAGACCATTATTCTTAAAGCTGATAAATATCTTAATAAATAAAAAAATCGGTTGGCTCGTTATTTGAACGAACCAACCGATAATTTTTTGAAAATATTTTAGTTTTTCTTGTCAAGCATACCCTTGTTGTACATAAAGAGTGCGCCGCCAACAGAAGCAACGATACCAACAAAGAGGAGTGTACTTGCGCCCATTGTGGGGGAAAAAACAAGAACAGCAATCATAACAAGGATGGGGAAGAATGAAATCTTCCAGTGCTTGATGAAGTAGCCTGCACCAAGTGCACCGAAAAGTGCGGGAAGAACCTGTGCGAAAGCAGGCTTAAGAAGTGGGCTTTCAGTAAATGACTGAAGGAAGGGTGCAAAAGCAATAATACCGATTGCAAGAACTACTGTTGTTACAATTGATGATGTTGCGATTGCGATTGTTGAAATAACCTCGCCCTCTTCGGAGTTTGCTTTTACGTCAGCACCCTCCATAGCGCTGATAGCACAGGGGAGCTTAAGGTTTGCAATATTACCTGTAACGAATGAAAGGTATGTACCACCTGCACCAAGCATGGGTGTGTATACAAGTACCTCAACTACAGCAACTGTCCAGTAAGTGGGGATGAGCTTTAAAAGGCCTTTAAGTACGCCCTCTATCGGGGGGAATACATCAAGGTAAAGACAGATTGCTACAGGGAACATTAAAAGCACACAAAGTGCAGTAACTGTTGAAATTCTGCCCCATGAATGAACGCGGTCAAAATATGATTTATTTGTATTTTTAGCCATTTTTAACCCCTCCATTCAAACATTGCAATTTCTTCGGGAAGAACGTTGAAGAAAACAATTGCAGCAATCATTGCGATTATCATACCTATAGGCATAACGAAAGGCTCCAACCAGCTGAGCTTAAGCTTCTTTGCAAGGAGCTCAAGAAGAATCGAGCTTACAATAGCAACCACAAGTGTGATTATTGAAAGCACGCCTGCACCATCACCGAAGGTTTCGGGCTTACCGCCACCGATAATTGCACGGGCAATAAATGCACCAATAAGACCGATAAAGATAGCGGGTGTAGCGTGTTCGTTAATAAAGCCGTTAAGCCCACGCTTTTTCTTTTTGCCTTCTTCAGGTGCTTTTTCAGTTGTTTCTGCCTTAGGCTCTTCTTTCTTGTTGCCTGCTGACAAAAGCTTTTTGTGTAAGGGCTTTGCCACAAATGGGAGTATAACAAGTGAGAAGCAAATACCGAGTGTCATAACCCAAGCAACACCTGCATAAACAGTTTTGTCAGTAACTGCTACTGCAATACTGCCCTGGTGGCCGAAGGCTTCCATAGCGGCTTCAGCAGCGGTTGTTTCATACATAAGGTTACCGATAACTGAAAGACGTACCCAGGGAATAACAAGACCAAGCGCAGGAGCTAATGCAATAACAGTTGCAAGAACTGAAAGTGCAGATGGAATTGTGAAAAGTGCGCTTGATGTTATAGCGTTGCGGAGCTTTGATTTGTCAAGACCAAGAACCTTACCCTGCTTGTAGGCTTTTATAAGGAAGAAAATGGACTGACCAAGTACAAAGAGGATAACTGCACCGGCTATAAGATACAGCCCGATGTCTGTTTTGAAATCCATAGTATCACTACTTTCTTTAATAATACTGAAATTATAAGTAATTTTTCATTTTATGTCAATAAGAATTAAGGTTTTTGTGAATACATATAATGCCCTTTTCTGTAATATCCACAACACCGTAAAAGCCGTCACGCAGACTGCCCGGGTTGAAAAAATATACACCCTCACGATATGTATTCAGCTTTTCGTGAGTGTGACCGAAAAATACAAGATTGCATTTTTCCTGTCGGGCGGCATATTCAAGGTCATATATGCCGTATTTTACCCTTTCGACGTAGCCGTGTGTGGCGTAAATGCGCTGTCCGTTAATAGTGCGTATATCCCTTGCGGGTAAGGTGCAACCAAAGTCACAGTTACCGCCAACACCTATACAGCCTTTTTTGTCACCATACATACAAACTATTTCATCATATTCGCGGTAGCCGTCACCTAAAAAATATATGTACTCTGCGGTAGGCTCTCTTTCTACTGCGTCAAAAAAATCAAATCTGCTGCCATGAGAATCTGAAACAACTAATATTCGCATTCATATCCACCGCCTTTCTGAAATATAAATTACAAGAACATTATATTATTTCAGGCTGGTGATTTCAATGAGTAATAACGAAAAAAACAAGCTTAATCTGAATGACCTTTTAAACAAAGCACGTAAAAGTGATACAGCATCACCTGACGAGGTAAATGAATTTATAAACAATAATCTGACAGACTCTCAGGCACAGGCTGTTAAAAATCTGCTTTCAGATGAAGAAAAAACAAAAGCACTTTTAAATAGTGATGCTGCTAAAAATCTGTTTAATAAATTCTTTGGAGGAAAAGGGTAATGGCTGATTTTGACATAGGGTCACTTCTTAGCTCCCTTTCACCTGATGATATTGAAAATATTAAAAATATTGCCGCAGATTTTTTGGGTAACAATTCAACCGAAGCCAAAAAAGAGCAACCCAAGGAGCAACAAAACAAAGCGCCTGATTTAAGCTCGTTGGGGCTACCTGATTTGTCACAGTTGACTGCAATTTTACCTGTACTGCAGGAGATTAACAAGCCTGACCAACGGCTTGACTTTATAAGTGCGCTTAAGCCCCTGCTTTCACAAGGCAGACAACAACGTGCAGATGAAGCACTAAAGCTTGTGCGACTTATGTCATTATTACCCCTGTTACGTGAAAGGGGGTTGATGTAGTGGCAAGCTACACTTATCAGGATTTAATGCAAATGCAAAGTGATGCCATAAAGCGCGTTGAAGAAATGCAGAAAAAAGCCCGCGTAACCGCAGGTCTTGATGCTGAAGAAAATAAAAGCTCTCCCCCAAAGGGGAGAGAGAATGAAAAGCCTAAGCACATACCTATGCCCGAGGGTTATTTAAAGAGTGATAAACAAAAGACAATCGAAAACAAAAAACAAGCATTCAATATCACACTGGGTAATGGTGATATTGAAATTGATTCTGATAAAGCGCTTATTTTATCACTTATTCTGCTTTTAGCAGAAGAGCAGGCAGATGAATTGCTTTTAACCGCCCTCGTTTATATGTTGGGTTGAAGCCCTAAAATATTAACCGCATATTTCGTTGTGGTCTGAGTACAGGTGCAGCATTCGTCTGTAAATACAGCATTACAAAGCTTTATATACGGCACAGCGTAAATAACGGGTATAATAAAAATACAGCTGAGCACCCAACCAATTAAGGTAAAGTGTAATACTGTGCGGTCATTAAGGTATCCGTCTGTTGACTCAATGCTTAAATTGATGGCATCCTTTGCTGTGGTATTGCGTGTGCACATATAATATTGTGCTTGTGAATATCTTGCAAAAACGCTTTTTATCAATACAAAAAAGGTTGATGATAAAATTGCTCCTGCAAGGGTGGGTATAAATACTGTTATTCTGTCTGCATTTTGTGTTGTAAGAAAGTGAGCACAACCATAGCAGATTGCAGGTGGAATTATGAAATAAACAAGCCACATTGATTTTATTAAAAGTGATTTGATATATAAATTCAAGGCTCGTACAGACTTTTTGGGTAACAAAAACTTAAAAAGAAATCTGAATTTTACTTTTGTGCCACGTAGCCTTTGCAGATAAATCCATTGTTCACCTAAACCTACTCCGCTTGCGAAGCACAATAGCCCAAAGGTGAGGGTGATGTAGCAGATTGTTGAAATAGCAACTCCAAGGCTTGTGCCTATATAATTGCAGATGTAATCAAAAGCACCTGAATTTATAAAAATAACGGGTAATAATACAATCAAAGCAAGGGTACCCCAACGCATAATAAAGCTTAAAAGACTTGCGGTAAAAAGCTTTATAGTGTTTTTATACAGTAACTCTTTTGCCCATAGCTTTACATAGTTGTTCAATAATAACACCTCCAAATCAAAAATCCGTAAAGCTTAACGCTCTACGGATTTATTTTTGCCCTTATTTTGTTTTTTAATCTTTTTTACATAATTCTTTTAAATGATGGTGTACATAGTAGGGGATATATAAATCACCCTTACCCTTGCCTATTTCTATGTGTGGCTTCATTTTACCATGAAAGTCAGAGCCACCCTCAAATGCAAGGTCGAGCTTTACGGCGAGTGCACGATAGTCGCTTACCTGTTCCGGAGTATACTCGGGGTAATAGCCTTCAATACCCGTAAGTCCTGCGTTTTTAAGTGTAATTAATAATTCCTCTAACTGATTAAGGTCATAGCCTGTCTGGTTAAGGTGGGCAAGAAAGGCAAGTCCGCCTGCGGCTTTTATGGACTCAACAGCCTCAACTGCTGTAAGCTCATTCTTTTCAGAGTATGCAGGCTTGTTAAGGCCTATATATTTATCAAAGCATTCACGTATAGTTTCGCAATAGCCCTTTTCTACCATAAGCTTTGCAATATGCGCCCTACCAACAAAGCTGCCACCTGCAACAGAGAGTGCCTCGTCGTGGGTTATGTCCATTCCAAGACTGCGCAATTTACTGCAGATATCCTCCATACGGCGTTTGCGACTGTCCTTCAGCTTCTTAATTGTGGCAAGCAGGGTTTCGTTCTGCGGGTCAATAAAAAGACCTATAATATGAGTTTCTGTTTTATCTGCTGCTGAAAATTCTATGCCGGGCACAAACTCAATGCCCACGCTTTCAGCACAAAGCATAGCCTCGCGGATACCGTCAACGCTGTCGTGATCTGTAAGTGCAAAGGCAGAAAGACCACTTTCTTTTGCGTGGTGTACAAGCTCTGTGGGTGTCATTGTGCCGTCAGAGCAGGTGGAGTGTGTATGATAATCTACATGCCGTGTATCAAAGATAATATCCCTTACCTGTTTAAGTGAGGGTACGGTAAATGCTTTGTGCTCCTGCAGTAGCTTTTTACCCTGATGGCCATATTCCACAAGCACACAATCAATGCCTAAAGCATTTGCGGTTTCAAGGTCATGAAGTGTATCGCCTACAAAAAGCGCATCATTAGGGTGTATATCAAGCTCCTTGAATAATTTTATTGCGCGGTCTTTTTTGCTGCTTGCAAGTGTGTCATCTGCACCTAAAATACCATCCAAAAAATCGTAAATACCAAAGCTTTTTGAAAGGCTTGTTGTTTCATCAATATGGTTTGCGGTGATTATGTATTGGTGAACACCCTGCACATGCAGTTCCTTTAATAAATCAAAGGCGCCATCTGCAAGGTGCGTTTCACTCATTCTTTTATTGTAATCGCGGTGATAGTCCCTTGAAATCTCGTCAAAATCAATTTCTTCGGGTGGCAGAATATGGTAATAAAAGCCTATGATTGGGGTTTCGATGTAGTTATAATATTCCTGCAGGGTTATGGCATTACGGTTTTTTCGTGCAAGAAGGTCATTAACGCAGCCAAGGGCGTTATTGACATCATCAATTATAGTGCCGTTGAAATCCCAGAAAATATATTTGTACTTCATAAAGTGCCCCCTGAAACTTGTTGAGAATAATTTTATCACATATTACAGCTTAAAACAATGTGCAAAATAATATTCCTGCTACAACACCGCTAAAAAACCAGCCTAGCTTTACCCAAATATGTTTTTTGGTATGTGTATTAACTTTTTTCAGACGTGGTAGGCTACAGATACCATTCATTTCTGTAAAGGCTTTTTCACGTAGCTTGCCTTCGGACATTCCGCTATACTCGGGTTTTACAAAAAATATGGCTTTTTCAAAGAAGCTGTTGTTTGTTTCGTTGATTTCCAACACCTGTTTGTTAACACCTTTTATCATAAAAATTATCCTCCGTAGTGTTTTTAAATATAATGTGTTGCAAAAGCTATGTTATACAAAAATGACGAAGGTTTTTGAGTTCATTTGTCTTTTTAGAAATATGTGAATTTTTAGACTTGTTGATTTTGACAAGTTAAAAATTATACAAAAAGTATAAAAGACTTTTCGGGTAAAAATGTTCAAAACTGTGTTCAAAATGTTTACAACTACCCCCTTAAACAGGCTATGTGAGTGGGTTTTCGACATTTTCTATATAGTTTTTGACAAAAATTTGACCAATGTCAAAATATACGATTTGTTAAAAAGTTTTTTGAATTATACAAAATGGAAATATGTTTTTGGGTAAAAAATAAATGTTCGTTGGCAAAAATATACAAATAAAAAGTTGCCAAAAAACAAGTGAAAATACTGTTAAAAAGAGAGAAAAAACTAAATTTCAATAAAATAGGTTGACAAAACAACTTTACTGTTTTCATAAAAAATATTATAATATTCTTGGTGATGAAATTGAAAGTTTTTCAGGATAAAAACAACCTTATTTTAGATGATGTAGAGTGCTTTGACGTGCCTTTGTGTCTTGATTGTGGTCAGGCATTCAGGTGGCAAAAGGGCTCTGATAATATCTGGCAGGGGGTAGCCTGTGGTAAATTCCTCAGAATTTCACAAGAGGGTAACAAAGTAACGCTATATAACACTACCGAAAACGATTTTAATAACCTGTGGCGTAAATATTTTGATTTAGACAGGGATTACAATAAAATAATCAGGTCTTATGATGACGAAAGTCTTATGTTGGCTTGTGAAACATACCCGGGTATTCGCATTCTTAAGCAGGATGAATGGGAGGCGCTTTGCTCATTTATAATATCTGCCAACAATAATATTCCTCGCATCAAAGGAATAATCAACAGATTGTGTGAGCAATTCGGTGATGAAATAGATGGCGGCTACACATTCCCCACAGCAGAAAAATTATCAACACTTACAGTTGATGATTTAGCCCCCATTCGTTCAGGCTTCAGGGCAAAGTATATAATTGATGCTGCCCAAAAGGTATCAAGCGGTGAGGTTGATATAGCTTTAATAAAAACCTTACCCTTTGATGAGGCTAAAGCTCAGCTTTTAAAAATAAAGGGCGTGGGTGAAAAGGTGGCTCAATGCACACTCCTTTATGGCTTCGGTAGGGTAGAGGCATTCCCCCGCGACGTGTGGGTTAATCGCATCGTGGCGGAGCTTTATCCCGATGGCTTGCCCGAATGTATCAGAGATACTGAAGGAATTGCTCAGCAATACTTATTCCATTGGAGAAGAAATGCTTAACATAACAAAACACCTCATTGACTCGTTAGAGTCAATGAGGTTCTTTTTACGTTTTTTTAACTGTTTTTTCTGCTATTAAAAGCAGCTCTGACAAGGGGACTATAAGTATACCACAGATCAGGTTACCCACTCCGTGAATTGCATCGTATGGCAGACCTGCAGCTATCCAGGCTATTGTTCCCTCAAAATTAAGGTTGTACATAATTGCCTGGAATGGTGCGTACAGCACACCATATAAAAAGCCGTGTAGTGAACACACAATGCAGTAAACTATAACTGCCGTTTTGCGGGACATGTTTTTGGGTAGAAGCATTGTCACACCCCACAGAATTGCCCATATATAAAGGTAGGGTATCCACCAGGTGCCGAAGCCGTTAAGCAGACCTGTAAGAAATACGAATATGTAAATGGGGTAAAGGGCTTTTTTGCGGTATACAATGGTCATGGCTATTATAAGTGTACCAAGAAAATGTACGTTAGGAACAAGCTCCATAATAACCTTTGATGCATACATCAAAGCGCCCAGCATACCGAAAACGGCAATTTCCTTGACGGTAGCGTTACGCTTCTGCCTTGAATTCATAGGTTGCACCGGTAACGATATTTGTTGTTTCAACACCTGTTGTGCCGTAAACACCGTTTATATAAAATGCCCAGTACTTGCCGTCCTTGTCATAGTCATATGTCAAGCCGTTTACTGTCTTAACATATAATCCGTATGGGCCGTCTTCGCCCTCAAGAAGCTCTAATTCCATCAGGGCTTCGCCTACAGTTTTCTTGTCGGTGTGAATTTCAAAGTAGCTTACGTTACCCTCTGCATCTGTTACGTTGAAATTAAAGCTGAGCTTACCTTCACCCATAACCTGACGGTCAACTGCCTGAACAATGGCATCTGTTGTTTCAGGTGTTTCACCCTCATCAGTTTTACCGCATCCGAACATTGTGAGTGCCATAACCGCAATAAGCACAAATGAAAGAACGCAAATTAGTTTTTTCTTGAAATTTGTTTTTTTCATAGAATTACTCCTTTTAAAATATTTCCGTTATCAAGATAATACTTCACAGGCGCTCGCTGTATAAGTTGGTAACAACTTAAGATAACGGTTGTATCGGTCAAGTATTCCGACTGTATGCATATTTTCCGCCTTCTCACATTTCTGCAATGGCTTGTCCGATTTTGCGGTAAATCGTAGGAAAATACATCGTGCATTTCACGGCGACGGGCTCGTTCGGGATTTACACCCGATTCCATAAACCGACAAAAAGGATTATATCACCATTCCATAAAAAAATAAAGGTGTAAATCAAATGAATTACACCTTTAATAAATTATTTATGATAAAGCTTTTTGCTCTCGTGGTGTGGCTCACAGGTAAGGTTGATACCTAACTTTCTGAAGGTATCTCTGTCAACCTGTGACAGAATAACTGTAGCGTGTGCCTCACTACCCTTAAGCTCCTTGAGTGCATCAAAGGCTTTTTTTGCCTTTTCACTTGTAACAGCACTCATTGTAAGTGCAATAAGCACCTCGTCTGTGTGGAGTCGGGGATTGTGGTTACCAAGAATGCTTGTTTTAAGTGACTGAATCGGCTCAATAATCTCACGCTTGATGAGTAACTCTTTTTCATCAATATCTGCCACAACCTTAAGGGCATTAAGAAGCACTGCAGATGCAGAGCCTAAAAGGTCACTTGTTTTACCCGTAACAATTTCACCGTTTGGTAACTGAAGCGCAACGGCAGGTCTGTTGCCTGTTTCCTCGCTGCGTGAAAGTGCAGCTTTAACAATAGGTCTGACAGTTTCAACGCTGATACCTGCCTGATTCATAAGGCTTTCGATTTTTGCAATTGCCTTATCGTTATTCTGACCCATTTTTTTATCACAAAGGGTGTTAAAATAACGGCGTACAATTTCCTCGTGTGATGCTTTGCAGCAGATTTCATCATCAATAATGCAATAGCCTGCCATATTAACGCCCATATCTGTAGGTGATTTGTAGGGGCTCTTACCCTCAATTTTTTCAAACATAGCGTTAAGCACAGGGAATGCCTCAACATCACGATTATAGTTTACGGTTGTTTTGCCATAAGCCTCAAGGTGATATGGGTCAATCATATTAACGTCGTTAAGGTCAGCGGTTGCCGCCTCATAAGCAAGGTTAACAGGGTGCTTGAGCGGTAAATTCCATATAGGGAAGGTTTCAAATTTAGCGTAGCCTGCTTTGATACCTCTTGCGTTGTCGTGGTAAAGCTGTGAAAGGCAGGTTGACATTTTACCGCTACCGGGACCGGGAGCAGTCATAATAACAAGGGGACGTGTGGTTTCAATGTATTCGTTTTTACCAAAGCCCTCGTCACTTACAATCTTTTTAACATTGTATGGATAGCCCTCAATAGTGTAGTGCATAAACACCTTTATGCCAAGGTTAACCAGCTTCTCTTTAAATTTGAGGGCAGAGGGTTGACCGTCATATTGTGTAATTACAACGCTGCCCACAAAAAGGCCTGCGCTTGTAAATGCATCTATAAGACGGAGTATTTCACTATGGTATGATATGCCCAGGTCACGACGGATTTTGTTGCTTTCAATATCACCTGCAGAGATAACTATAACAACCTCTGCGTGGTCTTTAAGATTCAAAAGCATTTGTAGCTTACTGTCAGGCTTAAAGCCGGGCAGAACTCTTGATGCGTGAAGGTCATCAAAAAGCTTGCCGCCTAACTCAAGGTAAAGACGACCGCCAAATTCATCAACACGCTTAAGGATTTGCTCTGATTGTTTTTCGATGTACATATCGTTATCAAAGCCGAGTTTTCTCTGGAATACCATACTATCACCCTTTCACAAACAATAATTTTACCAAATACTAAGCCTGTTGTCAACGAAAAGCCCTTGTTAAAATGTAGAAAATACGCCCTGCATTTTGGTAATAATTAAACATATATCAAAGTTTATTACGGTTGACTTTAAAATATATAAGATGTATTATATAATGTAGGTAATTAACAAATAAAATACATTCACGAAGGAGAACACTATGGAGAATTTCAACGATAGATTTAAAATATCTGCCTCTCCCATAGCTCACGATAGCCATGTTGTCGTGCGCAAAAATGTAAGGTTTACGGTAATTACACCCTGCCTTTTGCGTGTTGAGGTGCAGAGCAAGGGTAAATTCTGCGATGAGCCTACACAGAGTGTGTGGTTCCGTGATTTTGAAAAGCCCGAGTTTAAAGTTAACGAATCACGCGATACTATAGAGATTAAAACAACAAAGGCAAACTTTCTTTATTCATTCAAAGCAAACAAAATGCTCCGCATTAAATTACGCGACGGCAGAGTAGTTACAAACTATACAGCAGGTAACCTTAAGGGTACTTGCCGTACACTTGATATTACTGCAGGTGTAATCACCCTTGGTGATGGTGTTTGTTCAAAAAACGGCGTAGCAATACTTGATGATAGCGATACACTCGTTCTTAAAGATGATGGTGCTATTTTACCCCGTAAGCATAAAGAAAGCGATAAATATTATTTCGCATACGGCTACGATTATGTAGGCGCAACCACAGCCTTGTATAAGCTTACAGGTACAGTACCGCTTATTCCCCGTTTTGCACTTTCAAACTGGTGGAGCCGTTACAAAGCCTATACTCAGAACGAGTATCTTGAGCTTATGGATCGCTTTAAGGATGAAGAGATCCCCGTAACAGTTGCCACAGTTGATATGGACTGGCATTGGGTTGACATCAAAAGCAAATTCGGTAAGGATAGCCACAAGGTTGTTCCTCATAAGAATTTTATGGAATACGTTTATGACGTATGGTCAACCGGTTGGACAGGATATTCATTTAACACAGATTTATTCCCCGACCCTGAGGGATTCCTTAAAAAGCTTAAGGATGATGGCTACAAGGTAACCTTTAACATTCACCCCTCAATGGGTGTGCGCTGGTTTGAGAACCAGTATGAGGATATGTGTAAGGCTATGGGTCAGGACCCTGCCTTGAAAAAGCCTGTTAAATTTGATATTACAGATAAAAAGTTTACTAAAAATTACTTTGAAATTCTTCATCATCCCTTTGAAAAAATGGGTGTTGACTTCTGGTGGATTGACTGGCAGCAGGGTACTCGTACCAATGTGCCCGGTCTTGACCCCTTGTGGGCTCTTAACCACTATCATTTCCTTGATAATGCTAAGGATAATCACAGACCACTCATTCTTTCACGTTTCTGCGGTGCAGGTAGTCAGCGCTATCCGTTAGGCTTCAGCGGTGATACCACACAGACCTGGGCAAGTCTTAAATTCCAGCCCGGCTTTACTGCAACTGCATCTAACGTTGCTTACCCCTGGTGGAGCCACGATATCGGCGGTCATTGTATGGGTAAAAAGGATGATGAGCTTTACCTTCGTTGGTTACAGCTTGGCGTTTTCAGCCCTGTTATGCGACTTCACTCAACCAATAATGAGTTTATGGGTAAAGAGCCATGGAACTATTGTGGCCCCGTTGAGCGTATCGCAAAGGATAATTTAAGACTTCGTCATAAATTGTTGCCCTATATTTACACAATGAACTATCGCACCCATACTGAGTGCAGAGCAATTTGTGAGCCTATGTACTATGCATATCCTGAAGAGGAACGTGCATACGAGTGCAAAAACCAGTTCTTCTTTGGTACAGAGCTTATTGTTGCCCCCATTACAGAGCATACCTCGCCTGATACAAATATGGCAGGTGTTATGGCGTGGATTCCCGAGGGCAGATATACCGATATCTTTACAGGCAGAATTTACAGCGGTAATCACTTTGTAAAGCTTTATCGTGATATTGATTATATTCCCGTACTTGCAAAAGAGGGTGCAATTATTCCCCTTGATGCAAATGACCGTACAAATGATTGCTCTAACCCCAAGGAGCTTGAGGTGCTTATTTACCGCGGTAATAATACATTTACTCTTTATGAGGATGACGGTGAAACACTTTCTTATAAAGATGGTGCATTCTGCAAAACTGCATTTACAGTTGCTGAGAGTGGCTCTCAGGTTAAATTCACTATCAATAAGGGTGAGGGTGACACATCTGTTGTGCCTCAGCGCAGAAAATACAACCTTAAATTCAAGGATATTGTTGATGCAAATGTTACTGTGCTTGTTAACGGCAAGGGGAGTGACGCTGTAATCAAAAAATGTGGCGGCACACTTGCAATTGTTGTTGATGCTACACCTAAGTCAAAGGTTGAAATTACTTTGCAGGATTGCACTCACCTTACTAATAAAGACAGACGTAAGGACCTTACTGAAACAATTGCAAAATTCCAGATGACAAATGACTATAAGGGTATGATTTTTACCGATTTCCTTGATTCTGAAAAGGGACTTCCACCCCTTGCAGAGGATTTCACAGGTCCTATTAAAGAAATTCTTAAGCTTCACAGAGGTTAATATGTCAGCCATTGATTATTTAAAAAAACACACTGAAGAATACGGCATAGATTTAAATGATGATTTAGCTGGTAAGCTAGAAATCTATGCCCGACTTCTTAAAGAGTGGAATGAAAAAATAAATCTTACCGCTATAACTGATGATGAGGGTATTGCCGTAAAGCATTTTCTTGATTGCTTGCTTGTGTGCAAATACGCCGATTTTAAATCAGGTGATAAGATTATAGATGTAGGCACAGGTGCAGGCTTCCCCGGGCTTGTAATTGCAGCGGCAAACCCCGATGTACAGGTTACTTTACTTGATTCAACGGGCAAAAAGCTCAAAGCCGTTGCAGATATGGCACAGGCTATGGGTGTTAATAATGCACAGGTTGTGCATATGCGTGCTGAGGAGGCAGGGCAGAAGCCCGACTTCCGTGAAAGGTACGATTATGCAACTGCAAGGGCGGTTGCAGAGTTAAGGGTTTTGCTTGAATACACCTTGCCCTTTGTAAAAAAGGGCGGTGCGTTCTTATCACTTAAGGGTGCTGCAGCCGTTGAAGAAATTGACGGTGCAACCAACTCACTTAAGGTGTTGGGCGGTAAAATTCAGGGTGTAGATGAGTTTTCACTCCCCGGTGGCGATAAGCGTGCAATAATAAAAGTAAAAAAGATTTCGCAAATTCCGCCAAAGTACCCAAGGGTATCGGCACAGATAGCCAAAAAACCCTTGTAAAATCAACGATTTAAAGCATTTTCTGTCGATTTGACCCGACCGAAAATGCTTTATTTTTTTGCGCAAAGGTGCTATAGTGTAATCAACGGGAGGGAACAGTGTGGAGGACAACACAGACGGTACATAAGTCGGAAAGGAACAGGAATGTTAAAAACATCATCTAAAAACAAAGCCAACTGTCAGATACAGCTTCTGCCACACGAAATCATTTTACCAAACCCACACCAGCCCAGGGTCAGGTTTGATTATAACGAGCTTGAAGGACTTGCATCCTCTGTCAGGTCAAACGGTCTTTTACAGCCCATAAACGTACGCCCTCTGCCCGACGGCAGATTTGAATTGATATCAGGCGAGCGTCGGTTACGTGCCGCCCGAATAGTGGGTATGACAAAAATCCCATGTATAGTTATGAACGTTTCAGATGAACAGTCGGCACTCTTTGCCATTATTGAAAACGTTCAAAGGCAAAATCTTGATTTTTTTGAAGAAGCCGTTGCCATAGAAAAATTAATGGTAGACCACGGACTTACACAAGAAGAAATCTCCCGTAAATTAGGTAAAGCACAATCAACGCTATCAAATAAATTAAGATTGTTAAGGCTACCTGAGGAGTTGCGTGATAAAATAACCTTTTCAGGCCTTACGGAGCGCCACGCAAGGGCGCTGCTCACTTTACCCGATAACACAACAAGGTCAAGAATACTTGATATAATTATTGAACGCCGTCTTACCGTAGCCGAGGCAGAAAGGCTTATAGGCGAGGTGGACAGGCGTAAAAAAGCCAAAAACAGACCGCAATTGAGAGCGTATAAGGATATGAGAATATTTCTTAATACCCTTAATCACGCAGTTGATACAATCCGCAAGGCGGGGCTTGAGGCGGATACCGCCAAATGCGAAACAGACGAGTATTTTGAATATGTGATACGCATATCAAAGCCCGGTGACCCTGCTATAATCAGGTTAGATAAGGTCTATTCAAATCAGATAGCAGAGTAATAGCATATGTAATAAACCATATTTTTGGTATAACCTCCTTCGGGAGTTTATATAAAGCCATATCTTTCTCTTTCACACCCCACATCCACAGCGGAAAAGCACTATCGCAAG
The DNA here is from genome assembly GCA_045629785.1 of Acutalibacteraceae bacterium. Taxonomy (GTDB): domain Bacteria; phylum Bacillota; class Clostridia; order Oscillospirales; family Acutalibacteraceae; genus DTU089. The sequence goes on along the minus strand of JAZQRX010000011.1, from coordinate 10,885 downwards.
ATAGTGCTTTTCTGCGTTTTTAATACCTACCTTATTGCAATACCCACCCTCTTATGATACAATTATATATATTCTTTTTTGGGGGTGGCGATTTGTTAAAGGCGGTTGTTTTTGACCTTGACCATACACTTTTTGATAGGTACGCCACAATTAAACAGATTGTTCCCCGATTCAGAGAGGGCTTTAAAATAAGCCCTGATATTACAGATGATTTTATTTATAACGAGCTTTCGTGGGCGGATAAAAACTATGTGCATCGCGGTTGGCAGGAGATTTTTGCCCACCTTTGCAATAAAGGTGTCTTTACTGAAATTCCCGAGTATGATGATTATGTTCAATTTGTGTTGTCCTGCTTTAAAATCGTTGCGGTGCCCTTTGCATTTACAAATAACGTTTTACAACAGCTGAAGGATGACGGCTTTTTATTGGGTCTTATTACAAACGGCACCCATGATGTGCAGACCGCAAAGCTTAATATGTTGGGCATAACCCACTTTTTTGATGAAATAGTCATAACCGGCGATGAGCCTTACTGGAAGCCTGACCCACGAGTTTTTCACCTTATATGCGACCGTCTGGGTGTTAAACCGTCAGAGATGATGTATGTGGGCGACCACCCGAAGTTTGACGTTGATGGCTCACGTAATGCAGGGTGTATTCCATTCTGGGTGCGTACAACAGGTACGTGGATTTATCCCGAAATCCATAAGCCCCAATTACAGGCGGATACAGTAGAGTCTGTACCCGTTATTGCCAAAAAATTACAAAACGAACAGGTGTATGATATATGAAAGGTAAAGCATTTTTACCTGTTACCGCCGCCGAGGTTAAAGAGCGCGGTTGGGCAGAGGTTGATTTTGTTTACGTGTGCGGTGATGCCTACGTTGATCACCCATCATTTGGCGCTGCCATTATAACCCGTGTGCTTGAGGCACAAGGGTTTAACGTTGCATTCCTTGCACAGCCCAAATTTAATAATTGTGAAGATTTCAAGCGCTTTGGTAAGCCCCGTCTTGGCTTCCTTGTTTCGGCAGGTAATATAGACTCTATGGTTGCTCACTACACCGTTGCAAAACGCAAGCGTAATTATGATTATTATTCACCGGGCGGTAAAATGGGACTTCGACCCGACAGAGCAACTGAGGTTTATTGCCGTCTTATAAAAGAGGCATACCCCGATTCACCAATTATTTTAGGCGGTCTTGAGGCTTCACTCAGACGTTTTGCCCATTATGATTATTGGGATGACTGTGTTTTAGAAAGTCTTCTTGTATCATCAGGTGCAGATATTCTTACCTATGGTATGGGTGAAAATATTATAAGAAAAATTGCCGCACTCCTTGATAAAGGCGTACCCATTAACAAAATCCGTGACGTGCGCGGTACAGTATGGTTGGGTGAAAAGGGTGACAAAATTCACTTTGATTCCTGCGGTGAGTGGGATTTTGCAAAATTAAAAACAGACAAAGAATATTATGCCCGTGCCTTTGCGGTGCAATATGAAAATCAGGATAGTGTTTACGGTAAGGCGTTGGTTGAGTATTACGGCGATAAAATGCTTGTGCAGAATCCGCCTATGCCACCCCTTGAGCAAGCAGAGCTTGATGAGGTTTATGACCTGCCGTTTATGAGGGATTACCACCCTTCATATAAAAGTCAGGGCGGTGTACCTGCCATTACCGAGGTGCAGTTTTCACTCACTCACAATCGTGGCTGTTTTGGTGGTTGTAACTTCTGTGCACTTGCATTTCATCAGGGCAGAAGTGTACGCTCGCGCAGTATTGACAGCGTTGTTAAAGAGGCTAAGCTCCTTACAGAATTACCAGGCTTTAAGGGTTATATCAATGACGTTGGCGGTCCTACTGCAAACTTCCGTGGCCCTGCCTGTGAAAAACAGCTTAAAAGCGGTGTCTGTGCCAAAAGAAAATGCCTTGCGCCAGAGCCTTGCAAAAATCTTAAAGCAGACCACAGCGAATATATAAAGCTCCTTTCAGAGATTGAAAGTATACCGAAAATTAAAAAGGTATTTATACGTTCAGGTATCAGATTTGATTACCTTATGGCAGACAAAAGCCCGTCAGGTAACGCTTTCTTTAAAAAGCTTGTCCGTGACCATGTCAGCGGTCAGCTTAAGGTAGCACCCGAGCATTGTTCGGGTAACGTGCTCCGCCTTATGGGTAAGCCTGATTTTAAGGTGTATGAAAAGTTTAAGGACAGATATTTTGAGCTTACAAAGAGCTTTGGTAAAGAGCAGTACCTTGTTCCATACCTTATGTCAAGCCACCCGGGTAGCACCCTTAATGATGCTATAAAGCTTTCAGAGTTTATTAAGCGTTGGAATTATAATCCCGAGCAGGTGCAGGATTACTACCCCACACCGGGTACAGCGTCAACTGTTATGTTTTATACAGAGCTTGACCCATTCACAATGCAGAAGGTTTACGTGCCAAAAACACCTGAAGAAAAGCGTATGCAAAGGGCACTTTTACAATGCGCCGACCCTAAAAACGCAGACCTTGTGCGCACAGCACTTAAAAAATGTCACCGAGAGGATTTAATCGGATATGACAGAAAGTGCCTTGTTAAGCCATCGTATAAGGATAGGGTAGAGCAAGCAAAAAAACAAAAGTCAAACCCCCGAAATAATAACAATAATAATCGTCGTGGCGGTCAAAAGCCTCGTAAAAGGAGATAACTTATGCAGCTTCTTAAAATTGATAAAGATAATTACATCGGTCAGGCAGACCCGTATATCATTGAGCACAAGGGCAAATACTATATTTATACTACAGGTGATGACGGACTTTACGGCTATTCCTGTGACACACTTTTAGGTGACTGGAAGTTTGAGGGTCAGATTTTTACTATCCCCGGTAGAGACCATTTTTGGGCACCCTCTGTTATTCACCTTGACGGAAAGTTCTATATTTATTTTTCATTTGAGTTTTATGAGGATGTGCCTGACCAGGGCGGTCACCATCAGGCGATGCACGTTGCTGTAAGTGATAATCCTATGGGTCCCTTTGAGCTTAAGGGTCAGATTGCACACCCCTTCAGTATTGACTCACACATTGTAAAAACAGATGCAGGCTTGTTCCTTTTCTATTCACCCAACACATTTGAGGGTGACAGAATCGGCACTCACATTGTTGTGCAGAAAATGTCAGACCCATTTACACTTGAGGGTGAGCCTACAGTTGTTCTTCTTCCCTCAATTGATGAAGAAATTTTCTGTCGCAACCATTATAAAGTGGGTCAGCATTGGCACACCCTTGAGGGTGCTTTTTGGTTCCGGGAGGGCGAGTGGCAATACCTTATGTACAGCGGTGGCAGATATGAGGATGAAACCTATTTTGTCGGCTATGCTGCTGCAAAAACAACCGAGCAGGATTTAACAAAGGTTAAATTCAACAAAATGCCCGATGACAAAACCTATGCACCACTTCTCAGGTCAAACGAGTGGGAGGAGGGCACAGGCCACAACTCAGTTATTAAGGTTGACGGTCAGTATTATATTGTTTACCACGCCCGTAACGTTGAGGCAGACGGACTTAATGGTGACAGACGTAATGCCCGTATTGCAAAAATGCACGTAAAAGACGGCATTATAACTGTTGAAAGATACCCAGACCATATATAAAAAGATAGAGGTTATATATTATGATTTTAGAGTCACTTGTAAATTTCAGTAATTTTTATGGCAGTAATGAAGAGCTTGTTCTGGCAGGTGGTGGTAACACATCAGCAAAAGATGGTGATGTAATGTACATCAAGGGCTCAGGTACACGCCTCAGCGATATTACCGCCGAGGGATTTGTTAGAATGAGCCGCGAAAAAATTGCGGAGATATTCACAAAAACCTATCCTGATAACGACAAAGAGCGTGAGGCTCTTTCACTTGCAGATTTAATGGCGGCAAAGCTCCCCGGTCAGGAGGATAAAAGACCAAGCGTTGAAACAACACTTCACAGTCTTTTCCCTCAGACCTACGTGCTTCACCTTCACCCTGCACTTGTAAACGGCATCACCTGTGCTGTTGATGGCAAAGTGTGGGCACAAAAATTATTCGGTGACGAGGTTTTGTGGGTGGATGCCTGTAAGCCTGGTTATACACTTGCAAAAATCTGCTATGATACCTTAAATGAGTATAAAGCAAAAATGGGCAAATGTGCTGATATGCTCCTTCTTGAAAATCACGGTATATTTATTGCAGATGATAATGTTGATGCTTTGGGTGAAAAGCTTTTTGCGGTAATGTCAAAAATCCGCACAGAAGCCCCCTGTGACCCTGATTTTGCAGTCGGTGAATTTGATGGCGACAAGTCACAGCTTATTTTTAATGAAATTGCAGATGTTTTCGGTGAGGATAGCGTAATTACCTATGAGCCTTCTGCCGCATCACTTGAATATGCACAGAGTGAAGCTGCTTTCAATAAAATCCGTAAGCCCTTTAACCCTGACCAGGTTGTTTATTGCAAGCCTTATCCTATATATATAAATAGTATAGAGGAAATTGCACCTGCAGTTGATGGGTACAAAAAGGCTAACGGCTTTATGCCAAAGATTATTTTTGTAAAAGACTGTGGTATTTACGCAGTAGATTTTACACCAAAGGGTAGTGAAACTGCGGCAGCACTTTTCAATGATGCTATGAAGATAGAATTCTATACACGTAGCTTTGGCGGTGCAAAGCCTATGAGTGATGAGCTTACTGATTTTATTGTTAACTGGGAAGCCGAAAGCTACAGGAGTAAACAATAAAAAACAATCATTAAAAATAATAAACAAAAAAGAGCCGTATTATTTAGGTAATGTACCGAAAAAATAATGACAGGCTCTTTATTTGTTGGCTTTTGCTTCAAGGTGTGGTAGAATACTGTTTGTACAGTTTAATAAATCACAAGGAGGAATTTTTTATGAGCAAGCAAGAACTCTTTTGTGAGAAAAATGGCAAGCTTCATGTCGGTCACACTATATTGACAGGCTTTGCTTTTCTTTCCACATCAATTGCTTGGGCGATTTATGACCCGTACATTACAAAAATCCTTAACAGACTTCTTAGTGAATCTGCATGGATTACTGCTTTAAGCCAAAAGCTTAACGATGCCTTCCCTGTTTTGGCAAAATTTGCTGAAACTCAGGGTCAGGACGTTAATATTGCGGGTGGCGGCATTACACTCGTGCCATTGTTCATTGGTATTATAATGACCTTTGATAATATCTTCGGTGTTATCTTCCAGCCTACATTCGGCAAGCTTTCAGACCGTTGCCGTTCAAAGTTAGGTAAACGCCGTCCGTTTATTGTGTATGGTGCTCCTGTTTCTGCGGCAATATTTGCTCTCATTCCCTGGGTGGCACTTACAAACTCTCTCCCTGCAACAATGGTTTGCATCATACTTTTCGTTTTCTCGATGTCCTTGTGGCGCGCCCCTGCGGTTGCTCTTATGCCTGCACTTACACCCCCTGAATTGAGAAGTGAAGGTAACGCTATTATCAACCTTATGGGTGGCGTTGGTAGCGTTATCGGTATGGTAGCAGGTACAGTCGTAGGTGTAGTTTACAAGCTTATTACACAGACTGATGTTAGCATTGATAACGAGCAGTCAACAACATTCCCATACGTTTTCCTTGTTGGCGGTATTGTAATGATTATCGGTATGCTTGTTATACGAGCATTCGTTAAGGAGCCTTCAAGCAAAATCGAGGTTGAGGCTGCAAAGAATCAGGCTCTTGAGGAAAAGGCCCAGGCAGAGGCTGAAAAAGCTGCCAAAAAGGCTGCTAAAAAAGAACAGAAGCTTTCAAAGGGTGAGCGTAAGAGCCTTATTGCTATGCTTGGTGGATTGTTCTTCCTTTTCTGCGGAACAAATGCTATAACAACCTTCTTTGCACTGTTTGCTGCAGAGGTTCTCGGTAAATCAACAAGTGAAGCAACTATTATGACAACCTTGTTTGCAGTTTGCTCTGCTGCTGCAGCTATTCCTGCCGGTAAGATGGGTAAAAAGCTTGGCAGAAAGAAAACCATCCTTATTGGTCTTGTAGTGTTTATGGTTGTGTTCCTTATGTATGTTCTTACACACAGTCTGACACTTATCTGGGTGGCACTTATCTTCGGCGGATTTGCAAATATGCTTATCACCGTTAACACACTTCCCCTTGTTCTTGAAATAGGTGGTATTGATAAGGTAGGTACATTCACAGGCTACTATTACACCGCAACCTTCTCAGCACAGATTGCATCTCCCATTATTTACGGTATTGTTCGTATGATTTCGGGTTCTTATATGTCTTTGTTTGTATATAGTCCGATAATGTTTATTCTCAGTATCTTGTGTATCCTTTTCGTTAAGCATGGTGAAGCTATTCCCGATGCAATAATTAAAGAAGCAGCACAGGACGATTAAAAATAAAAAACAGCCAACATTAAACCCATCCAACCCTATGGTTGGAGGGGTTTATAATTTTAAATCGTAAATTTTAAATTTAAAATTTCGGAACTACGTTAGCTATTATAAAGCTGTCGCAAACATAAAGTGAAAATGATACAATAAAAAATGGTTGGTGCTCCTTGCTCTCAAACAGAGAGGTAGAGTCGTTAGCAAATTTGTTTTTCTGGTTTTAGTTGATAGTTGTGATAGCTTTATAAATCGCGTCACAGACCTGAAACTTTGCGTTTTGCGCTTTGCACTATAATAGCCTACCCAATAATTTTGCATTCTGCATTCTGCATTTTGCATTTTAAAAATCCCCGACCGCTTTAACAAGCCGTCGGGGTTAAATATAGTTATTTTGTTATGCGTTGGGGAATGCACCATTGATAAGTCTGAGAAGGAGGTTGATGTAATCAAAGATTACTCTCAAGAAGTGGTAGTTAGCAAAAGCATCGTTGTAATCTGCTGAATTAAATACGTTTCTTGTAAGAACTGCGCCGCAATCCATACAGATTGATGATTCTGTGCCGTTGCTTGTGAATGTCTGGTCATTGTTAAATGTCCAGCAAATCTCGTTACCCTCTTCGTCATACATTACGTTGCCGTTTTCATCAAGAACAGGTGAGGGAATGTGGGGCTGTGCATCGTGTGCTTCGCCACAACCATCACAAAGTGTAGCATGATAACCGGGCTTACCTTCTGAGTACTTGTCTGTTGTGATGCTTACATAACCGTTTGACCAAGAGTGATCAACGTGAACGGGGAGCTTTGCAATCTCGATACCATCGAAATAAGCAATAACCTCTGATGCATGAACGCTGAGGTTTTCGTTCTTGTTGGGGTTACATGTGAACATGTTAGCATTTGTGGGGCCGTATGTAACTATACCTTTGTAGCCGGGCTCATAAGTATATTCATAATACATAGAACCGTCTTCAGCGGGTTTTTCAACACGATCAACAGCTTTTATTGTTTCAACATAAACCTGTGTGCCTGTAAGGTCGAATTTCTCTGTGTCAAGGTAATCCTGCTTGGTGGGTCTCTGAAGAACTGTAACTATATCTACCTCGGGGAACTCCCAAACATTACCCTTAACCTCAACCTCAACGGGAAGAGCTACGTTTGAAAGAGCATCGTCAACAGGGCCAAGACCTACTGTAAGAGGAGCCATAAAGCCCATAATTGAGCATGTGTAATCAAGTGTACCAAAAACCTTGTCAGATTCAAAGTTCATAATGAAAGTAACTTCAAGGTTTGTACCTGTGTAACCAGCCTCTTTATCGAATGAAGCAAAGAATGCTTCGGGATCTGTAATGTAGTCAATACCATTAGCAACGATCGACTTCATTTCATAAGAGTAAGCCTTTGATTCGCCGTCGAAAGCACAAAGCTTTGAGTCGTCGATTGTAAGATTGTGTGAGAAAAGTGCCTCTGTAACAGAAATATTCTCAGCAAGGAAATATGTACCTGTAACTTCGAATGATAATGCAGGAGCAGGTTCTTCTGCACTTACTGCGATGCTTGTGCATGTGAAAAGCATAACAGCTGCAAGAACAATTGATAAAATCTTTTTCATGTTATACGTACCTCCTGATTATTTAATGCCTACAAGCATCTGGATAAGTGTAACGAGGATGTTGTAGATGTAACCAACAATTTCAGCCTCAGTTTCTGTCATTGTTTCGGGATTGAAGATTGTACCGAATTTTTCTGAACCGGGAATATTCTCGGTAACCTTGCCCTGACAAATTTCACAAGTACCTGTCTGAGTCTGCTGTACAAAAAGACCGCCGTCATCGTTAGGAATGAACTCGGGTACTGAGTGAGCCTCATAGTTGTGAAGCTTGCCACAACCAAGGCAATACTGACCATGACCTGCCTCACCAAGGAAAGTGATTTCACCGAGGAGGTGGTCAACATCAACAACAACTGTACCAACAAGCTGGTTGTCATAGAAAATCTCGACTTCCTGCTCGAGAACGTCGTTGCCATCTGCGTCAGTGCCTACTGAGAGAAGTACGTTGAGAGCGGGATCGAATGCCCACTTGTCATCAACGGGACTGTATTCAATAACGTCTGTGCCATCTGTGATTGTGATGCCCTGAGGGTTGAAATAATCACAGTCTGTGTATGCTGTTTTAATGGGTCCCTCAACAATTGTGTAAGTACCGGCGGCATTACCAACAGTTGAGAAGGAAGCCATAAGCATAACTGCTACCATAAAAACAGCAATTGCTTTTTTGATTGTCATGATAAATTCCTCCAAAATAACTATAAGTGTACATTATCGTACCCGTATTATATCACAGCATTATAAAAAAGTAAATACAAAATTTGTATATTAATGTTATTTATTTTTATATTAATATACCACAATATGGTATTTCTTGAAAGTTTTACCAAAAATTCTTATATGGGTTGACTTGGTTTTGCAGTCGATATATAATTTTTATGGTGATAAAAATGATAATAAAAGGGTTTCAAAAATTAACCTTGCTTGACTACCCGGGCAGGACAGCCTGTACTGTATTTACGGGTGGATGTAATTTCAGGTGTCCTTTTTGCCACAATGCCCTGCTTGTAACTGAGCAGGATAATGACTTTTACCCTGAAGAGGATGTTTTTGAGCATCTTAAAATGCGTAAAAACGTGCTTGATGGTGTTGCAGTAACAGGTGGCGAGCCTCTTTTGCAAAAGGATATTGAGAGATTTTTATATGAAATAAAAGATTTGGGGTATGATATCAAGCTTGATACAAACGGCTCGTTCCCCGAAAAACTTGCAGGTATTTTAGAGCTGGGTCTTGCTGATTACGTAGCTATGGATATTAAAAATTCACCCACAAAATATGCCGAAACTATAGGGCTTAAAGCCTTTGATTTAGCGCCTGTTCAGGAGAGTATAAATATACTTAAAAACAGCGGTGTAGACTACGAATTCAGAACAACCGTAACAGCAGATTTTCATACAAAAGACAGTATGAAGGAGCTTTCTGAATGGATAATGAATACCCCAAAATACTTCTTGCAGAATTTTGTTGATTCGGGTCAGCTTATAGATAGTAATTGCAGGGGCGTTTCTAAGGCAGAAATGTATGAGCTACTAGATATTGTGCGTGTTAACATTCCTAATGCACAAATCAGGGGTATTTAACGCTTTTTTTACACAACGATATATATTGGTATATTTATTTTAAACACTTTTTATTGTGTGGCAAAAATTGGTCAGCACAATATATTGTGGTGTTGTGAAGTGCCTTGTTGTGCAAAAGGGCAAAAGTGTACAAATTGAACAGCAGATATATGTGTAATATTGCTATATTTTACGAAAATGCACTCAATATCTTGTGTTGGGCTTAAAAAATTTTTTGAGCAAACACAAGATATTGTGTTTTTTATATTGACAAAACACAAGGTTTCTGTTATTATCAATTACGGTCGCCGCCTTGAAGGTATAAGTGTGCCCTGGCGGTTTACTCAGAAACACAGAATTACAAAAATTTTAAAAGAAAGTGGGAGAATTATGTATCAGGTAATTAAGCGTGACGGCAAAATTGCAGATTTTAATATTGAAAAAATCGCTATTGCTATCAAACAGGCTTTCGAAGCATGTAATAAACAGTATAATGATAACATTATTGATTTCCTTGCGCTCAAGGTTACTGCAAACTTTGAGCCTAAAATCAGTAACAACCTTGTTGCTGTTGAGGATGTGCAGGACAGTGTTGAGTCTGTACTTGTTCAGGCAGGCTATGCAGACGTTGCAAAGGCTTACATTCTTTACAGAAAAAATCGTGAAAAAATCCGTAATATGAAGTCAACCATTCTTGACTATAAAGAGCTTGTTGACAGCTATGTTAAGGTTACTGACTGGCGTGTTAAAGAGAACTCAACAGTTACCTACTGTGTTGGTGGTCTTATTCTTTCAAACTCAGGTGCAATTACAGCTAACTATTGGCTTTCAGAGGTATATGATGAAGAAATCGCTAATGCACACCGCAGCGGTGACGTTCACATTCATGACCTTTCAATGCTTACAGGCTACTGTGCAGGTTGGTCACTCAGACAGCTTATTCAGGAGGGTCTCGGCGGTGTTCCCGGTAAGATTACCTCTGCACCTGCAAGTCACCTTGCTCCACTTTGCAACCAGATGGTTAACTTCCTTGGTATTATGCAGAATGAATGGGCAGGCGCACAGGCTTTCTCATCATTTGACACATACCTTGCACCCTTCGTTAAGGTTGATAACCTTGACTACAAGCAGGTTAAAAAGTGCATTGAGTCATTCATTTTCGGTGTAAATACACCTTCTCGTTGGGGTACACAGGCTCCATTCTCAAACATCACTCTTGACTGGACTGTTCCTGCAGACCTTAAGGATACACCTGCAATTGTTGGCGGTAAAGAGATGGACTTCACCTACGGCGATTGTAAGAAGGAAATGGATATGGTTAACCG
>JAZQRX010000010.1:0-17019 GCA_045629785.1 Acutalibacteraceae bacterium | reverse complement strand
AAAAAATCTCAAGGGTTTTTTCTTTATCGTTGTTTAATTTTCAAGGTTCGTTTCGCTCTCCCGTTCGGTCTCCCTCTCGCGAGTGCCTTAAGATAATATCACAATCATCTCGTTTTGTCAACATCTTTTTTTAACTTTTTTCAACCTTTTTTACACCCTCCCGGGTGGTTCGGGGTCTCATTCGTTAAAGGGTTTTTGAGGGCCTCTCTGTTACCAAAAACCTCAGCGCCTCGCAAACGTTTTTTGTTGTCAACGGGTTTGTATTATACATAAGGATACCCCAAAAGTCAAGCATTATTTTCAAAAAAATTCAATTATTTTTAAATTATTTTTCAACTCACAATATGTTGTGTTTCAGCCCCTTTTATACCACAATTTTCCTGTTCATAACTTTGTCAAAACAATGTATAAAATCAAAATTGCCGTTTATTATATTAAAAACATTAATATTGAGGTGTATTATGAAACACAAATTCCATTTTAAATTAAACAAAGCACATAAGGCAATTTGCATATCCCTGTGTGTTGCAATTATTATATCTATAGGTGGTATAGCGGTTACTAATAACAGGCAATCATCAGAAATTGAGGTACTTTCTAAAATAGGATCCAGAGGTGACGAGGTTCGACGTATACAACAAAAGCTTAAATCACTTGGTTTTTTTGATGGAGCAGTTGACGGTGTATACGGCGTAAAGACACAAAGCGCTGTTCGAAGGTTCCAGAAATCCGTAGGAATTACTGCTGATGGTATTGCAGGATCAAAAACGCTTTTGTACCTTGGGCTTGGTAATACCTCGTCAGCAGGTAGCGGTTATAGCTCATCAGACGTATATCTTCTTGCAAAGGTTATTGCTGCCGAGGCACGTGGTGAAAGCTACACAGGACAGGTGGCAGTTGGTGCTGTTGTGCTTAACAGAGTTGACTCATCATCCTTCCCCGATACCGTTTCGGGCGTAGTTTATCAGAAGGGTGCATTCTCTGCTGTCACAGACAGCAACTGGAGCGTTGCACCCACGACAGAATCACGCAAGGCAGCACAAGACGCGCTTAACGGATGGGACCCTACCGGTGGTGCGCTTTATTACTACAATCCCGCAAAAACATCTAATAAATGGATTCGCACCCGACCTGTTATTACAACAATAGGCAAACACGTATTCTGCCGTTAAGCATTACCTTGCTCATAAGAGTATAAGCATCCGCTTATATTATATGTACTATTATATATAGTAGTGTTTACGTAATGCAGATACTATATACTATTATATATATACACTAAACAAGCTCCCTCCCAAACGGGAATGGGAGCTTTTGCAGATAAGAATACACCTGAAGCATACAATCTGTATAATAATGAAGCATACAATCTGTATAATAAAACATTTTTCAAAAGACAGCCTTGTTAAAATTTCGACAAAAATTTATAAATCACTTGATAAAAGTCTTAAGTTATAGTATGATATAGTGGGAAAAATTGGAAGGCATATATTTATATATACTATTATATATATAGTACATTGTGCCTTTCGTTGAAAATATATATTTCCTTTCCGCAGAAATGCAAACTATTATTAAAAGGAGAAAAGCAAAATGCAAAAGGTTCAGTTTACCGAAACAGAGTTGCGTGACGCTAACCAGTCACTTATTGCAACACGTATGAAATTCAGCGAGTTTGAGCCCATCCTTTCAGAGCTTGATAAAGCAGGCTACTACTCATTAGAGTGCTGGGGCGGAGCAACATTTGACTCTTGCCTTCGTTACCTTAACGAAGATCCATGGGAAAGACTCAGAAAAATCAAAAAGGCTTGTCCTAACACAAAGCTTCAGATGCTCCTCAGAGGACAGAACCTTCTTGGTTACCATCACTACCCCGATGACGTTGTTCGTATGTTCGTTAAAAAGAGCGTAGAAAACGGCATTGACATCATCAGAATTTTTGACGCACTCAACGACGTTAAGAATATTGAGGTTGCTGTTGATGAAACAGTTAAGAACGGTGCTATTGCATCAGGTGCTACCTGCTACACAATCAGCCCCATTCACACACTTGACTCTTACGTTGAGCTTGCAAAAAATATGCAGAAGCTTGGCTGCCAGACAATCGCCATTAAAGATATGGCAGGTATCCTCAGCCCTGCAGAGGCTTACAAGCTTGTTTCTTCACTCAAAGAGGCTGTTGACCTTCCCCTTGTGCTTCACACACACTGCACAACAGGTCTTGGCTTTATGACTTGCCTTAAGGCGGTTGAAGCAGGTGTTGACGTTATCGATACAGCTATTTCAACAATGTCAGGCGGTACAGCACAGCCCGCAACAGAAACACTTAACTACACTCTTTCAGAGCTTGGCTATGAAACAGGCCTTGATTCTGATTCACTCAGAAATATTGCAGACTTCTTCAAGCCCATCAGAACAGAAGCTCTTGAAAGCGGTCTTCTTAACCCCACAGTACTTTTCACAGATGCAAAGGCACTTGATTACCAGGTACCCGGTGGTATGCTTTCAAACCTTGTTGCTCAGCTTACTGCACAGGGCAAGATGGATAAATTTGACGAGGTTCTTCTTGAAACACCCCGAGTACGTGAGGATTTAGGTTATCCTCCCCTTGTTACACCTATGAGCCAGATGGTTGGTGTACAGGCAACAAACAACGTTCTTGCAGGTGAAAGATATAAGAACGTTTCAAAGGAAGTTAAGGCATACCTTAAGGGCGAGTACGGTAGTGCTCCCGGTAAGCTTAACGAGGATGTTAAAAAACAGATTCTTGGCGACGAACCTGAAATTCAGGGTAGATACGCTGACTCACTCGAGCCTGCATTTGAGGCTGCAAAGGCAGAAATCGGCAAAAAGGCAAAGAGCGACGAAGACGTTCTTTCATACATTGCATTCCCCACTCAGGCTGAAAACTTCTTTGATTACCGTGACGAAATGGCATCAAAGACATACAGCTACGAATTTAAGGCTATTGACTAAGGAGGAATTTATATGACACTTCTTCCTTTAATGACATTATCAGAGGCTTTAAGCACCTCAGGTCTTGGCTTTGCTATTGTTTTAGCTGTTCTTGCTGTACTTGCAATTTTTGTTAAACTCCTTTCAGGAATCTTTGGTAGCAAAAAGAAAAAGTCAGAAGAAAGCCCTGCAGAAGCTCCTGCACCTGCAACAGAGCAGGCAGTTGAGGTTACTGCACCTGCTGAGGTAGTTGAGGAAAAAGCGGTTGAAGAACCTGTTATTCCTCATATCCCCGGTTACGTAGTGCTTGATGGTGTTTCTGAGCAGGATGCCGCTGTGGTTATGGCTATTACATCACACAAAACAGGCATTGACCTCAGTCACCTTGATTTTAAATCAATCAAGCGCCTTAACCAGAACCCCGTACTTGAAAATATTGAGGAACAGGATGCCGCTGCTATTATGGCAATCACATCTGATAAAACAGGCATTCCCCTTGAAAATCTCATCTTTAACTCAATTAAATTAGTGGAGGATTAAGTTATGAAATACAATGTTACATTAAACGGTAAAATTTATGAAGTTGACGTTACAGAAAGCGATGCAGTAGTTACAGGCATTTCACAGGTTCCTGTTGGCGCAGTTATTGCTGCTCCCGCTCCTGTTGCAGCTGCTCCTGCAGCACCCGCAGCAGCTCCTGTTGCTGAAGCTCCCGCTGCACCTGCTGCTCCTGCTCCCGTTTCAGCAGAAGGTACACAGGTTAAGGCTCCAATGCCCGGCACAATTCTTGCTGTTAAAAAGAACGTTGGCGATGCTGTTAAGGCTGGCGACGTTATCGTTGTTCTTGAAGCTATGAAAATGGAAAACGACATTGTTGCTCCTTGTGACGGTACAATCAAGTCTATCAATGCCCCCAAGGGTACAACAGTTAACACAGACGACGTTCTTGCTGTTATCTAAGTTAAAACTACTTAAGGGGAAGGTTTCAGTATAGCCTTTCCCCTTAATTTTGTAAAAATTACCATAAGGACTGATTATCATAGATATTACTACTATTTTAACCAACCTTTGGGAGCAATCGGGTTTTGCCACCCTTCAAAAAGAAAATCTGATTATGATTGGCGTGGCTATATTTTTCCTGGTACTTGCTATTAAATTCAAGTTCGAACCCCTTTTACTTGTTCCCATTGCATTCGGTATACTTCTTGCAAACCTGCCCGGTGCAAACATTATGTTAGATACCACCGGCGGTGAGCTGGGTAGTTACGGTCAGACGGCAGTTGAAGGCGCTCATTGGTTTGATTCGGGTGTGCTTCGAATACTGTATGTGGGCGTTAAATCCAGCCTGTTCCCCTGCCTTATCTTCTTGGGTGTTGGCGCAATGACCGACTTTGGCCCACTTCTTTCAAACCCCATCAGCCTTCTTTTAGGTGCAGCGGCACAGCTTGGCGTTTACTTTGCTTTTATCGCAGCTATTGTGCTTGGCTTTGAGCCTACAGAGGCAGCATCTATTGCTATTATCGGTGGTGCAGACGGACCTACAGCCATTTTCCTCACTTCAAAGCTTGCACCGCAGCTATTGGCACCTATCGCCCTTGCTGCATACTCATATATGGCGCTTATACCTGTTATTCAGCCCCCCATTATGAAGCTGCTCACAACAGAAAAAGAACGTAAGGTTGAGATGAAGCAGCTTAAGAGTGTTTCAAAAACAATGAAGATTATCTTCCCTGTTTCTGTTCTCATTTTCTGTGCATTACTGTTACCTTCAGTTGTACCGCTTCTTGGTATGCTTATGCTTGGTAACCTGTTCCGCGAGTGCGGTGTTACCGACAGACTTTCAGACACAGCACAGAATGCACTTATGAACATCGTTACAATTATGCTTGGTGTTTGTGTTGGCGCTACTGCTAATGGTCAGGATTTCCTTCAGGCAAAAACACTTAAGATTATTGCACTCGGTATGGTAGCCTTCTGTTTTTCAACTGTTGGCGGTGTGCTTTTCGGCAAACTCCTTTACATTGTTACAAAGGGTAAAATCAATCCCCTTATTGGTGCTGCAGGTGTTTCTGCTGTTCCAATGGCAGCCCGTGTTGCACAGAATGAAGGTAGAAAATATAACCCCACAAACTTCCTTCTTATGCACGCTATGGGTCCCAACGTTGCAGGTGTTATAGGCTCTGCTGTTGCGGCAGGCTTCTTACTTGCAGTATTTGGCTAAAAAGTGCAGAACGCATAAAACAAAAAACCAAAGGGTTCAACAAAACATTTTGTTGAACCCTTTTTATTATTTGTTTTTTATTATCTCAACTATTTCTGCGGTTTTTTCAATAACCACGTCAACATTCTTTTCAAAATCTTCGGGGGTAAGCTTTCTGATTACATCCTCGTAATCCCTGAGATTTTTAACGTTTTCGTTGAAGATTTTTTCAATTTCATCAAGATCGGTTATTTTACTTGTGTTGCAGAAGCTTCTTGATAAAATTACCGCTGTTGAGCCAAGTCTGTAATGCTCTGTAAGGATACTTTCTGCAGGCAAAATACCATCACCGATACGAGCAATACCACCAAAGCCATAGGGAATACCTTTGGCTTTTATTTTTGAAGTAAGCTTTTCAACAGTACCATCTGCAAGGAGCTGAAACATAAATGTAAGCCCATAGCTTAAGTGCAAATCATTAAGACCGATATAAAGCTCATCAATGCCTTCAATTTCAAGAATTTCATCAATGCACTCTGCCGCTTCTCTTGTTTCAATAAGTGGCAGGGTTTTTGCTCTGCCGTCAACTAACTCAACAAAGGTTTTAACCTCCCGGGCAGTTTTGAAAAAGGGAAGCATTATGATATCTGCACCGCAATTTATGATTTCGTCAATTTCTTCCTTTGAAGAGGTATAATCTGCTGTTGCCTCGTGTATAGGATTACAGCGCACAAGAAGCTGTGACTTATCTGCTATTGCGCGGACATTTTTTACATCATCATATGTATGGCGGCTTTGTACCGTATCCATACCACCCTGACGAATATCCTTACCTATATATTCCATATCAACAAAGAGTCTGTCAACTCCCGCATTCTGAGCAATTGCGGCAACCTGAGGGTTGTTTGTTACATACATTAACTTAATGTTACTCATTTTGACTTCTCGCCAACCTTATAAAAATCACATTTCAACTGCGGCACGCTCAACCGCAAGACCTTTTTTGAAATTTTCCATAAACATATTAAATGACTCAACGATAGCCTTATCGGGCTCTAATGTTGTCATACCCTGTGATGCAAAAATCTTGTTATCAAGATAGTCGGGGAAGATTTCGCCATTCTCTTTATTAACTGCATAGGCTGCAAGTACAGCAATACCCCATGCACCACCCTCACCTGCAGTTTCCATAACAGAAACGGGTGTATTCATTACTGCGGCAAGAACACTCTGACCGATAACAGGTGTTTTGAAGAAGCCACCGTGACCGAGGATTTTATCAATACCAACATTTTCCTCACCAAGGATTTCGAGACCAACCTTAAGTGAGCCAAAGGATGTGAAAAGCTGAACTCGCATAAAGTTTGCAAGTGAGAAGTTACTGTCGGGATTTTTAATGAACAAGGGCTTGCCTGTTTCAAAGCCTGTGATATGCTCACCTGAGAAATAGTTATATGAAATAAGATTACCACAATCAGCGTCTGCTTCGGCAGATTTTTTGAAAAGTGAAGTAAACAAATCACCCATTGAAATATTTGCACCGCAAAGGTCAGCAACCTCTTTGAAAAGGCCTGCCCATGCGTTGATATCAGATGTACAGTTATTACAATGTACCATAGCAACAGGTGCGCCATCGGGTGTTGTTACCATATCAATTTCACGATGAAGCTTTTTAAGTGCATTTTCGAGTACAATCATAGCAAAAACAGATGTACCTGCTGATACGTTACCTGTCCTTTTACGGACAGCGTTTGTAGCAACCATACCTGTACCTGCATCACCTTCGGGGGGGCACATAGGTATACCTGCCTGAAGGTCGCCCTCTTCATCAAGGAGCTTTGCACCTGCCTGGGTAAGTACGCCTGCAGATTCACCTGCACATAGCACTGTGGGAAGAATCTCTTTAAGCTTCCAGGGGAATTTGCCATCAATAAGCTTATCAAACTTTGCAATCATATCAGCATCATAATCGTTGCCATTCATGGGGAACATACCTGATGCCTCACCGATACCGAGCACCTTTTCACCTGTAAGGAGTGTATGAATAAAGCCTGCAAGGGTTGTAAAATATCTGATATCCTTAACGTGCTCTTCGTTATTGAGGACTGACTGATAAAGGTGTGCAATACTCCAACGCTGAGGAATGTTAAAGTTAAATTCTTCAGTAAGAATATCTGCTGCCTCACCTGTGATAGTATTTCTCCAGGTACGGAAGTTTGCAAGAAGATTACCTTCATCATCAAAGGGAAGGTAGCCATGCATCATACCGCTGATGCCAAGTGCTTTAAGGTTTTTAAGGGTAATGCCGTAACGCTCCTTAACATCATTTTTAAGTGATGCGTAAGAGCCCTTAAGACCTGCATAAATTTCATCAAGGCTGTAAGTCCAGATGCCGTTTACAAGGCTGTTTTCCCAATCGTAGCCACCAACTGCAAGTACCTCACCTGCATCATTTATAAGAACAGCTTTGATTCGTGTTGAACCAAACTCAATACCTAATATTGCTTTACCTGATTCGATATAATTTTTCATATTACAATCTCCTTATATATTTATGCTCAATTCTTTTATTTTATCTCTCAAAGCCTGAAAATCTGAAAGTGCATCGGGCTTGTTAAGAGGATTACGCAACAATGCAGCAGGGTGAAACGTACCCATAAAAAGGATGTTGCCCTTTTGTATAAATTCGCCGTGCTGACGAGTCACTTTAAAGTCGGGTGAAATAAGCTTTTGCGCTGCTATGCGACCAAGGCACACAATAATTTTTGGCTTAATAAGTCTTGTTTGTGCCCTTAACCACTCTATACAAAGTTCTTGTTCATCTTCTTGTGGGTCGCGGTTTTGTGGAGGTCGGCATTTTACAATGTTTGCAATATAAACATTGGTTTTGCGCGATAGACCAATAACCTGCAGGTATTTATCAAGAAGCTGCCCTGCCTTGCCTACAAAAGGCTCACCCTGTAAATCCTCATTTTCACCAGGGCCTTCACCAACAAATAAAATATCGGCATCCTCATTGCCCACACCAAAAACTACGTTTGTACGGGTGGTACATAATTTGCATTTTTTGCAGGATTCACACGCCAATTTTAATTCTTCAAAATTTTCATATTTCAAAGAATAATCAACTCCTTGGGGGTTGTTGTAAGATTTTCAAATCCATTTTCTGTAATGAGTGCCATATCCTCAATACGCACACCAAATTTACCGGGGAGATAAATGCCGGGCTCTATTGTAACCACATTACCCACCTGCAAATCACCCTTGCTTTTTGGTGCAAGTGTGGGGGCTTCGTGAATTTCAACACCCACGCCGTGACCTGTGGAATGACCGAAATATTCACCATAGCCTGCATCCTCAATTACCTGACGGGCGGCTTTATCTGCCTCGCAGCAATCAAGACCTGCTTTGAGAATATTGAGTGCCGTTTTTTGTGCGGTAAGCACTGTTTCATAAACCTTTATTTGCTCTTCGGATATTTCACCAACTGCAACAGTACGTGTCATATCACTATGATAGCCATTTACAACTGCACCAAAATCCATTGTGATAAAATCGCCTGATTTTACAACAGTATCATCAGGTACACCATGGGGCATTGAGCTTTTTTGACCTGTTACGGCAATTGTTTCAAAAGATATTGCCTCTGCCCCGTGAGAGAGCATATAAAAATCAAGCTCAAGGGCTATCTGCTTTTCAGTAACGCCCGGTTTTATAAATGTAAGTATATGGTCAAAAGCATCCTCGGCAATTTTTTGTGCTGCCTTTATGCTTTCAATTTCATAATCAGTTTTTGTAATTCTGCTTTCATCAATAGCCTTCTCAAGCTTTTTTGAGGGTGTTACCCTGCAAGGTAAAAATGCAGTTTTAAGAAAATCTGCAGTAGAAACAGAAATATGATTACGCTCTGTGTATGCTTTTATAACTGATTTTTCTTTAAGATAATTTTTGATATCTTCACTTGCTTTTTTAAACAAAAGCACGTTGCAAGCTGTAACGCTTTTTTCTGCTGCTTCAACGTAACGGCTATCAACAAAAAGTGTTGCATCATCTTTAGTCACAACAAGGTAACCATCGCTTGAGGGAAAGCCTGTAAAATAGCGTCTGTTAACCTCTGAAAAAATAATGACTGCTTCATATTTATTTTTAAGGAACTTCTGTAAATCACTTATCGCCATAGTAGCCGTGCTCCTCTAAAAATTTGTCGCGAAGGGGTTTTTCTTTAATTCTGTTCTTTTTATAATGATTCTTCCAGAACCATTTGTTTTCTACAGGGTCAACAAGCAAGGGTACCGCACCGCAACGATTGGCGGCAGCAACGTCTGTAAGCACCTGGTCCCCTACCATACCGATTTTTTCAATAGGCACCTGTAATTTGCGTGACATTCTGATAATGCCCAATGATAAGGGCTTTTGCGCAAAGGCGTGAAAACGCACACCGAAGGTCTTTGAAAACCAATAAGCCCTGATATGGGGTGTGTTTGTAACCATTCCGACCTTAATGTCTGCCTCTTTAAGGCACTTTATCCAGGAAATTGCACCGGGAATTGTTGTAAGGGTAGCATCTTTAACTGTTGTGTTATCAAGGTCAAAAAGGATTGCCTCTAACCCTAAATCACGTACAACCTCGGGTGTAATGTCATTAACACAACGGAACATATATTTTATTGTGGTGTCTTTTTCACGGAGCATACAAAGACCTCCCATACTATTACATTATATACTATAACATATTACGGCAAAAAAATAAAGAGATGAAACAAAGTTTCATCTCTCAATTTTTTAATAGAACTTACGCTTACGAGCAGCCTCTGATTTCTTTTTTCTCTTTACAGAGGGTTTCTCATAGTGCTCTCTCTTACGAACTTCCTGAATAACACCATCTCTTGATGTCTGTCTTTTAAATCTACGGAGTGCGCTATCTAAAGACTCGTTCTCTTTAACTTTTACCTGACTCATTTATAGTTCCCTCCCTCCGCTGTTACCAACAAAGGTATAATTATCATAATACGGTTGATATTATACTAAACGGTTTTTGATGTGTCAAGTAAAATTTTTTAAAAAATCATCAAAAACGCAAGAAAAACTGTATTTTTGTCCTTGATTTTTCTTTTATAACAAAAAAACATGAATATGGAGCCTGCGAAGAGCTTTTAAAATTTAAATTTAAAATGTTAAATTTCAGAACACTTAGTGTTGATTATATTGCTATCGCTAAACTGAAGTGATGCGAAGCCTTACCTCCCTAACCCTAGGGAGGGGGACCAAAATCTTTGATTTTGGTGGTGGGTAGTTCTTTTACTCCTTTTCTTCACTTAAATAGAATAATAGATTTGCTGTGCGGTCTACCTCTCTGGTTTAAGAGAGGTAGACCGTCAACTGCTTTATAGTGTCATTTATAATTATGTGTTCAGTTAGCAAAACTTCGCATAACTTTTTGTTTTTTTACTCTTTTAACTTTCGGTCAAGGTAATAATAATGTGAGATTGGGATGCAGAAGGCACTTTTACCGAATGAAGGCGTATCGAGATACGTCGAGAAAATTAATACTTAGTTGATGTATAATAGCTTGAGATTAGGATGCAGAATGCAGAAAAAACCCACGACGCTGTATAAAAATACTGCGAGTGAGTTTTTTCAAATTATGCGCCTAAGATCAGGCTATTATTTTGCTAAGGAGCCGATGTACATCATATATCCACCAATCTGCGCACCAAATTCAGGTGCACCATCCATGATGAGCTTGCCCTTTTGAACAGACTCAATCATATCGTCAATGGACATAAGAATACCGAGGGCGCTGTCAAGGTTATTGAAGCGCATTGTGAAGAAGGGAAGTGCGCGTTTGTACTCACCGCGACCTGCCTTACTCTTACCTGCTTTAATACGGATGTAAGCAGAAACAGAATCTTCACCGTCAACCTTCCAGGCGTAAACACGGTCGGGGCTCTTTGAAGTCCAATCGTGAATATCGGGGTGACCCATTTTGTTAAGTGTGCTGATACCTGAAGAAAGAAGGTAGAAATAGCACTTAACAAGAAGTCTTTTATCCTCCTCTTTTTCAGGGGGAGCTTCAAGGCCAAGAAGGTCTGCCATTTTAAGCAACGCCATCATAAATACGCCAAATTCATAAGCGAAGTTAAGACCGCGCATTTTGGGGAGAGTTGAAGGGCCGATTTTGCCCTTAAAGAAAGCATTCATTGTTTCAACGCTCTTGAATTCAAGCTCAACAAATTTCTGCTTTTTAACTCTGTATGCAACTTTGTTTGCGTGAACGAGCCATTCATCACCATTTACCATAAAGTGTGTTGCCCACTTGCCCTCGGGGGCATCGGGGTCAAGACAGCTTACCTGATAAATACAATGTACCTTTTCAAATTTCTTTTTAAGTGAAGGTACATCATTAACAATGGTTTTAAGAAGAGGCAACGCACCGCAAAGGAATATTTTATTAGTATATAAAGCTTCTTGTGTGTTAGACAAGATTAATCATTCCTTTCAATAATTGTGTGCAATTATAATGCAGAATTATCAGGAGCAAGCACGGATTATAATTTTAAATTAATCGCGGCGCAGCCCTTTAATTTTGCATTCATAATTTAAACTGAAACGCTATTTTTGAGGAGAAGTGGTGAGATTTGTGGAATTATCGACTCCGAAGCGTACAAAAGTACGCGAGTGGAGGAGATAAAACGCAAAGATCACCGCTTATACCTCAAAAAGAATTTTAGAAGTCGTCGTCCCAGTCGTTATCCTCTTCAAAGTCAGCCTTCATAACCTCACGAACTGCTTCGATAATGCCGTTTGAGTCAATACCAAGGTAAGACATAATATCCTCATGAAGACCGATAGGTGCGAAGGTATCCTGAACACCGAGCTTTTTGAAAGCACAGCCCTTACCTGATTCAACAACAACCTCTGCAACTGCAGAGCCAAGGCCACCGATAACTGTGTGGTCCTCAACTGTGATGATACGGCGTGTATCCATAACTGCTTTAAGAACTGCCTCTTTATCAAGGGGCTTGATTGTGTGCATATCAAGTACACGAACCTTAAGTCCGTCAGCCTTCTCAAGGAATTCTGCTGCCTGGAAAGCCTGGAATACACAAGAACCACAAGCAATAACTGTAATATCGCTACCCTCGTGTACCTCTACTGCCTTACCAACCTCAAAGCCGTAGTCAGCATCCTTATAAAGTACGCGGTCAAAGCCACGGTTAATACGGATGTAGAAGGGACCGGGTGTATTGTATGCTGCCATAACAGCATTGTATGTTTCATAACCATCTGCAGGGCAGATAACTGTAAGGTTAGGAATTGAACGTGTAAGAGCAAGGTCACAGATAGCATGGTGTGTTGAACCTGCCTGACCGAATGATGTACCTGAGTGTGTTGCAATAACCTTTGCATTTATGTTCTGGTAGCAGAGATCTGTGTGGAGCTGGTCTGCTGAACGGAAGGATGCAAACTGTGAGAATGTTGAAAGGAAGGGAACAAGACCTGCCTTTGCCATACCTGCGGCAACACCAAACATATTCTGCTCTGCGATACCTACGTTAAAGAATCTGTCAGGGAATTTCTTCTGGAAATCACCGATTTTAGTTGATTTTGCAAGGTCTGCTGTAAGAGCAACAACCTCGGGATGAGCTTCTGCCAATTCAACAAGAGCCTGACCGTAAATTTCGGCTGTGGAGAGAGATGTTGATTGCTCAGCTGTGTAGCTTAATCCGCCTGCCATAATTATTCAGCCTCCTTTTCTACACGTGCAACTCTTGCTGCATAAGATTTTTCAAGAGCCTTTTTGCCGTTTTCGTATTTTTCATCATCAAATGCACCATAGTGCCATCTGAAGTCACCTTCAATAAAGTCGATACCGCAGCCCTTAACTGTATCGCAAAGGATAAGTACAGGCTTGTCGGTTTCGTTAGCATAAGCAAAGTCAATAGCCTCGCAAAGCTCTTTGATGTTGTTACCGTCAATCTTTTTAACGATAAAGCCGAAAGCCTCCCACTTGTCTGCAAGGGGCTCAAGAGCCATAACATCCTCTGTGTTACCATCAATCATATTGTGGTTACGGTCAACGAAAGTGATAAGGTTTGTAAGCTTATAGTGAGCGGCACTCATTGCTGCTTCCCAGTTTGAGCCTTCGTCAAGCTCACCGTCACCGAGAACAACGAATGTCTTGAAATCTTTTTTAAGGAGTCTTGCTGCAAGGGCTGTACCTACACCGATTGAAAGGCCGTGACCAAGTGAGCCTGTTGATGCATCAACACCAACAACCTTATTTGAGTCAAGGTGCATACCCATCTTTGAACCTGAAAGGTTAAAGGTTTTGAGCATTTCCTTATCATTAAAGCCAAGGTCGCAAAGAACAGGTGCATAAGCGATACCTGCATGACCTTTACTTAAAATAAAGCGATCTCGGTCTTCCCAATTGGGTTCTTCAACCTTAATGTGCATATACTTGTGGTAGCACACTGTCATAATATCCATAACACTCATACCGCCACCGATGTGACCGCTGCCTGCCCAATATGTTGTGTCAAGGCAAAGGTTACGGAGTTCATTTGCTTTCTTTTCAAGAGCAAGCCACTCCTGTTTTGAAAGAGCCATTTTTATTCCTCCTAATGGTTATTTTTACTGACAAACATCAGTTAATTTGTTCAGAAAAGCTCAGGATGAAGCTTTTTAACTGCTTTGAATGAATCCTCAGCAATTTCGATTGTTCTGTTAATATCCTCATGAGTAAGAGCTGCGTTGATAAAGTGGTTGTGGTGTGATGCAAAGAATACACCGCGATTTACACACTCTGCAATCCAATCCTGATGAAGAAGGAGCGAATCATCGTTAGCAATTCTTAAGTAGAACAATGCAGGTGCACCTGATACTACTAAATCAAAGCCATGCTCTGCGCCGGCAGCCTTAAGGCCCTCAGTAAGCTCTGTACCAAGCTCATGGAAAAGCTTAGGAGCATCAATAGCTTTAAGCTTGTTGATACAAGCGATACAAGCAGCAAAGGGAACTGCACTCATCCAGTAAGAGCCTGTGTATGAAAGGCTTGATGCTGCATTCTTAAGGAATTCCTTACCGCAGAAGGCTGACATATTGTAGCCGTTTGCAAGTGCCTTACAGAAGCAGATGATGTCTGCCTCAAAGCCGAAGAAGTGGTCACTACCTGCAAGGTCAAGACGGAAGCCGCAACGAACGTCATCAACAATAAGAACGATTCCGTGCTTTGTGCAAAGCTCACGAACCTCTTTCCAGAAGCCTGCATCGGGGAAGTAGTTATCAAGGAAGTTACCATGGTTATAGGGCTGTGCAATAAGGGCAGCAATTTCGCCCTCATTCTCTGCAATAATCTGCTTAAGACCCTCAATATCATTCCAACGCGCATAAAGGTTGTTTGCTACGTCCTCAGGTGTAACACCGGGGTAGTCAATCTTTTGCACCATAGGTGAAACACCGTGGTAGAAGTTGTTAAAGAAGATAAGTTTCTTTCTGTGTGTATGTGCACGTGCTGTAAGGATAGCACCCTGTGTAGCGTCATTACCATTCTTTGCAAAGAATGCCCAGTCAGCACTTGCAACAGTATCAACAAGAAGCTCTGCACACTCAACCATAATTTTTGAGGGTGATGTTGTACAGTTGCCTAATTTAATCTGCTCAATAGCGGCTGCGTCAACATCCTCATCACAATAACCGAGAATGTTAGGACCATAAGCACACATATAGTCAATATATTTATTGCCGTCAACATCCCAGAAATATGTGCCCTGTGCCTTTTCAGAGAAACGGGGCCATCTGTTTACGGGGATAAACTGACCCTCTGCAGGGCCAAGGTGACCATAAACACCTGAAGGGATAACCTTGGTAGCTCTGTCATACCACTGGTCTGATTTTGTGTTTTTATATAAAGGGAATTTTTTACTCATCTCGCTACCTCCTTATCCTATATATAATGCTACTCTATCAAGAATGCGGTTTACGTTATCAAGCATACTTACAAGACCGTGCATTTCAATTTTGCCTGTACCGATACAAGTAAGGGCATTAACGTTACCGTCAAAGAGTGCACGTGCTGTTTCGATTGACTCAAAAATCATAGCTGAACGATATTTATCAGGTGCTTTTTTGAGTGTGATAAGACGATGGTCTTTACAAACAAGCTCAACAGCGGGGCCGTTCTTAATACCGATAAGAACACTGCCATCCTCAATTGCCTTTGCGCTGAATTTACCAATCTGGTCATTATTACCGATCTGAGCAATAGCAACACCGATTGTGTAAAGCATAAGGGTTGTGCTTCTTTCAAAGAAAACAGGGTCTTTAAGATCCTCTTCAGAGGCTCTCATATACTTTGTGAGTATATCGGTAAGTGCTGTAAACTTTTTAAGCAAAAAGCCGATATGTAAAAAGCCCTTTGAAGGAATAGGTGTAACTGTGCCATCAATAAGACCGTTGAATTTATCACAGTCAGAGAAGGGCAACTTAACGTCACAAGCACCTACACCCTGCTCCATACGACATTTGCCGTTTTTAAAGTAAAGTGTTGCGGCGGGTCCGCCTTTTACTTCAAGGCCGATTGAAATAGGTTTTTGACCCTGAAGGAGTTCTGATGCTTCGGGAACGATTTCACAAAGGTTCTCTAAAGTACCGAGAATAGCATACATATTAATGTACGCAAGTGTTTTTGAATCCATTAAATTTTGCAAAACAATATCCTCCTTTTAATTTCATCATAATAACTTCGATTGTAAGTCTATTTTATTTTACCAAAATAATGGTGCAGTGTCAACAAATAATCTTTTTTATTTTACTTTCATTTTGTTTATTTTCTATGTATTTGTACAAGGAACAACAAACAATCACAAAATGTGCCCTTATGCGGGAAAATGTGCATAAAACAAGTGTTAAATTTTTGTTAAACTTCCACACTATTTATGCAGCGACAAGGTTTTCGCTTGACAAATATATAATGTATGTTATAATATGTGGTGAATTCAAATTCACTCCAAGGAGGAAATGCAAATGGATACAAGATTCGCTATCAGTGAGTATCATGACGCTGCCGCTATTAACAGACAGCTTGATGAACTCATCAAACAGCCAATTCACACAATCAAACCAGACGTTCTTAAAAAATACGAAGAAGAGTATTATGATAAGAAATGTGCAAAAAGTAAGGAAATGATTGCAGAAGCAAAGCAGGTTATCCCCGGCGGTGTTCAGCACAACCTTGCTTTTAACTATCCCTTCCCCCTCGTTTTCACTAAGGCAGAGGGCATGAAGCTCTATGACGTTGATGGCAACGAGTACTTTGACTTCCTTCAGGCAGGTGGTCCTACAGTTCTTGGTTCAAACCCCAAGATTGTAAGAGATCAGGTTATCGATCTTCTTAACACTTGTGGTCCTTCAACAGGTCTTTTCCACGAGTTTGAGTACAAGCTTGCAAAGAAGATTTCTGACAGTGTTGAAACTGTTGATATGTTCCGTATGCAGGGTTCAGGTACTGAGGCTTGTATGACAGCTGTTCGTGTTGCACGTCTTGCAACAGGCAAAAAGAACATTATCAAAATGGGTGGTGCGTACCACGGCTGGTCAGATCAGCTTGGCTACGGCATCCGTGTTCCCGGTTCAAAATTCACACAGGCAAGCGGTGTTCCGCTTTACCTCTTCAAGCATACACAGGAGTTCTTCCCCGGCGACCTTGACGACCTTGAAAGAAAGCTCCGTGCAAACCTTTTCCGTGGCGGTACAGCTGCTGTATTCATTGAGCCTATCGGCCCCGAAAGCGGTACTACTCCCGTTCCTTATGACTTCAACAAGGGTGTTGAAAGACTTTGCCGTAAATATGGCGCACTCCT
>JAZQRX010000009.1:0-47547 GCA_045629785.1 Acutalibacteraceae bacterium | reverse complement strand
CTCGCTTAAAATCAAAACAGGAATATTTTTATCCAAATCTCTATTGATTACACCATCTTTTTCAGAAGATGTTAAAAGAAACTCGCAATCATAACCGTTTTTATAAAATTCATTTGTAAGAATAGAGGCAACTCTCTCTGCCCCACCGCCCTTTAAGACGGGCATAATCATTAAAACCCTTTTACTCATACAAATAATCTTCCTACAGTTTTTTCGAACACCTTATAAACGAACCAGAATACCTTGCCACAACAACGCATTTTTAATGCCATATCACCATAAGCATTATCCTTTAGAATCGATTTTTTCAATGATAAATAAATTTCTCTGTGCTCTTTTTTCTCTGCCTTAGATATTCTCAAATATGCATCAAGGGCATTAAAAGCACACCTTATAACGAACGCCTTTGCGGTTTGATCTTGAATTCTCCCAATTTTTTTTGAAAAATCTCTGATTTCTCCATAAACCGCCTTGCAACTAAGAAAGTGACGAGAAGATTTTTTGGAAGTTACAATGGAATTTTGTCTGTACCTTCTGTTGTACAAAACCTCCGGGCATTGTGTCACTCTTTCTGCAACACAATGCAACTGATATGTAAATAACATATCTTCTGAACAGTATATTTTCTCGTTAATCAGTATTCCTGTATTTTTCAAAAATTCAGTTCTAATAAACAGAAGAGGAATAGAACAATGAAATTCTTTATTCTTGTTTAGCTCTCTTAAAATATTATAACCCGTATCAGTTTTATATGTTTTATTCCGCAAATAGCCTTGCATGATATTAGCATCAAGCTTACCATCCACAAAGGATATCCCATCGAAAAAAACAATATCTGCATTTTCATTTTCCGCTATATGCACAAGCTTTTCAAATGCAGCGGGAACAATATAATCATCACTATCAAGGAAATAGATATACTCACCCTTAGCCAACTTAATTCCAACATTACGTGTTGCTGAAGGCCCGCTATTGGCTTTATGTATTACTGAAACATTAGAATGCTTTTCTGCATATTCATCGCAGATTTCACCCGAGCCATCGGTTGAACCATCATCCACAAGAATTATTTCATAGCTTTTATAGGTTTGTGACAGAACACTATCTACACATTCCCTGAGGTATTTTTCAACGTTATATACAGGAATAATTACGCTTATTAAGCCTTTTGCTTCCATACACTCAACCTTTTAATCTACATTTTATAACTATCAATGTTGTTGCAATAAACTTTTTAATATCTGAAACAAAACCATAAGAATAATGCTTTTTCATTATCTTTTGAATTTTGTTATTTAATTGAACACTTTTAATATCAGGGTCTTTTATGGCAAGGCTTAAATCAACCGCCATTTTTTCGGCATCCTCACTCTTAGAATGAACACCTGATTCGTCACAACCTATGTTTTGTATGTACGAATATCTTGGATACACCGTAAGCCAATCATTTTTAACAAGGTGCGCACCAAATCGAACCGACCATGAGCTGCCATTACCCTTTGTTTGTCTGTACAGGCGCATAAATCTGTCATTACCATTGGAGTTAAGCTTTTTTATCAATCGTGGATTTTTGCAAAAACCAGAGAAGTCCTTTAACTCCCAATCAACACCACACCAACGGTCTGCCCACGTAGCCCAAGTCCAACTGCAGGAACGATATGCCGTAAAAATATCGTCATTATAATCCGTGGGGAAATACAGCTTCGGTGCGTAACCTGAGATTGCGCCTATTTGTTTATTCTCTTTATAGTAATCAAGGCACTTGTTCATATAGCCAAGAAAATATGGTGAACAAACACAATCATCCTCTACAACGATTACCTTGCCATAGTCATTTACAACCTGTGTTACACCATTTATAACAGACCTGGCAAGACCTTGATTTTCGGCACTTTCAATTATTTCAACACTTCTGAAAAAGCCCTCATTTTTAACTTGGTGTGCAAAGCTTCTTACTTCTGCAACCCCTTCACGTGCCTTTTCATTTTTAGCATTATCTGAGAAAATGAACAAGTCTGTATACTTTGCTTCGGAACATTTCGTTAACGCCATATATGTTTCTTTAAAATGGTCTGCTCTGTTATAAACAAACATTACCACAGGAGCATAATTCATTTTCTCACCGCCTTTATTATTTCAGAATGTCATTATAAGCATCTACAAGCTTTTGTGCATTAAGTGATGGGTTATGTGTAATACTTGCCCGTTTTTTGCCCTTTTGTGATAATTCCAAAGCAAGGTTATCATCATCAAAAACTCTTTTAATGTTCCATGCCAGAAGCGACGGGTCATCACTTCTGTAAAATAAGGCTTCCTTGCCATCCTCAGCCATATCAGAAACACCCCCCACATAAGCGGCAACACATGGTGTACCCACAAGCATAGCCTCACCAAGAGTATTGGGGCTGTTTTCAATAGTTGAGCACAATACGTATGCATTTACCCTTGAAAGCTTTTTGGCTACTTCATCTGCCTTAAGCGGACCTGTAAATACAATATGGTCTGCAACACCCAATTTACCAATAAGATTCTTAAGATATGTTCCGTATCCCTTTTTTATAAATGAACGTTTATCATTTTCATCAAAGGGCTTGTGTCCTGCCACATAAACCTTTATATCGGGGTACTCCTTTATTAACTGCGGTAATGCTTCCACAACAAAATGAACACCCTTCAAGGCATAATACCCGTTACCGACGTATATAGAATGGCGCTCTATTTTATTTATATCCCATTCCTTTTCATAAAATGGTGCTCTGAGATTTCTGTTGCAGGTATAATACCTTGCACGTGGATTCAAGGTATATGAATGGGCTTTATCCCAAGTGGTTCTGCCCAATATATTCTGCGATTTTTCAATAACCTGCCTTTCGTGAACAAGTCTTTTTTTATACCACCTTGTTTTTCTCAGGTGAAGCAAAAGTCCTGGCATAAAATTCTTTTTTGAAAAAAGCAAATCATCAATCTGGAGAAGACCGCACTGATAATTGTAATAACCATCCAATATTCCCTGCATTGATGTAACGGACTTTAGTTTCTGTTCATCACAAACATTTATAGCCGCTAATGCATGTAAAAACTCAGTACCTTCAATATGAACCAGATCAGGCTTTACATCCTTTATTATTTCACGAATTCTGTTTTCAATATCACTTATGGGCGTTGATTGAGTGTAAGCAACACTTACGTATCTTACACCATTAACAGTTTCATCAAAACACTCACCATTTTCACATTTGCAGGCGATAGACAACTCTATTTCGGGGTTCTTTTTCAATTCCCCTGCCATCGACTCAACCCATCCGCCTAAAACATCGGTATTCACACCTATTTCAGATGAAAGGTTTGCCGGTATTAAATTAACTATCCAAAGAATTTTCATCCTTTAAACCCTCCCACCTTATAATCTCGTCAAAAAATAATGGTAAAACAAGAAGCACGGTACAATACATTGCGTAAGTGACTGAATTTAATATAGTAACAAATAGCATAGAAACAAGTACTGCGTTACTGATTTTTCTTATAGTTGTGCTATCAGAGTATTTTTCTTTATAAAAATTCGGTACATAGTAAACTGCTTTAACGAAAAACCAGCCGCCCCACAAGCCATATTTTGCAATAACGTCAAGAAGACCTGAGTGACCACCGCCACTTTCACGCCATAAGGCACCTATAATGGGGTATTTAACAATAACCTCAAGGCTATAATTGTATCTCTTCATTCGATCCGCAATAGAGCCCTCTGCCGCACCTGATTCACTTGTTGCCACAAGGTCATTGATTTTTTTTGCAACTGCTGTACCGTCAAATAAATCTAATAACCAATTTCTGAATTCGTCAAAATAAAGTATAGAAAACATAATGGATGCAAATACGATACTTGCTATTATAAATGCTCTCATTCCGCTTTTACCTTTATAAAGGAGCAAAATAATAGCACCTACGCAGCTTGCAAAAATAGCAATAGAATAACCAGCCTTAGAAATAAGCGAAACAAAGGTTATTGCCCATACAACACCAATAGCAAATAATATCTTGTTGTTTTTAAAAGCCTTTATTATCCACATAAGTACTGCAGATGACAAACACACCTGGGGATATACCAATGAATATCCGCCTACACCCTGTCGCAACAAGGGGTATGTAGACTCATCATCGCGGACAATTCTGCGCGCTATTGTGGGGTCTTCTATCAAAGCGTTAATAGTGTTAATATTCCAGATAATAAATAAAACTAAAACTACGGGAATCAACCATCTTAGCTCTGACCAGTTGTTTTTGTAAAAGCCGTTAATTATGAAGCATATAACAAGCATAAAAAAGGCTATCTGCTTCAGAACACCTTCAAAATCACCATTGTCTATAAAGGTTACTCCCACTACCGTAAAAAGAAAGAAAACAGATATTATCTGATTACGGTCAAGCTCTATAGGGTTTTGCCTTAAAACCCAGCAAACTGCCCACACACCTACCGCTACAACGGCAAGCAATCTATAAATCAAATCAATCTCTAAAGGAGGTGAAATTGACCACGCAATAATGTACGCTATGGCAATAGATTGAATTGTACCATATGTAAAGCCTTTTTTTGCCATAGCAACCTCCTTTTAAACATTGTCATCTACTCAGCCACTCTCGTGTGCTTTCAATATAATTGTTATAATCAAAGGAATTATCTGATTCGTAATTCCTGTTTTGTTTATATTTACCCACAACCTCACTCATCACATCTGCAATTTCGTCAGTTGTAGTAGAATTAAGAAGAAAAACCCTGTTAGTTTTCATCTGATAATCTTTTATATCGCTTACATTTGTTGTGATTACAGGCACTCCACAAGTATAGCTTTCTGCAAACTTTGTAGGAAAACCTGCATTACTTCGCCTTGTATCAGGACGAATAAAAATATAGCAATCACTATCGAGGATATGTTTTATTGCCTCCTTATGAGTACATATACCCCTGAAATCAATTGATAATTCACTAAAAGCCGTATCCGAAAATTCCGGATACATAGCGATAAAATCATCTACCGTTAAGCCAACAATATTTAAACGGGTATTGATTTCACCCATTTTTATAAAGGCTTTAACAATTTTATCAAGATTTTCCTTGTCACCACCAGGGAAGCCTACAAAACTAAAAGTAAAAGCTTCTGCCTTGTTGACCTGCTGATTCCAGATTTCATCATTAATATCAACAAGTGGTGGTAAACGTAAAATCCTTTTATTTTTTCTATATGCATTTTCCATCATTTTGCTGATAACAATTACCCTTACTGCAACTCTATGGGCAAATTTTCTCACAAAAAGCTCATCTGCATACTTAAATATTTTTTTAACGGCTGAACCCTCTGTAAACTGAGTCCATTCGGTGCAATCGTAGATAACCTCTATCCCCTGCTTTTTAAAATACTTTTTTGCTAAAAGCAGAGTCACAAATGGTACATTGTATAGGATAACCATTTTCAAATCCTTATACTCATTCGCCAAATGCTTAAGATTTTTAAATGAAACCATACTCTCAAGCCATTGTTTTGCTGTTTGAGGGTGGCATTCTTCAAACATATTGTCATTTATTTTGTGTACGTTATCCGACTTGCCCGAATAATCTGCACCAAGAAAAACAGTGTTGAAGCCAAGCTTATTAAAAATCTTACCATTCGAAACAACTCGGTTGGCCGAAGCATTTTTATCAGGCAAGCTAAAGCCA
This sequence comes from Acutalibacteraceae bacterium, assembly GCA_045629785.1. Lineage (GTDB taxonomy): Bacteria > Bacillota > Clostridia > Oscillospirales > Acutalibacteraceae > DTU089. The sequence continues at coordinate 41,837 of JAZQRX010000009.1, read as the reverse complement.
CCATAATAAATAATAGTGCCCTTCACTACAGATTCTCCTTGTACCACTCAATAGCAAGCTTAATGCCATCAGCAAAGCTGTAATCAGGGTCATAGCCCAATAAATCCCTTGCTCTTGAAATATCGGCATTTGAGTGCTTAATATCACCCTTGCGGTCAGGACCGAATACAGGTTCAACGTCGACGCCCAAAGCCTTTGTAAGTCCGTAATAAATATCTATAAGATACTCTCTGCCACCATAAGCGATGTTATATGCTTTACCTGCTGCATCGTGTGATGCAAGGCAAGATTTAAGATTAGCCTCAATAACATTATCGATATATGTGAAATCTCGGCTCTGCTTACCATCACCGTTTATAGTGGGTGTTTCGCCATTAATCAACTGTTTAAGGAATTTGGGTATTACGGCAGCATATGCACCGTCGGGGTCCTGTCTGCGACCAAAGACGTTAAAATAACGCATTCCGTAGGTATCAAGACCATAATGCATTGTGTACATCTTTGCCCACTCTTCATCACAACGCTTGGTTACTGCATAGGGTGACAACAGGTTACCCTCTCTACCCTCTGTTTTAGGCAGATTAGGCTCATCACCATATACAGATGAGCTTGATGCATAAACAAACTTCTTTACGCCACATTGACGAGCTGCCTCAAGCATATTGAGAGTACCCTCAATGTTATTTTTGCAATAAAACAAAGGCATTTCAATTGAACGAGGCACACTACCCCAGGCTGCTTGATTAAGAACGTAATCCACACCCTCACAAGCCTTAAGGCAGGTATCATAATCCTTTATGTCACCCTTAATAAACTCGTAGTTTGGGTTACCCATAAACATATCAACATTTTTTTGCTTACCTGTTGATAAGTCGTCAAGGCAACGCACACGATAGCCTAAATCAAGTATAGCCTCGCACAGATTAGAGCCGATAAAACCAGCGCCGCCTGTAACTAAAAACAATGAATTTTCAGGGAATTTAAGATGTTTATAGCCCATAATTCCTAAACCTCAAAATATAATTATAATCTCCAATATGAGTAGCCTGCGTTTTCATACTCTTTTCTGTCAAGAAGACCCTTAATATCGAGAAGAACCTTCTGTCCTTCACCGAAGAATTTGTCCATATCTGCCATAGAAAGAGTGCTGAAGCTATCGTGAGCAACCGCAAGGATAACGGCATCCATATTTTTAATTGTGTTCATATCAACAAACTCAATACCATACAAGTGCTTTGCTTCTGCTGCATCTGCCTCGGGGTCTGCAATTACAGGTGTAATTCCATATTCCTTAAGCTCATTGACAATATCGATTATTCTTGTGTTTCTTGTATCAGGACAATTCTCCTTGAATGTAAAGCCAAGAATTGCAACCCTTGCATTTTTAACAGCCTTATCTGCAGAAATAAGATTTTTAACAACGTTTTCTGCAACGTATTTACCCATATCGTCATTGATACGACGACCTGCAAGTATTACCTGACTATGGTAGCCCATCATCTCTGCCTTATATGTGAGATAGTAGGGGTCAACACCGATACAATGACCACCAACAAGACCAGGGAAAAATTTAAGGAAGTTCCACTTTGTACCTGCTGCCTCAAGAACTGATTTTGTGTCAATACCCATCTTGTTAAAGATGATTGACAACTCGTTCATAAATGCAATATTAATATCGCGCTGGCTGTTTTCAATAACCTTTGCAGCCTCAGCAACCTTGATACAGCTTGCTCTGTGTACGCCTGCTTCAACAACAAGCTCATATACCTTTGCAATTTCATCAAGTGACTCATCATCCATACCTGAAACGATTTTCACAATAGTTTCAAGTCTGTGAACCTTGTCACCGGGGTTGATTCTTTCAGGTGAATAACCAACCTTAAAGTCAATACCGCACTTAAGACCAGATTCCGCTTCAAGAATCGGTACACATACATCCTCTGTAACACCGGGGTAAACTGTTGATTCATAAACAACAATTGAACCCTTTGTAAGGTTACGACCAACAATTCTTGATGCGCCCTCAACAGGTGTCAAATCAGGTGTGTGATCGTCATTAACAGGTGTGGGTACTGCAACAATATGGAATTTTGCTTCTCTGAGACGAGTTTCGTCTGCAGTAAATTCAACTGTTGTTGACTTTATAACGTCGTCACCAACCTCGTTGGTAGGATCAATACCAGACTTATATGTTTCAATCTTCTTCTCATTAAGGTCATAGCCGATAACGTCAACCTTTTTTGCAAAAGCAACTGCAATAGGCATACCAACGTAGCCAAGACCAACTAATGAAATTTTTTCTTTTCTTTCAACAATGTCATTGTAAATACCCATAAGATTAAACCTTCCTTATCTCATTTATTTTTTCAATGTATGAATTAATAACTATGTTTCTTGAGAAGTTTTCTTTAATGTATTCCCTACCGGATTTGCCCATAGCCTCTCGCTTATCATTGGGCATAGCAAGAAACCTCTCTATATTATCACACAGCGCCGAAACATCACCGCCGTGATATATAAAACCTGTTTCACCATCAATAAACGTTTCCTTACAGCCAGGGTTATCGGTTGAAATAATCGGTCTGCCTGAGGATGCACTTTCAAGCAAAACGTTACTCATACCTTCACCATAGGTAGACGGATGTATGATAGCGTGAGATTTTTTTATAAACGGTCTTGTGTCCTTCTGACTACCGTGATATTTAATGATTTTTTTATCACCCAGATTTTTCAGGTCCTCGTTATAGTGGTCCTCAGTTTCTTCAACAAACCCCAACATATTAAACTCTGTGTTAGGGTATTTTGCCGTAATTATCTTAGCAGCAGCAATATAATCCTCTACGCCCTTGTCTGCAAGAATTCTGCCTATGTAATTAAATACCACCTTATCACCCGAAACGCCGTCACCACCGGACGGATACGGCTGCAACGGATATCTGTCTGTATCAACACCAGAGCCCGGGATCAGCTTATAATCACCCTTAACCATACCATTTGCCAAAGCAGTTTTCATATTTGTTTCGTTCTGAAACATAATACATCGTGCCCGTCTGAACGAAAACTTGAAAAGTCCCATTATAAACTTCTGCACCATTTTGCCTTTTTTAAGTACGCTACCGAAGCCTGTTACGTTGCTGATTACAGGTATCTTTAGCATATGTGCAGCCAAAGCACCATAAACATTAGGCTTTGCGGTATATGTAAGAACAACCATCGGCTTGTGTTTTTTCAGAAGCTTAAAATAATGTAAAAACAGCTTAAAATCTGCAATCAGGTTAGTTCCGCGTCTGTCTATGACAGGGTCATCATAAAGGTACTTTGTATCACCCATCAACGTCAGCTTTTCACCATAAGGGCAAGATATCAGCATTTCATAGCCTTCGTTAATGATACCTTCAATAAGCTCCTTTCTGAAGCAATAAATGTCATCATCATTATTGGTGAACAAAGCAACAAGATTTTTATTTTTTTCACTCATTGTTCTGCATCACCTCTTCTGATATATCTTCTGCAGAATAATCTTTACCCAATATTGCAAAAGCAGTCATAAACAAAAGCTTTGCTTCATTAGTTATTCCGAATTTTGAAATACCCTCTAAATTCAGCTTCATTTTCTGCGGTAAAATATTCTCTACATAAAACGTTTTTGTATCAGTAACGTCTTGTAAAAGCTCACTCTCATTTTTAAAGATGATACTTGCCTTTGATGTAATACCTGCGGGCAACAACAACGTAGCCTTCATTTCATCGGTATATTCACTTACATATTCAGGCACCTCAGGACGTGTACCTACCAGCGTCATATTACCTGTAAAAACGTCAATAAACTGACACAATTCATCAATTTTAAACTTTCTGATTATTCTGCCGGTTTTTGTAATACGGTCATCATCCTTTAAGGTCAGGTTAATTCCCGTGTCAGAATCTGACACCATAGATCTGAATTTAAAAATTCTGAAAGTCCTGCCATATTGAGTAACTCGCTCCTGTCTGTAAAAAACAGGCCCGGGCGTATCAAGCTTTATTGCAATTGCAGTTATCAGCAATACAGGTGAAAAAACTATAAGACCAAACAGCGAAACAACTATATCAAACACACGTTTTAAAAACAACTGAGCTCTGTGTGAATCGAGTCTGTCATAGTATGGCCTGACTGCCTCTGTTTGTAATTCTTTGGGTAATTCTTCCCACTTACACAGCATTATTAAACCTCTTTATTAATATATTTACTTACTACCTTACTGAAGCATTTGCACACATAATCAACGTCTTCATCTGTAAGCTTAGTGTACAACGGAAGGGTTATTTCATTAGCAAAATAGTTATAGGCATTCGGATAATCTTTAATATCAAAGCCCATATTCTTATATGCGGTCATCATAGGTAATGGCTTATAATGAACGTTTGTTGAAATCCCCATATCACTCAACTCACTGATTATACTGTTGCGTTGCTGAAGTGTAATCCCCGGTATTCTGGTCATATACAGATGACCTGAGCTGACCGAATTTTCTGTAATGTGGTTCAACCTCATAACACCAAGCTCATCACACATTGTGTTGTACCTTTGGATTATTGAAACTCGTCTTGCCAACAAATCAGGATATCTATCTAACTGTTTAAGCCCGATTGATGCAGTTATATCAGTCATATTATATTTATACCACGGACCGATTACATCGTATTCCCATGATGAATTCTGTTCTTTATGAAAAGCATCCTTAGACTGTCCGTGAAGGCTATACAGCTGATATTTTTTATAAAGCTCCTCATCATCTATACCATCAAGGCTACGCCACGTAGCAGCGCCGCCCTCTGCAGTTGTGAGATTTTTAACTGCGTGGAATGAAAAGGATGAGAAATCCGCAATAGAGCCTGTTCGCTTACCATTACGTAATGCGCCTAAGGAATGAGCACAATCTGCAACAACAGCAACCCGACCTATAGCCTTTTGCAAATCGTTTGCAGGCTTAAAAAGACTCTTTTTATTTTCACAAGCAGCAAAAACCTTTTCATAGTCACATACAACGCCTGCAACGTCAACAGGAATTACCGCTTTTGTATTTTCATTAATTGCATTTTCAAGCTTGTCATAATCCATCTCGAAGGAATCCTTCTGACAGTCAACCATTACAAGCCTTGCACCAACGTGATATATCGGTGATGCTGTTGCCGTATATGTATAGGCAGGTACAATAACTTCATCACCCGGACCTATTCCTAAAACACGTAAATTCAATTCTAATGCCGCTGTTGCAGAGTTAAGGCATACAACCTTCTGCGTATTACAATACTCTGCTAAATTACTCTCAAGCTCTTTTGTGCGTGGACCTGTTGTTATCCAGCCTGAACGAAGAGTTTCGCAAACGGCAATTATTTCTTCCTCACCTATATCCGGTGGGCAAAAAGGAATCATTTTCATTGTTGGCTCCTTTAAATCATTTTTTGAGTAAGTGTTCCGTCGGGTGAGATTTTATACACCTTTCGGCAGTAATCTAAAAGACTTTCTCTGTGGGTTGTTAATATGCGAATTTGTCTGTTATTGTCACCCATAATATTTTCAAGCACCCTTGATTCAGTTTCACTATCAAGCGCAGAGGTTGCTTCATCCATAAGAAGTAAGCGTGAATCCCTCAACAATGACCTGGCAATTGCAAGACGTTGAAGCTGACCCTGCGAAAGATTTGCTCCCTGCTCACATATAAGGGTGTCCATACCCTGAGGCAAGGCTTTTACAAAATCGTAAAGCTCTGCTTTTTCTAACACTTTTACCAGCTCATCATCACAAGCATCCTGCTTTACTGTGGTAAGATTATCCCTAACGCTGCCTGAAAAAGCATTTATTGTCTGTGGTACGTACGAACAAAAACGACGTGTACTGTCAGAAACCGTTATCACATCATTTTTGGTTTTTATGTATATCTGACCCTCTGTGGGTTTTATTATGCCTAAGATTAATTTAAAAATTGTTGTTTTACCTTCACCTGAAGGCCCGACAAAAGCAACGACGTCACCTGAGCTTAATTCAAAGCTTACGTTACGAAGTACAGGCTCTGTTAACTCATCATATCTGAATGAAACGTTTTCAAAAACAAGCCTGAAATCTTGTTCTTCTGTTTTCTTAAGAATCTGTAACGCCTTTTCCTTATCGGCATCCTGCTCCTCATCAAAGGCTGTAATTTCCATAATTCTGCCTGCAGAGGTTGCAATTGAAATACTGCTTGGTGCTAATGCAGCAAGTGAACCAAACGAAGATGTCAAAGACCCTGATATCTGCAAGAACATGGTCATTGTGCCGTAGGTTATAGCACCCTGCCACAATCTGTAAACACCCCAACCGTAACAAGCGTATGAAACAACCAAGCCCACAAGCGAAAGGCATATCGTCATAAAGATACTGAATTTATCGTAAGATAATTTCAAGCTACGATAATTTTCGAGTGTTATTTTAAAATTTTCGATATAGCTACGGGTAAGGTCAAAAGCCTTGATCACCTGTAAATTCTGAACAGATTCTTCTGTGTATGACAAAATTCTGCCATTCATCTCTCTGGTTTCTTTACTGAATTTACGTATTGTTTTAACAAGCACCCTTGATGAAAGGAATAATAGCGGTGCGCTCATCAACGCAAGTAACGCCATTGTTTTGTCATAATACAACACCAAAAACAAAGAACCAAAGAATTGTAATGAACGAGTAAACACACTCGGTATAAAGGATACAACCGCTGAAGCAACCGAGGATACGTCACTTTCTAATCTGTTCAACAGGTCACCGGAATGAAATTTACCTATATCAGACCAATTTGATTTTAATACGTGGGAATAAATATCCTCCCTTATTTCATTGTGAACCTTTGTACCTATAACCGAAGTAACCCGATTTGATAACGCCTGAAATAAAATCTGAAAAACTGCAAAGCCTATCAGAAAAGCAAGAGCAGGTATAAGCTCTGTTGTGCTGTGTGAAACAACTGCATCAATAAGGTACTTTGTTGCAACTGAAATACCCAGCGACATAGCCGTTGCCACAACACCAAGGAATATATACAGGAGAAGTGCAAATTTATAATGAGCAATTATGCGTAAAAGCCATTTCCACTCAACAAGCATATTTTTAAGTAAGGCTTTATAATCTTTAGATTTTTTCATCGCTTGCACTCCCCTTTCTGATTTATTTTAAGTTATTTACGGGATTTCAGCTTCTTTTTGCTTTTGCCATAGTCACCGCCATAGCCATATCCGTAGCCGTAACCATAACCATATCCATACCCGTAACCATAGCCGTAACCTGTTACGCCGTTAACAGCACCATTAAGCACACAACCAAGAATTTTTGTATCGGTAGAAATAAGGTTGTTTATTGTACTTTTTATTCTTGAAATACGCACAATATCCTGCGAGATAACGTACACGGCTGTATCTGATGCCTGTGAAATAAACATTGCATCTGAAATAAGACCGCTTGGTGGTGTGTCGATAAGAATGTAATCGAAATCACTACGCAATTCATTGAAAACGTGCTTAAGGCTACGTGAGAAGAATTTTTCGCCCTTGCCGGCCAAAGGCACCATAAAGTACAAGTTATATTTTTCGATATGCGCCAATTTGTATTTATCGGTAACTGTATCAAAATTGAGTGTATTAATATCAACACCAAGAAGTGATAACACACTTGGATTTCTTACGTCACCATCAACAAGCAATATTTTTTTACCATACTCAACCAAAGAAAGGGCAAGATTTGTTGCCACAGTTGTTTTACCCTCACCCGGTACAGAGCTTGTAACCATAATAACCTTTTCATCCTCTTTAAGAGTTGACACAACTACGTTACGCATTACTCTGAATGATTCTGTAAAAGATGATTCAACCTGAGTATTTGTATATACAAGGTTTGCAGGTTGCTTTTTAGAATATTTTTTAGATGCTATTCTCGGAATTACTGCAAGTGTTTCAAGATTAAGCTCTTGCTTAATATCCTTTTTAGTTTTGATGGTCTTACGTTGGATAACGTAAATAAAGATTACAATAACACCAAAAGCCGCACCAAGCACAATACCAACCATAACCTCCGCCTTATAATCAATGGGGTTTGATGGTGAAGTAGGTACTGCAGGCATTGTTATCATTTCGAACTTTATATTACCCACAACGTGCTTTGCAACAGACGGGTAATTATCAATTGATGACAGCAATACGTTGTACGTTTCCTGTGGGTCACTACCCGTTGCAACAATGGTAAACATATTTGAACCGTCTACGGCTTGTGCACTCAGACTCACAGGGAAATATTCAAGGCCTAAATCCTCACATACAGCATCCTGTAAAAGGTTGCTTGAAAGAATATACGGGAATGTTGATGAAAGCTGTGAAGCGGTGTTAGTGTCATAATAGAATGAATAAACTGAAATACCGCCTAAATCTGCCGAAGCATTCTGTGTGCTTACGGTAACCGTCGCTGAAGCTGTATAAACAGGTGAATACTCAGCCTTTGCCATAACCACCTTAAGGCTTGCCACGATTATTGCAACAACAACACACAGCCACCAGAATTTACGTACACCCTTTATGATATCGCTTAGATATATTTTTACATAAGTTTCTTTAGTGTTGCCACTATTTTTACCAGAGTGATTCATTTTTCATCTCTTTCTTAGTTTTAAAAATCGTTATAATTACTGTAATTGCTATAATTACCGTATTTACTGTACTTGCCATATCTGCCGTATTTACCATACTTGCCATATTTACCATAGGTACCATATTGTACGCTTTGGTCATCACCCGAGAAAAAGAATGGTGTGTATTTGGGGTAAACGTCATTAAGAATACACCCCATAAAGCTTTTGCTTACTGTATTGATAACAGAAATTGCATCGTTAACAATAGGTGTTGCAACACAATCTGTACGTACTACTAACAAGGTTTCATCTGCAAAGCCCATAACGTTTGTTACGGCAGCATCTGCAGAGAATGGCGGAGTGTCTATTATGACAAAATCCGCATTACTCTTGAGTGCGTCAATAAACTTCTGTGCCACGCCATTTTCAAACCAGGTATGGTAATCAGCGTATTTTTTTGTGTTTACCGCCAGGAAGATTGGCACTTTTTTTGATTTTTTCAATTTAAAATCTTCGAACTTAATAGTTTCATTAAGCAAATTACCCAACTCACTATTCTCGCTATATTTCTGACCGAAGATTTTATAGAGGGCAGGTTTTTTACCATCAAAGTCAACAAGCACAACCCTGTGACCCCTGTTTGCGAGTGAAACCGCAATATTGGCAGCGCAGGTTGATTTACCCTCGTTTTCAGATACGCTTGATACTGCAAAAACCTTGCTACCTTTTTTTATCTGAGCATATTCGAGCTTAGCAGCAATTTTATTAAAGCTTTCTGTAAAATGAAGACTTATGAAAGCGTTGCTGCCAACGAGCAAGCCCTTTTTCTTTTTTCGGAATTTATCCTTAAGTGACTGTTGCTTCTTTTCGTGAGAAACAACACCCACCAGCTTGGCATCAACTTTATTCTCAAAAGAATCTTCATTTTTAACAGTATCCCTTGCTACTGAAAGAGCTACCACAGCAAACAACGCTACCGTCATACAGCCCATAACCACAAGCCCCTGATTCTCATAGGAAATTGAGTTTGAAGGCTTTTGCGGCATAGAAGGCATTCTTAAAACGCTGATTTTGGCATTTTCAAAGATGTTTTCAGAAATCTCGGGGTAAACCTCAAGGATTGCAGAAAGCAACTCATAAGAATTCTGTGGGTCATCTGATGAAACCTTAACCTCAATAAAGTTTGTTGATGATACCACCGAAGCCGAAACGTTACCATTAAATTTATCTTTACCGGCGTACGCCGCTGCTTTTGTTTTCATTGTAGAGTCAACGAAAATATTTGAAAGAACGTTTGCAACCTCACCCGAAACCGTAAAGTTTGTGTAGGTACCCGAGCCTGAGCCTGACCCCATATTAACAACAAGCATTGCGCTGGAGGTATATTCAGGCTTGTACACGCTGTGAGATGCAATAAAAATACCCATCAGACCTATAAGCGCCGCCAGTACAACACCCCAGATGTTTCTGAGCACATCTTTAAATATACTGTGCCATTCAATTGTAATCGTGTTTTTATCCATACGCTTAATTCTCCACCACAACAGTAAGAATAGTGTGACCTCTCAAACCATCTTTATCTGTTGCATAATAGTGTGCCGTGTAGACACCCTCTTTGCTTGTGTTTATATCGTGCTCTATTTTAACAGAACTTCTTAAATTATTGCCTTTTGAATCTGTTGCGCTTACAATCATACCCGGCAGATTCAGCTTTGAGCCTACATCAAGGTAAACAAGATAATTCTTAAGCTCAACAACCGGTGCTGAAAGCTCTCTGTCCTCAACGATGAGCGGTAACTCAATAGTTGAAATATCACCTTTTTTATTTGTAACCGTTGCCGTTACCGAAAAAACACCTGCAACAGATTTAGTGTAATTTTCAGACGTCATAATAACCTGTTTTGTTATATCACCATCAATACAGTCATATGCGCCGATTACACCTGCAAGATTTATTCTTTCGTAAATTGAGTAGCAGGTTGATTCATTAAGACTGAAGCGTGGTGATGTGTAATCCACGTATTTTATCTTACGTGATTTTTTGGCAACGTGGTTGTCATTATCACAAACAGCGTAAGTTACCTTGCACACGCCTTCATCAATGAAATTTGATACAGACTCAACAATTATTCGGTCTGTAATATCTTTATCCTTTTCATCGTAAGCCGTAACGCCTTTAAGGAATTCTTCATCCCCTGCATCCAGGCTGACCTCAAGAATATCAGAATCAATTGTGATTACAGGTATTGTTTCATCAGCCATAATAACATTTTCGACGTACATACCGCCAAAAACAACACTGACCGCTATAAAAAGAATTATTACAACTATTCGCAAAAGTCGCATAGGAATACTCCTCAATTATATTTTTTGGTTATTTATAACCTTAAGTGGATTTTCATAAAAAAGCAGATTTGCATATTGCCTTGAGTAAAGCTTTGTTATTGTATCAAACGCCTTGCTCATATCAGTAGTCCTCATAAATGGTGAATGAGCATCACTTGCCACAAAGTCAGCATAGCCACCAACAAGTATTTCGTGGGCACACCGATGAGCATCTGCACCAAAATTACCCATTACACTACCCTTATTAACCTGAATAAGACAACCCATATTTTTAAGGTGCTTGACAGACTCAACATCTTCATTCACAAAAGCGTAACGCTCGGGGTGAGCAACTACAGGCACAAAGCCCTCTGCAACAACCTGCTGAAGTTTAACAAAAACCGATGCAGGGTGCTCATAAAAATCAAACTCCATAAGCGGATAAATTGAATTATTGAGTGTAAGCAGCTTACCTGATTTAAGAAGCTTCAAAAAGTCACCTGCAGCAAAAATTTCACAACCGGGGTAAATCTTAATACCAAGCCCCTCGGCAGAGAGTGTTTCGTTAAGGGTCTGCACACACTTTATGTAGTCATAATCTTCTTCCACATCAAATATGCCGGGAACGTTACTGTGGGGTGTTGCTATGATTGCAGTAGTACCGTTTTGCTGTGCGATATCTGCCATAGCAAGTGATGCGCGCATATCATCTGCACCGTCATCAACGTTGCTCAGTATATGACAATGAATATCAAGCATACGGCACCTCCTCATACCACTCCATAGTAATCCATTTTATTCTATTATATATATTACTACATATTACATTATAATGTCAATAAATTTGACTTATTTGGTGCTATTTTTCAACATATTTTTTCATCAGAAACCAATAAATACAAAAATCCTCGCAAGCCTTGATTTATCAAGGTTTACGAGGATTCATAAAATCAATTATTATTACCGTATTTTGTCAGATTATCTCAAACGCCTTAAGCATTTCTAAAAACTCCTGTACGTCGGCTTTTGCAGTATCAGAATCAATCTCATATTCCTGCACAAGAGCCTGACAAAGACCTTCTTCATCGGCACCATTGACGATGTTTTCCCACAATATTTTGCCACTTTCGGTAAGCATAAAAATACCGTTATATTGAAAAACTGTTTCGCCTACAGGAATGAGCATATGCTCCCCTGCAACGCTTCTTAAAATGACCTGTTTTTTAATTTCCATCATCAGCACCAAGCCTTTCTAACTCGTTTTTCATAAGCTGTGCTATACGCTCTGTCATACGGCATACATATTCGGGAACTGTTGAAAAATCACCGGTTTCGGTATAACAAGCTGCGGCACAAACGCAACAAATATTCTTGTATTTACATGCCTCGCATTTTGCAGGTGTCCTGATAGATGCTGAGAATTCACGCACCTTATCCCAGGCACCCTTAAAGCCAAGTTCATCGATACTGAATGGGTGCCCTGCCACACCGCAAAAGCACATTTCACCTTTTGATGTAACCCAAAAGCTACTTCTGCCCGCACGGCATTTCACCTTGCCATCTTCCCCATCCTCAATACAAGCTTCATCCAAAGATTCCACACCATTGAGAGTATTTTTGAACCTTCCGGGAATTTCGTTTTCGGGGAAAATAATCTTATACCAATCCACCCTTGTCTTGGCGGCAGAATCGGCACATAATCGACTTTGATTTTCACCCGATTTAGCTCCCACAAGCACCTGTGGATACATATAATGCGCCGCCTTCACGCGGACTCCCAGTTCACGGCTGAGCCTGTAAATTTCTGCAGCATCCTGATAATTATCCTTGGTTATACTCACATTTAATCTTATATCAATGCCATAAGATTTCATAAGCTTTATATTTTCAATAACCCTTGTAAAATACGGTAATCCGGTAAACCTCTCATAAGTTTCATCACTACCGCCATAGAGAGAAATATTTAATCTTGTAGGTGGATTTTTCTTAAAAAGCTCAGCAATTTCACCGCACAAAAGCGAACCGTTTGTGTTAATGGAAATCATAAGTCCAAGCTTTGAAAGCTCTGTATAAATCTCCTTGAAATCAGGTCTGAGCAAAGGCTCGCCGCCTGTAATGAGCAGAAAAACCATTCCCTCTGAGGCAGCTTTTTTACCAAGCTCAATCCACCATTCTGCACTTTTTTCCCATGATTTGCAAAGTGCACTATCCTGATTATGGACGTAGCACATCCTGCAATTAAAATTACACCTTGAGGTAAGCTCAAAGGTACCTGAAACAGGCACACCTTTGGCAATAGCCCTTGAGTGAATGTACGCAGAAAACATAGGCTCGTCATTTACAAGCGCTTTATTTATCAAATTTTCAACATCCATAAATCACACACGTGCCTTTATGCAAGCACTATATCTCCTTAAGCTTATTATACAGATATTCAACTGCAGAATATTCCTTGAGGCAGGAATATGATAAGAATGGTGTATTTTCGCACACCTTCTCTGCAATCGAAAACGCCATATCCGAAGCGTTTTTATCCCAATAATTATAAGTAAATCGACCAACCATAAATATGACAGAATCAAAAAATGACAACCTTGAAGCAAGGTTTTCATCCCCCTTCGAAAGGGCAATAATTGCCTTTACGGGCAGGGTCTTATTGTGGCAAATCCCCGACGTACCCGAATACGGAACACCGCAGGCATAAGCCTTGCCATCTTCACAGAATACACCGGCCCTGTCACCGTTAAGCACGGCTGCACCCTTGTATTCGCTCCATAATGACGCCTGTGTAGATTTACCAACCTGCTTGTCACCTGCAAAAAGAATTGCTTGTCCGTCAACCTCAATGAAGGAGCAATGAAGCAGACCTATCCCCTTTTGCAGCAGTAAGTGGGGCAAGTCCAGGCTTTCGAAAACCGCAAATTCACTTATTTCATCGGGGTGCTTAATATACAAAATCGCATCATTTTCGAGGCACGAAAAATCAGCCAAGCCCTTTATTTTCATATCAATAAGGGTTTTATATTTCCGTGTTACGTCGCCTATATACAGACTACCATGCTCGTTATCATAAACACAAGCACCCTTTTTTTCGGGTAATACATTAACTCTTACAACCTGAATTGAGTAATCTGCTACTTGAAAATCCGACTTAAAAAGACCGTAATCACCTTCAGATACTATAGGAAAATCAGACTTTATTTCAACCTTGCAGCCACCGAAGGCATATTTATTAACTTGCATAGTCAACAAACATCACCTCGCTATCCGCCTTCAAGAAGTTTGAAGCGGGAAGCTGCTTGATTTCATCGGGCTTAAGCCCGTCTGCCTTGGTACGGAAGGTAATACCACCGAAATAGTTGCCATCGGCATCCTTCTTTTTATAATAAACGTAAATATCCGATTCAATATCAATTTCAGAAACGTTCTTTATATTTATCGTCTTGTCGTTTGCCTGAACAAGAAAATGGTCCTCGTGCATCGTAAGTGGCACTTGAAAATCCACTCTGTTTTCAACACGAAAATCTGTAAATCCTTCATTTTCAACAAGTGTCTGTCCATTTTTTTCAAGCACTGTTACCACACCACCGGCGGGTAACGTAGTGATTTCAAAAAACAACTCTTTTTCAGTTGTGGTAACAAAAATACGAGCAAGCTGCACGTCCTTATCGGAATTATTTTTCACTTTTATTGCGGCAACGTCGGTCTTTTCCTCAAAGGAAGCGTCTTCAACAAATTCACCGCTGTATAAAAAGCATTCTTCAATAAACAAATCTGTATCAACTGCTATGGGCAAGGTCTTGCCGTAAGCCTGTGGTTTTTCAATTTCCGGCGGATTACACCCTGTTAAAACAAAGAATGTCAAACATAATAAAACCACAATTATTTTTTTAATATGCTTCATAATTTCACCAAAAGACCAATAAGCCGAGCCACTCAAAAAGTGGGCTCGGCTTTGGTTAATTTAAGAACCTAAAACTCTGCTATCAGCAACAGGAACACCGTAGCAGATACCAAAATCTTCGGGATTATCAACCTGGAAATCGCAATTTGTTGCAGTAAAAACTGTAACACCAGGGTTATCAGGAATACCTACAGCGCAGCTATATGCTGCCTGATTACTCTCCAAGGAGCAACCGCCCGAAGCATTACCTGCCAGATTAAAGAACTGGAAGGAAACTGCGGGTTTCATGTAATCTTTCATATTGTTGCACCTCCTAAGAACAAGCTGAACAGCTTCATCAAAATACTAAATATACCGTTAAGAAGATTGTTTACAAACGAGTCGGGAGTAAGGTTACCGCTACCCACATCACCTGTAGTATTATCTTCACCGTCATCAACAACGCCGTCATCGGGGTCATCAACCTCGGGAGCGGGCTTGATAACTGTTTCGGCAACAATTTCTTCACTTACGTTGCCCTCAAAGTCTTCTGCAACGATTGTGAATACTTTCTCGCCGGGCTCTGTTGCATCAAACTCATAAGTCCAACGCTTGTTACCGTCCTCATCAATTTCACAATCCTTAAGGATAGCACCATCAACAGTAACCTTGATAACCTCGGGCTGTGTTGTAACGGTAAGAGTACCCTTACCATCTGTTACCTCAACCTCGGCAGGAGCAGAAACTGTAATATTTTCTTTAGCAACAGGGTTGAACTCAGGCTCCTGAGGCTGAGCATTGTTTTCATCCATACGAGCCATTGCAGCATAAGCAAGAGGCGCTGTATTTTCGTTTGCAAAAATTCTGAAGCTTGATGTACCTGTTGCAATATCATCTGTAAAGCCCCATTTAAGAGATGTAAGTGAGATTACAACATCGGTATCTGAAGTATTTCTGATGATAATAGGAGCAACAGTTTCATA
Source organism: Acutalibacteraceae bacterium (assembly GCA_045629785.1). Lineage (GTDB taxonomy): Bacteria > Bacillota > Clostridia > Oscillospirales > Acutalibacteraceae > DTU089. Next base: position 26,022 of record JAZQRX010000009.1, on the reverse strand, counting down.
CACGCTTGTTTCGCCGGGAGCGTTAATTTTTGCCTGGTTCCATACAACAACAGAATCCAGCTTAAAGAATTGCTCTGTAGCGCTTGTAAGCGTAATTGCGTTTGGTTGAAGCTGGTTAGCATTCATAACAGTTACCTTTGCATTACCATTGTTGCCAATAAGTTTCATACCGATCTGAAGGCTTGCAAGGTTAAGGTCTGATGATGCAGAAATGTTGAATGCTATTGCCTGACCCTTGCCAAGATAAACCTCGTTTTTGGGACCATTCTTTACATAGTCTGTGATTTTATCTATAGCATTAGGGTTAATACCATCAAAGTAAAGTGAACTGTTATCGTAGGTATTTACTACAAATTCACCGTCTGCATTCTTCTTTACTATTGTATCACGAAGCTCGAGATACTCTGTACCAAATTCACCGTCTGCAAGATATGCATCGTTAGCAACCTCGTTATCGCCGCCCATTGGCTCAAAGATTCTTACAGAGTCAACATAAACTCCATATTTGCCTGCCTTTGTAACATCGAATGCACCTGAGTACATTGGCTCAACAACAACATCGTATGTACCATAAGAAAGGTCACGGATACGGAATACAGGCACCTGGAATATAGCACCGCTCTCTGCAGGAGCATAACCACCTGCACCATCATTCAAGGTGCTATCGTAGCTGTAACCATGGTATGTACTTACCATGTAGCCTGTAACCTTTTTACCACCCTGATAAAGAGAAATAGTAAGAAGACCTGCTGTGTTATCTGTAACGCTGAAGAGGTCAATGCCTGTACCTGTAAATGTAAACTTAGCCTTTGGAGCCTTACCTACAGAGTTAATATCAACCTGAACATATTTTGCACTACCCATAGAATAGGTTGTGCTATCTGCATATGCAGAATCTGTACCATAAACATTATTAGCATCTGCATCTGCAAATGTGAAGGTACCCGGTCTATCCTCTGACTGGAAGCGTTCTCCAACAGGAGTGCCCACATCTACCCAATTGTAGTTATAGGTAACACCCTTCTTTTCTACAGTTGAGTTTTCAAAGGTGAACATAGTTTCCTCAAAGTAGATGCTTGTAGCGGGAATAACTGTTACTGTTGTGTAGTAGTATTCGTTATTTACAGTTTTGTATTCATAATAGATTGTTTCAACAGCACTATAATTTGTTGACTTGGGAGTATAAACAACCTTATCGTCAACGATTGTAGCTGTACCGCTCTTAAGCTGAAGTGTAGCAGCCTCACCTGTAAGCATTCTCGAAGTATAGCCATTTGTGTGAAGAACTGTACCAGACTGAACACCTGTGCCGATGGCTGTAAGTGTACCCTGCTCAACGTTAAGGTCATTTACAAGAACGTTCACCTTAACAGGAAGACCGAAATCAATAACAACGCTGTCGGGAACAATACCTGTTTTATAAATAACACCAAATGAAACATGAGTTGTGAAGTATGAGTCAGCATCAGGAACCTCGCCACGATAGCCGGTTGTACCAATACGATACCATGTTGTAACAGGTGTGCCATCGTCGTAAATCTCAGCACTGATAACAGAACCTGATTCACCCACTATAGTAAATGCTGAATCAGTATTGTAAAGTGTGTATCCTGACGGAACTGCGTTAGCTGCCTCCAATGTATATGAAAAGTCTTCGCTTGACATATAAACAGGCATTGTCTGTTCGTTGCCCACAAGCACTCTTTCGCTGAAAGGAACAACAACACCCTGCCTGTTAACAGGTTCGCCGTTTACATTTACAAGATAGAACTCATAACCGATAGCTGCCTGCTTATAGGCAACAGCCGGAACATTAAATGTCTGCTGACAAGCTGTTCCACGGAAGTTCGTATAATCGAGGGTTGCAAAGTCATTGGTTTCATAAACGTTGGGAACTGCAGTACCCTCCTTGAAGCCCTCAAGAGCTGCATAGTATGTGAGAACAACTTCATCACGAGTAATATCACCGATATTCCAAGTGAATGTTTCAGTGTTAAGGTCATAGGTTACGTACTGACCGACAATCCTTGATGATGCAGTATCATACACGCCTGAACCAAGAACGCTTGATGAAGCCGCGGTGAGATCACCTCTTGCATCTGTTGTAAAGGAAATTTTTTCGTATGAGGTGTATTTTACGCGCTCGCCTGCGTTGTTGAGTGTCCATGCACCAACCTCAATAGCAGGTGCAGGATCAAGGGATATACTATCTCCGCCAACATTGTAAGCTGTTGCAAACTGAAGGTCAAACTTACTACCAAGCTTATCAGTTACAACTGCATCGTTAGCTGCATAGAGAATGTTTTCAAGAATGCTATCGTATGCATCGGAAAGGTCACTCGTTGCGCTATAGAAGTTAGCAGGAGTAGATGCAATGTTTTTAAGTGTTTTTTCTTCATTAGAGTTACTTTTAACTCCATAACCAATTGTGAATATCTTAGCACCAAGACCTTCAGTACAGCTTTCGTAGAAGAAGGTGTTAGGAATACCATCAATTGCTTCACCCTTAGCAGATTTGATAGCAACTGCATACCAGTTATCACCATCGGGGTTGAAGTTAGCTGCTGCAGGGTATGCAGAGGTATCTGCAAGGTAAGCAGCAAGCTCCGCATTGCTCTCATCACCCCTGAGCCAAGCTTCATCAAGCGAGCCGGCATCTGATGTACCTGAAAGTTTTAAGCCGTTAAACTTTGTGGGCGCACCGTCAGACATGAAGATAACAACCTGTGACTCATTACCGCCATTTGTCTTTGCTTCAGAAAGTATTCTGTATGCATAGTTAAGACCGGAGTCGTAGTTAGTACCACCGGTATTATTATTTTCCAAGCTGTTAAGGTTTTCAACAAGAGCATCCTTATCGTCTGCAGTTGCAAAAGGATTATAAATTGTGCCGTCACCGGTAATGATTTTATCCTCAGTACCCTTGCTTGAATCGGTTATATTCTGAGAAGTGATATTATCATAATAATATCTGTACTGGTCAAAGGTTACAACCGCAATTCTGTTTTTATCGTTTGCATTGAAAAGCTGCAATGCAAAGTCACGTGTGTTTTTAATTGCGGACTGCATTTTTTCCGGACCCATACTGTCGGAGTGGTCGAGAACAACAACAACGTCAATAGGCTGCTCAAGAGGAACACCTGTAACAGCAAGTTCAACCTGAGAAACACCCGTGTACTGGAAGTTCTGTGAACCGATTACGTTGTGTGCAACCTTATTTGTACGAACAGCACCCTCTGTGGGATAGTCGGGATAGTCCTCAGTAGAAATCTGATAGGGCTGTGTTGATACGTCAAAGGTTGTTTTAAGTGTTTTGTTTACTGAGTTACCATTGTAATCTTTGCCTGCAATGGTAAGTATAACATCAACATAACCGTCTTTACCCTTATAGGTAAGCATACCATCCCCATTAATAGTTGCAATTGATGTATCACTTACGGACCATGTTGATATATATCCATCCTGAAGACCCGCGATATATTGGAGCATCTGCTCCTTATCACCATTTCCGATTTCATAACGATATTGCATTACATTGGTAATATCAACAGAGCCGAAATAGTCTTGCTTACGGATTTGAGTTTCAAGTCTTGTATTAGAAGAAATTCTTGCTTCATAAATATACGCTGTTGCGTAACCACTTGAATTACGGAAGTGTGTAACCCCTGTTGAAGAACTGTGTGTCTGGGCTCTGTTATATCTACCACTCAATGAACCAAGTTGCCAATTGGTACCATTGTCTGGTGTTTTATATTTAAATAACTGAGTTGTACTTCCTTCTGAATAATCAGCAACATTGCCCAATGTAAGATATTTCCCTGATTTAACATTTCTTAAATAATGGAATCCATCTGACCTTCCACTATCAACACACTCCCATATATTCTCTTCATCTGTACAGTTAATATATGTGCCTGTGCTATCTACTATAACTGTTGCTTCTATACCTGCTAACGAATCAGAACAACACTGGGTATTGTTCATAATATATGCAGAACCTGAGACATTTTTATCTGAGTATAAATACAAACGCCCCGGAATAAGTTCATCTGTTAAATAGAATGCAGACCCGACTTCAACCTCATCACCAACAACAGTAATCTTAACTGTAGTTGTGTCAACAGGTTTTATACCCGTTGCATCATATTCAAGTGATGTTGTTGTAAGAGTTACTGTAACAACACCCGCTTTACCTGTATAGGTAATAACACCGTTCTGGTCGATTGTTGCAACCTCATTGTTATTTGAAGCCCATGCAAATGTTACCCTGCTGTTATCGGGGAAGTTTTCTGCTTTGGGAACAAGGGTCTCTGTCTGATAAGGACAGATTTCATTCCTTACAAGTGTTTCACCAACAACATCGTAACGAGATGTAATAACACCGTTTGGTAAAAGAACTGTTTCCTCGTAGAAATAAAATTCTGCAGTAGAAGGTGTGTTTATACCAATAAACTCTGCTGAACGTGCGCAAAGGTAAACCTTGTTGCCTGTGCCATCCGTATTATCGGTTTGATTATAAATATCCTTATTTGTATATGTCCATTGGTAATCGGAAACCTTTTCTGATGATACAGATTCCGATGTGCTTACTGTACCCGATGAATAAGAACCGTTTGCATAGAGGTATCTACCCTCTTTCTCACTCTTAAGGTAATAGTGACCTGCACCATCATCCTCTGCAATCCAAACAGGATAGTTTTTGTCTACTTCAATTTCAACGAAATATTCACCGTTAGATGTTGCTTGAATTTTTGATCTTTCAGCAAGAAGAGATGAATTTGTATCGCGGAAGCTGGAAAGAAGGTATGCGTCAGCAACCTCGCCTGTTTTGGTTGCGGCGACATATTTTTTGCCGGCTTCAAGCTGTGTTACATATCTGAATGTACGTGTTACCTCTGTAGTAAGAATTGCAGAAAGTGTAAGTGTTGCAGAAACAGTATTGCCGTTTACAGCATCCTTAACTGTATATGTGATTGTTGTGTCACCCTGAACACCCTTGAAGGTAACAACACCGTTATTATCGATTGTTGCAACGTTTGTGTTTGAAGATGTCCATGTTTCACTTTCACATTGCTGAATATTTACATAGTCACCATGGAGTGGAATCTGCTTTCCATTTGTTGCAGAGTAAACTGTTTTTGTAGCACCATTTGCCTTTTCGCCTGAAAACTCAATAGTTGCGGAGGCAGAAGCACTTTTTCTTTCAAATAAAACAGTATACGAGGTGTTTGCAGCATTTATAAGGTTAACCTCAGCACCTCTGATATACCAGTGGAACATTGCATTCTGCAGGTTTCCGTTAGCATCAAAATACCATCCACCTTCAGCAACACTCGGAACCTCGGTTGTGAACGCAAAGTCACCTCGGGCAGTTGCGTCGTATGCACTATCAACACCAACAAGGTATTTACCGCTGGACTCGTTTTGTAAGTAATACACACCGGCAGTATCTGTTGCTATTGCATTCCAAACGTATGAATCATCTGTTATGCTAACTGTTCTGTTAGGCGAGGAACCGCTAAAGCTGGTTGCTGTACCATTTAATCTTTGACCTTGGTTATATGAACCAAGCTCATCCTTGTGGATATGATTTCCCGATCGAGTTGTTGCGATAACATACTTTTTACCTGCAGAGAATGACTTGGCAACCTCTTGGTAAATATATTCTGTTTTCTTTTCTGTACTAATAACAAACTTAACCTTAGCAGAATAAGTTGTGCCGTTATAAGTTACGGTGTATGTAATAAATGTTGAACCTGTACCGTTAAACGTAACCACACCATATTGGTCAACTGTAGCAACGCTGGTATTGGAGGAGGACCATGTTGCTGTTGCAGAAGACCCAAGACCCTCATAGCTACCTATAAGAGCTACGGTCTTACCTAAGCTTGTTTCATAGTATTCAAGTGTTTTGTCATTAACTATCTGTGTAGCAACACGAACTGTACAAGCCTCACCTCTTGGATCGTTTGTTACAGTTACCTCATAGGAATCTGTTGCAACCTTGGAGCTGTCATTTCTTTCTCTTACAGTTACAGTTACAGTAGCTGTACCCACTGCATTATAAGCAATCTGGGCAACTCTGCCATTTGCACTTATTTTTGCAACGCTATTATTGTTTGATGTCCATGTATAAACTGGATCTGTAAAGCCGGACGGTATAGCAATAGCACCTGTTGCAGAGCCAACTGTACCGCCGTTATAACCATTAGCTGTAACAGAAGGTACGTTTGTTTTTAATTTTCTTTCAACAGTTTTAGTTGCACCGTATTTACCATCAACAGAAAATCTTGTTACATTAATCTTATCTGCGCAGATTTCAAATGCACTCATGGTCAGTGTTTTATCAACACCATTATTTGAATAACCCATATAACCATAGTTCATATATGTGAAGTTAAGGGTTCTTTCAACGTAGTTGCCCTCACCGGGCTTGTTATCATGCAACTTGATTGTTTCACCCGGCGCAAGGAAGTTAACAGAACCGCCTATGTAATCATCGTATGGACCGGAATGGTTATGACCGAACAAGAAAATCACATCAAAAACAACCGCATAAGCATTGATTGCATCAAAAAGAATCTTACCGTAATGGTTTTCATTATAACCGATTGTACCATCAGCATTTGTTGCACTAGGGTTACGTGAGTTATAATGCATAGGAAGGTGAGTTGCAATAAAGATAGGTCTTGTTTCACCCTCTGCCATAAGCTTATCAAAGGTTGCTATAAGCTCATTTGTTGTCGCCTCTGTTATTGCTAAAGCATTATCGCCCCTTGAAGCAGGGTAATCCTTAAGGTTAATAACATAAACAAGGAACTCGTCAAACTCGTGAAGCCCTGTTGCATTAAAATCATCAGTAAATATGTCATGGTTACCCTGAACGTTTACGATGTTTTTTGTGTTGTAGTAAGGGTAAATATCATGAACTGCCTCAGTCATCCTGGGAACGGTCAGCGTGGAATCGGCATAACCGTAGCTTGCACTTGTGAAGTCACCACCGAACAGAAATGCATCGGGCTCCTCATAACCTGCCGCCTGAGCATTAGTAACAAACTGCTTAAAGTTTGCTACCACCTGATTTCCGTGACTATTGTCCTGAAAGTCCGAACCGGTGAAAACCGTTGCAAGCGCATCGCCTGCCGCTTCTGCCTTGATACCGCCAAATGATGGCAATGCGGGTGAGAACACCGACACCACCATAAGGAGCGCAAGTAAAAGCGAAAGTCCTTTTTTCATATTTTTGTTTCCTCCTAAAACTGAACACAAACAGCCCGCACGTATATATAAACTATAATGCATTTTTTGTCTGTTTTCAGATTATAATATTTCTCCATTTTAAAAATGGTTATACAGTGTATTATAATATCATTTTGGGAAATGAAAATCAAGTATATTTATGATTATTTATATATTTTTTTAAAATACATTTTATATCCCCCTTTCACAAGCACCTGTTGCAATATTTTCTGCAAACAAAGGGCTGTATATTTTTTCAAAACATACTGTATAATTTTTCAAAACAGTTGTTGACAAGGTGATTTTTTGGTGATATAATCACGCTGTAAATGCATTTGAGCAGAAAGTAGTAGGTTGGAAATAATCTTGAGAGAGTTACCGGTCGGTGTGAGGTAATGAGGAAGTCCTTCGCGAATTCATTCTGTTAGCAGTGCGCTGAACAAGAGTATTCTTAAGTAGGATGCAACGGGTGTTCCCGTCACAGAACTAAGGTATGATAGTACCTGACAAGGTTGCTATTGTGAGATAGCAACGAACTGAGGTGGTACCACGGGATTTTCGATTTTCTCGTCCTCTGTGTTCTTTATCGGAATGCGGAGGGCGTTTTTTATTTGCCTTTTTCACAGTCCGAAAATCTTGTCCGGCAAAAATAGAAAGGATGGCAAAAATGGCACAAAACTATTATCAGAAAGAAATTGAAACAATGCCTGTTGAAGAAATGAAAAAGCTTCAATCAGAGAAGCTTGTTAAACAGGTAAAGCACGTTTACGAAAACGTTGAATACTATCGCAACCTTATGGATGAAAAAGGCGTTAAGCCTGATGATATAAAAGGAATTGACGACCTTTATAAGCTCCCCTTCCTGTCAAAGGCAGATTTGCGTGATGCTTACCCCTATGGTCTACTTGCAAAGCCCCTTGAGGAGTGCGTTCGCATTCAGTCTACATCAGGCACAACAGGTCGCCGTGTTGTAGCTTTCTACACTCAGCACGACGTTGATTTGTGGGAGGATTGTTGTGCACGTGCAATTGTAGCGGCAGGCGGAACTAAAAAGGATGTTTGTCAGGTCGCTTACGGCTACGGCCTTTTCACAGGTGGTGCAGGTCTTAACGGCGGTTCACACAAGGTAGGCTGTCTTACTCTGCCAATGTCTTCAGGTAACACAGAGCGTCAGATTCAGTTTATGAATGACCTTAACGCAACAATACTTTGCTGCACACCCTCATACGCTGCATATATCGGTGAAAGCCTTAAAGAGCAGGGCTACAAGCCTGAGGATATCCCCTTAAAGGCAGGTATTTTTGGTGCAGAGCCCTGGACAGAGGAAATGCGACAGAACATTCAGAACACACTTGGTATTAAGGCTTACGATATTTATGGCCTTACAGAAACATCAGGCCCCGGCGTTGCTTTTGAATGCGAGGAACAGACAGGTATGCACATAAATGAAGACCACTTCTTTGCAGAAATTATTGACCCCGATACAGGCGAGGTTCTTCCCGAGGGCTCAAAGGGTGAGCTTGTTTTCACTGCACTTGATAAAGAGGCTTTCCCCCTGCTCCGTTACCGCACACGTGATATTTGTGTGCTCACACGTGAAAAATGCTCTTGTGGCCGTACACTTATCAAGATGGCTAAGCCTATGGGCAGAACAGATGATATGCTTATTATTCGTGGTGTTAACGTATTCCCCAGCCAGATTGAAGCTGTACTTCTTAAAGAGGGCTACGAGCCTAACTATCAGATTGTTGTTGACCGCGTAAACAACAATGACACATTCGAGGTTAACGTTGAAATGACACCCGATAAATTCACCGACACAGTAAGTGAAATTCTTGCTATGGAAAGAAGCCTTGCTGATGCTATGAAGATTATGCTTGGTATTAACCCCAAGGTTCACCTTGTAGCACCCAAGAGCATTGTTCGTAGCGAGGGTAAAGCAGTTCGCGTTATAGATAAAAGAAAGCTTGTATAAGTATAGAAAGGAGTTTTAGTTATGGCAATTAAGCAATTAACAATATTCGTTGAAAATAAGCAGGGTGCGGTTGTAGATATAACCGATACTCTTTCTAACCATAATATCAACCTCAGGGCACTTTCTATTGCAGAAACTCAGGACTTCGGCATTCTTCGCCTTATAGTTAATGACGAAAAAGAGGCAGAAAAAATCCTCAAGGAAGAGGGCTACCTTATTAAAATTACCGAGGTTGTTGGTGTTAAAATCGGTGATGCACCCGGTAAGCTTACAGAGGCTTTGAAGGTGCTTAACGAAAACAAAATTAATATGGAATACCTTTATGCTTTTATGGCGCGTACACCAAAACACGCTTACGTGGTTATCCGTGTTGAGGATAACGCCGCAGCAGAAAAGGTACTTGAAGATGCAGGCTTCCACACAATAACCGAAGCTGATATTTGTAAGCTGTAAGGCTATTGCAAAATCAAGGTAATTAAAATGTATTTTGATGAGCTTGAAATCGGTATGGCGGTTGAGATTCCCTCCGCTGTAATCGAAAAAGAAAAAATGATGGCTTTTGCCCGTGATTATGACAACATACCCCTGCACACCGATGAGGAATATGCCAAAAGCACACCCTTCGGCAACCTGATTGCACCGGGCGTAATGTCCTTTATGTCAGTATGGGCAAAATATCTTGAGGTGGATTTTTTCGGCAAGGAGCTGCTTGCAGGTAAATCAACCAGAATTGAATGGCTGCACCCTGTATATGCCGATGATGTTTTAAATGGTACAGCCTCTGTAAGTAATCTTGTTTACAGAAATGAAAAAAACGGCATTGTTGAAATAACAATAAATGCCTACAATCAAGATGGTGTGCTTGTTTTGACAAACGTTACAGAAGCTATCGTAAAATGCAAACCAGTACTATCCTGAAAGATGTACTAAGTGAGCATAAAACAGGATTTTATAATACTTAAGTTTGATTTTTCTGTTAATACTTTATAAAAAATCACCGTAGGGTCAGCCTTACGGTGATTTTGTTATTCCATATGAACGAAAGCTATTCAAATTTCAAGGGGTTCTATAGGCTTATTAAAACCTACAGAACCCCTTGTTATATAGTTATATACGGTCTGTGTCTTTTATTTTATTGGCTGAATACGGAATGTGTAGGTATACACCTTACCGGGTTTCAGCTTATACTTATCACGCACCTGAGCATCGCCTGGCATATCACCGCCAACACCGATACTGTTAAGGTCAATATTAACTGTTGTAATATCCTTATGGGGCAACTGATGTATATGCTTTGCCTTCTGAAGCTCCTCCTGAGTGTAGTGCCATGAGCTGAAGCAGATTGGTGTGTCACCCATAGCCTCAAAACGAAGACCCCTGCCCTCTTTATTTCTGAATTCCACAAAGCGTACGTCGGTACGGTTTGCATTCTCCTGTGGGCGCATATAATGGTGCTCAAGGTCTGCAACGGATTTTTCGTGCAAGGTGATTTTGCCACCTGTTTTACGGTCAAAATATGTTTCGTGAGGCCCTCTGCCGTACCATTTTACCATATCAAACTCACGAAGGAGCCCCATTTTGGTACCAAAGCGCAAAAGCTTAAACATTTTTGGTGTACCTGTATGGGTAAGCTCTATGCTTCCGTCGGGGTTAATAACAAAGGCAGATGTAACACCCTTAAACAGCTTAACGCTCCATTTAACGTTTACTACAAGCTGTCCCTTTTCGTTTTTAGCAACAGAGCTTATGCTGCCCCTTGCTGTATTTGTTGCCCAACGCCAATTGAAATACGGATTAATCGGGATAAGGAATGGCACGAAATTAAAGTTTGAAATATCGTTATCAGTAAGCGCACGGAAATAGTTGGGGGCAACCGCCTCCTTAAGATACTCCTTGCCGTCATATTTAAGCGAAGTAATCTTGCCTTTGATAATCTGCAGCTCAAAGCCATCACCCTTAACGCAGACCGCTTTACCATTTTTATTGAATGATATTTCACCCTTAGACTCAGTTTTTTGGTAGTCTGCCCCTTTGATTATAAACTGGTCAAAGCTCTGCTCATAACCTGCCTCGCACCAGGGGTGGCTGTATTTGTTAACAAATGAAACTATAAGTACGCATTCCTTTGCAGGTAACACTGTCAGGTCATAGGGAATTGTGAAATCAACCTGTGATTGGGGTTCGCAATTAACGTCAACTGTTCCGCCCAGAATTTCAATGCCCTCTGCCTGCAGACTCCACCTGAATTCAAAATCAGAAAGGTCTGTAAAAAGTTTTTTGTTTATCAAGGTGTAAATACCTGCATTAATATCCTTTTCAATAACCTTGATTTCACTATAAACCTTTTTAACCTCATAATACGAGGGGTGTGGCTTACGGTCAGCGGTAATAATTCCGTTTGCATTGAAGTATGTATTAGAGCCTGTCATGGCAGTTGTATTTGGTAAATGAGTGTATCTGCCCGGCTCGTAGGGTTCAAAATCTGTACCATAAAGCCATTGGTCACCCTCGGGTGTTTTTTTGCGGATTGCCTGATCCACAAAATCCCATATATAACCGCCGTGCATATGGTCATACGCCTCAAAATCATCCATATATTCCTGGAAGTTACCAAGGCTGTTTTCCATAGAATGTGCATACTCGCAAAGCAAAACAGGTCTGCAGTAATCCTCTTTTTTTATAGGCTTTGAGTCTGCCGCAAGTGCATTTGCAATATTGTCATATAGCGTAATCTCAATAGGCTCCTTTTTGCAAAGCTTTTTCATAGCAGCTTCAACGGGGTACATTCTTGAAATAACGTCACTCTTTGTAAAATTAAAGTCGCCCTCATAATGGAACTGACGTGTATTATCCAGCTTAAGGGCAGCCTTTTTCATCTCAGAAAAATTACTGCCATCACCTGCCTCGTTACCCAAAGACCACATAAATACACAGGCGTGGTTTCTGTCACGAAGCACCATTCTTTCCATACGGTCAACAACCGCATCAGTCCAGACAGGGTTATCACCGGGTACACCCTTACGGCGCACACCATGGGTTTCAAGGTCACATTCATCCATAACGTAAAAGCCGTATTCATCACAAAGGTCATAAAAATAAGGATCGTCAGGGTAATGGGATGTGCGTATAGAGTTGATGTTTGCATTTTTCATAAGGTTAAGGTCCTGATGGTACCTCTCCTTAGGAACTGCCCAACCGTAATCGGGATCAAAATCGTGGCGGTTAACACCGCGAAGCATCATTTGTTTGCCGTTAAACAACAGCTTATCACCAATGATTTCAACCTTTTTAAAGCCGAAGCGGATTGATTTATAGGTGGTTTTGCCGTCGGCAGTTATTGTAAGAAGTAATTTATAAAGATAGGGGCTTTCTGCAGACCATTTTTTCGGGTTTTCAATAAGCTTTGTGAAAACAAGCTTTGTTGTACCGTCTGTTTCACCGGCGCCCAAAAGGATTCGGTCATCCCCGTCTATAATTTCTGCCTTTACTGTGGCTGTACCTGCCTCGTCATAATTATTAACCTGAATTTCGAGTGTAGTATTGCTGTTTTTGTACTCATCATCTAAATCGGTTGTAATATAAAAATCACGCAGGCATTTTTTAGGCTCGGCATAAATATACACCTCACGATAAAGACCGCAAAGCAGCCACATATCTTGATTTTCGAGATATGCACCATCAGAAAAACGATAGCATTTTACCGCAACCTTATTAGTACCGCTGTGCACAAATCTTGTAACGTCAAATTCATGGGGAGTCATAGAGCCCTGTGAATAGCCCACATATACACCGTTAACGTAAACCACAATTGCAGATTTTGCCGCACCAAAGTGCATAAAAATCTGTTGCCCCTCAAAGGTATCGGGCATATCAAAGTCACGGATATACAAGCCAATTTCTTGCATTTTGTGGTCAATTGACGGAATTTTACTTTTTTTACGGCTTAAGGCACGGCAATATGTACTTGCATAGTAATAGGGGTAACTGCCTGTTTCCTGCCCCATCTGCCATACTGAAGGTACTTTTATTTCACCCCAGCCCGATGCATCAAAATCAGCTGACATAAAGCCCTCGGGCAGGTTATCAAGACCCCTTTGCCAATGGAATTTCCACATACCGTTAAGGGTCATTTTTGAATTCGGCTGATTTCTTTCAAGAGCATCTGCCTCGTTATTATAAGAAAAAGCTATGGTATGACCATCCTCTTTATTCTTTTTGATTATTGCAGGGTTTTCCCAATCGAATTTATACTTTCCCATTTTTTACTCCTTTTTACGTTATTGTTATAAGAGTACACTATAAAAACATTATACCTTAAAACATAGGTTTGCACAACATATAATTTTATGAAGATAGTTGTCTGTTGTTTCCATAACTTACACAGTAAAATTTACATAAAATTATTGTTCCCCCAAGAAATTTATTTGTTTTTACCTGTAAGCAATACTACATTGTTCTTTTAGCAAGTATTCTGATAACAAAAAAGTACAACAGCTTTGTATTAAAACCGTTGTACTTAATTAAGTGTTTCAACAGGAGTCAAAACATAAATTTACTCATTAATTAATTCTTATAACAAGGTCACTTTCGGGATAGCAGCAGCAAGGATGTATGAAATTAAACTGCATATCTGCTATACGGCGTTTGTCCTCGCCCTCAGGAATATAGACCTTACCGCTCACAAGCTTACTTCTGCAAAAACCACATTCACCTGTATGGCATCTTGCAGGGACTTTAATACCTGCCCGTTCAAAGGCACACAGCACAGTTTCATTACTGCTTGCTTTAATAGTTGTTTCGTTACCACGATTAACAACTGTTATGTTATATTCTTTTGGTTGCTCGTCTACCTTCTTACCGGAAGAAAAGACTTCAAAACGAATGTATTTTCTTTCTATTTCAAGCTTTGGAAGCTCTGCTTCAAGAAATTTATACATACCACCGGGGCCACAAACAAAAATACTGTAGCTTTCAGCAGGAGCATATTTTTTTATAACATCTGCACCTACAAAGCCTTTTTCGTAGCCCTCTTCATCACTATGGCTTAACACGTAAACCACATTGATTTTTTCGTTTTTCTGAGAAAGCGAGTCAAGCTCTGATTTAAAAAGAATTTCAGCAGATGTTCTGCAGCCATAAAGCAAGGTAAGAGAACAATCTTCATCCCCCTGGTCTATTGCCCTTGCAAGTGAAAGGAAAGGAGTAATACCGCTGCCGCCTGCAATAGCAACTATGTTTTTGGCATCTCTTAAGGGAGAATATGTCATATTACCCTCAGGTGCATAAGCAACAACCTCGTCACCTACGCTCCAGTTATCAAGAATATAGTCAGAAACAAAGCCGTCAGCAATACGCTTAACGGTAATCTGATATTCACCATTTAATGCACTTGCAGGTGATGATGCTATTGAATATGAGCGTGTAACAACTGAATTGCCTATTTCAAGCTTAAAGGTAAGGTATTGACCTGCCTTAAAAAATGCAGGCTCTGCTTCACTCTTGAAAAAATAGCTTTTTGCAATATCTGCATGCTCTTCAATCCTGCTGATTACAAGCTTTTGCTCTTTAGGATGAATACTTTTAGCAACCTTATTAACACCAAAATCATCTGTACGAGTTGGCAAAACAGCTTCAGCGCCATTAACAAAGCGCTTTCTTTCTGTTAAAAATTTTATAGTATTAACGCTATCCTTTAAGGTACCGTTTACAGAAAACTTCTTGCTCATTTATTTTGCCCCCTTTTCCATAGCGAGTATTGCATTCTTTGCTGCCATATCACCGGTTGTATAGCTTGGTGAATAACCCATATGCCTTGTTGTATAGCCACCTGCAAAGTAAAGTCCGGGTATACCCTTATCTATCAGATCAAAAACAATTCTTTTAACAATGCCGTCTTCCTTAGTTGCTTCATAACCATAAATTGTTCCTGCAGGGGCATCGGTATAACGGGCATAGGTCATAGGAGTTGCAATTTCAATTTCTTCTATATAATCCTTAATTTTAATGCCTGTTGCTTTTTCAAAATTATCTATCATTTTTTCAGCAAAGGCCTGTTTTGTTTTATAGTAATCTTTAACAGAAACCTTGCTCCATTCATCACCTGCAAAAATAGATGTCATATAAAGAATGCTTGTACCCTCAGGTGAGCAATCATCAAATGCCCTGTTAAGACAAACTGTTGCCTGAACATCGTTTGTTTCAATGCGCTTGCTCAATTCATAGCATTTTCTGTTATCATTAGTCGGATAAATGAAATAAGTATGGTTATTAAGTCCCAACTCATCTGCAGAACGATTAAGACCCAAAAATACTGCAAAGCCTTTTGCACCCAGGGTTTTAGCATTTACTTCCTTTTTGAATTTTTCAGGAACAGCATTTTCATCAATAAGCTTTGTAAATGCGTTATATGGTGAAGCGTTGCAAACAACAACCTTAGCATTTATCTGAGTACCGTCATCAAGCACAACACCTGTTGCTGCACCGTTTTCAATATTGATTTTCTTAACGCTTGTGTTAAACCAAGCCTCACCGCCGTTTTCAGTAAACGCCTCAAGCAAAGCGGTGCTTATCTGATGGCTTCTGCCTCTGGGAATAACTGCACCGTCAATAATATATGAGTGAAGCATAGTGAAATAATGAATAACGTTAAGCTCATCAGTCGGCTGACCGAGATAGCACCAATATCCGTTAAGAATATCCCTTGTTTTCTGACTTGCACCAAACGCTTTAAGAACTTCGTCAACAGAGTAGTTTGCAACCTTAAGAAAATCTGTATGCTCTGAAAAAATTTCTTTTATCATTGATGGCTTGAAATCTTCAATATTGCTTACAAAATCCAAAGTCTTTTCGATGCTTTCAATAAGCTCAAAAATTTTTGATACTACAGCCGAAGAGCCCGGGTCATACTCCTCAAGCTTATTTATGAATGCCTCCTTACCCAAAGGCATCAAATAGTCGCACTTTTCATTCTCATCTAACGTGAGCAATCTGTATGCCTCATCAAGTGCAACCCATTCAATTTTATCTGCTGCGCCAACCTCTTGAAAAATCTTTAATAATGGTGATTTACCTGTAATAGAGCCAATACCACAAAGCTCGTGAAGAGATGCTTCAAATTCGAATCTACCTCTTACAAAGCTTGTAGCAAAGCCACCGGGCAAATTGTGACGCTCGATAAGTAAAGTCTTTTTCCCCTCTTTGGCAAGACGTGCTGATGCAACAAGTCCGCCGTTACCTGCACCGATAACAATTGCATCATAGTTTTTTACCATATTACCACTTCTTTCATAATGCTTGGATATGAAAGATTATACCACTCATACCAAAATAAACGCAATAGTTTTTTGTATTGATATAATCTATTAAGTAAATTTTATATATAGCACACTTTCACAATTTGACAAATACTCATAAAAGGCAAAATGCACCTATACAACAAGCATATAAAAAGGGGCTGACTAAAGGGAGTGTAAATTAGGGATTTATTAGGTTTAAATTTAATATTTCCCGTTAATACTTTATGAAAAATCACCGTAGGCGCCAGCCTTACGGTGATTTTGTCATTTCGTCTAAACGAAAACTATTCAAAATTAAACTGCTTTGCACCTTAAATCAATTAGATTTAGATGCAGAGCAAGGAATAAATGCGTGGGCACCCTGACGGGTTCCCTCGCATTTAAACAAAGCTATGCGCTAAATATAATGATTTAAGGCTATTAAATCCCTAATTTACACTCCCTAAAAGTCAGCCCTATGTATTCTAATTCTCACAAATGTGATTTATCAATTCACTCTGCCTATCATATCAAGAGGGATTTCTTTAAAATCAGGAGCGTCTTTTCTGATTTCATCAATATTTTTGATATTATAATCTCCGTTATCGGGATCGACAAAAATCTCATTACATTTGCCTACATTGTATATTGCATTTTCACTTATATCGCTGAATTTCCAAACAGCGTCATAAACCTCACCATACTCCATATTTTTATTAATGATAATATTATTTTTGAAGGTACTTGTTGGGTTAGGTATATAATCGGGTGAATCTGCTTTTGAAATATCGTCTGTGCAGTTTTTGTATTCGGGGAATGCCTTTTGCCAAGCTTCGCTCTGCCAGGGTGAATTATACAAAGCCTCCCACATATCGCCACTATCAACGTAAGCGTGAGTAAACCAGCCTTTTTCAACAGCACCCTCTCTTGCCCTGTCATCAAACCGCAGAGCATTGTTGCCCGAATTCACGATGATATTATTGGTTATGACGTTATCTCTGCCACCACCGACATGAATTGAGTTACTGGGAATATTGATAAGAAGATTGCCGTAAATCTTCTGACCTGAAACCGCATCATCAAGATAAATTCCGTCGGGACCGTGATTTTCTGAACCGACATTATAGATACAGTTGTATCTTACAATATTGCCGTACCACACCCAGCTTCTACCCGAATAAATTGCACCTGCATCATCCGAAAGAAGACATACGTCGTGAATAAGATTATACTCAACAATGTGATTATTGCCTTTGTAAGTAATTGCCTCGTGAGGAGAGTTTACCATCTCATTATGAGAGCAAATATTACCCACACCCTCAAGCGTAACGGCAGGCTGATATGTCTGATAAATTTCAGACCAATCGTGGATATAGTTGTTATCTGCCTTACTGTTACCGGGTGTAAGGGTTTCTGTATCACCACCGGTAATGATGATTCCGCCTTTTCCCGTGCGGGTAATTTCGTTGTTATAGGCAAGGTTATTGCTTCCGTTCATAACAAGAGCATTACCTGCAACGTTTTTAATAATACAATTCTGAATGGTATTGTTATCACCTGTTATAACCACACCGTCACTTCGTGTTCCTTTTATGGTTAAGCCCTCAAAGGTGATATAATCAGCCTCAGAATTTATTACGGGATTAAGCGAGAGCGAAAGAATGATTTCAGCATTGTTCTTATTTTCAGGCTCCCACATACAAAGGAGACCCTTTTCTCTGTCAAGATACCATTCACCGGGTGCAGAAAGCTCTTCAAGAACATTGAAAAAATAGTACGGTGCATCAGTTTTTGTTCCGTAAAGACTTACAAATCTGGGAGTAAGCTCACGAGTAGCCGTATCAAAATTACCTATTGGGGTTGAAGCATCTGCCCAATCATATTTCCAATAACCGAACATCCACACATCATCAAGGTTTTGCCAGCCTGATATTCTTTTTGCAAGCTCAGGATTAACCTTATAAATATCGGGTTCGGGATTACGAATTTTATCCCAATCCTTAACCTCTGTAAGGGCACCATCCGATTCCTTACCCAAGCCTGTTTTTACAACCTCTTCGGTATAAAGGTATTCATTATCGGGGTATCTTGCAATTGTTTGTCTTATATCATCCACAAAAAGCTCACAATAAAGAGAGCCTGTATAATCACCATCATAATTATCCGCTGTATGGTATGAGCCTATTGCATAAATCTTACCCCAATCGTCCTTTGTGAGCGAATATGGTGCTTTTGTAAGGTCAACAACCATAACTTTTGCCTTGGCATCGTCAGAAAGCCTTTCAGCTATTACGGGATAACTTTTGGCGTTTTTAAAATCGGCAGAATTAAGTGTTATACCACCGTTTATAACAACATCACCATTATAAGAGCAGTATGTTACGGGGCATTCCTTTGTACCTGAATCTGCTTTGGTAAAATTAAGCGAAGATACACGGTATTCGCCACCCTCAATGCAAACTGTAATACCCTTTTTGCCTGCTTTATCTGTATTTCGTACAGCTTCAACCGCTTTTTCAATAGTAAGAAAAGGTGATTCCTTTGTACCGCTGTTGTTATCATCACCATGTGTGCTTACGTAAAAATCGCCTATAATCATTTCATCATCATTCTTTTCTTTTGATACTGTTGATATAACAGGTGCAGGAGCGGTGTAATCTTCGTAAAGCAAAACGTAAATGTGCGATTTGATATATGAATGACTACCCAAAAGGAAACCTGCAATTATAAGTAAAGAAAGAAATGCTTTTATAATCTTGCTGTTGAATATTTTCAAAGCACAAGGCAGAGCCATAACAAATGTAATAATGAACGTGATATACACAGGGATAACCAACGCTGCCAGTTCAAGCTCCCCACTACCGATTATTGCATTTATTAAAAACATAAGTCCCACAAGGACAAACGCAAATACCAAAGCCGTTAAAACAGCATTCAATGCTGTTTTCTTTTTATCCGCTTTTTTGCTCAGCGGTATGGAAAGCAAAGCTCCGCCAATACAAACAACAAGGCCAAGAATAAACTGAAGCGGTGTATACTCATAGCAAAGATATTGCATATGATAGTAATACAAGCCAACAATCGCAAAAGCTATGCCCAAAACAAGACAAATTATTTTGGGTATTTTTAACTTTATACTTTCTTTCATATAAACAGATCCCCCTCAATAAAAATCCGGCGAAAGCATTATATCACAATATAAACATTTTTTTCAATCGCAAGTAATAAAAACACTCTTGTATTTTTACATTGCGTGGTTTTACTTGTTACCTGATATATTCTTATTTATCAAAAATATCACTCAGGCAAAACAAAAAGCAACAGTTTTAACGTTAGATAGTCAATACTGTTGCTTTTAAACTATGCTTTATCATGCTGCAAGCTTTTCAGTTGTGCTGATAACCTTCACCGGTGTGCTTCTGTAGCGAATAATGCCGATAATAACTGAAATAAGGGATATGGTTTCGCTTAACATACCGCTGTATGAAAGTGCGAAAAGGTTGTATTCAAGAATAAGTGCAGACGAAATGAGTATTGTTTTGCGTAAACTCCTTGCATCGAAAACACCCATACAGATAGTGTTTATAACAAGACCGAGAGTTATAAGAAGCGAGTGAACGCCCTCCCATGAGAAACAACTTACTACAGCCATAGCTATACCGAAAAACGCAGGAGTAAGCATATCTGTTTTATTGTTTTTTTCACGATAATAAAATGCAAAATTACGAATAATGCACACAACATTTAACGCAAAGCCTGATGTAGCACCTATAAGCAGATACTGAACACAGCTCAAGGCTGTTGCAGCAGTCTGAATAAGCATTATCTTGCTTTTCTGGGTGCGCTGATAAGAGTAAAAGAATAAAGCAACTGAAATAAAACCTAATGTGTGACCGAGTAAAGTGATAGAATTTTGCATGTGTACCTCTGTTGATTTTTTTAAATTTCCGAAAGTCAATTATACTTGATTTCGGCATAAAATCAAGATGGTAATTTGCAGATATTGCACAAATAATGTAGAAACTTTTTGTTGATTTTGCCGACGAGCATCAGAGGTGTTTTGCAAGTCTGTTTCTTGTTTGAAAAAGCAAAAAAACATGCATGGTATAAAAATAACAACTAAAACAATAAAAAAATAGATAACTAATGCTATCTGTTCTTTTTTGTCTAACTACTCCACCTTTGATACAAACTTGGGGGAGGTTGCAATTTCAAGGGGTAATAAATGGATGCTGAAGCAAGCTGATACTGTTATAACTTATGTAACCCATCCATCGTTAGGGGCGTGGGAATTCGAAAAGCTGGCGGTGGAACAGGGTAAGAGAGTTATAAACATAGCTTGAAATTTATACAAAGAAAAAAGCAACAGTTTTAAGGCTGTTGCTTTTGAAGTTTCGTTCGATAAATTAGAATTTATTTATTCTCGTCAGGTTGTTGTCCGTTATGAGCTAACCATTTGCATTCTGTGATTTCCATATTTGTAAAGGTTGCTTTGAAGGATGAATTTTCAGGGCTACAAGCATAAATGCCAAACTGAATAGTCCCTGCACCGTTCCACATATGGCAGACACGCATCTGCTTGAATGTAACACCATCTTCGGAGCATTCAATACAATAATCATCTTCCCTACGGCTGAAACGATACCACATTGATTTGATATTTGCATCAATTTCAGTTGTTGCCCAGTCAGAGTAACCATTGTTGGTGACAACGGAGCCGAGATGCTGAAAATTTTCGTTTTCATATTCAATTGAGCCCTTGAGCCAATTTTCACTGTCAAGATACATAACAACACCACACTGGTCAAAGCGGTGCTTACTTTCAAAGTCAGTTTTTACAGTGAATGAAAAGAATTTTTCATCAGTTTCCATTTGCAAAACAGGGGCATTGTCATTTCTGAAATGGTAGTATGTTCTCTGCCATAAATCAGTATGTGGAGCAGTGGTAATTTCAATTTTATCAGCAGAAATTGTGTAATCTGCAGGCTCTCTTGTCCATTGCAATTTATTTACGTCAAAAGTCATAATTACACCTCTTTTGATTGATAAAATAATTATATCATCCATAAAAATAAAAGCAACAGTTTTAAGGCTGTTGCTTTACTTATCATATTTTTGAGAGTAATTCCGCTTTTTTAATGTTGAATTCTTCTTCGGTGATAATTCCCATTTCTTTAAGTTCGGATAGTTTTTTCAATGCTTCAAAAGTGTCATCTTTTTCTGATTCTGGTTCAGCTTTTTTCTTTCCGAACAAGCTAGAAATGTTCCCACCGATTTTTTTGCTACCCTCAACTATTTTTGATTTAACATCTTGTTCTTCAGTAGCGTCATATTCTTGACTTAAATCAATTGTTTCAATGATGTTAATATCGTTTTCAAGTTCTTCTTCAGTATAACCAAAATTTGCACTATCAAGAGCGGATTGTAATCTGTTAGCCATTGGCATCATAGATGCGAAATTTAATCCACCTGAAATCACACCTCCGAGCACGGGAATTGCTTTTGATATTCCTTTTGCAACAGTTGATTTTGTTACCTTTACACCAATGGCTTTGCCAATTTGTTTTACCATAGGGTACCAGAATGTTTTTGTTAATGCTTTTTGTGGTAATTTTTTCAAAGTAGTTTTTGCGATTTGTGTTGAAAGAACTCTAACACCTGATACAGCACCAGAAACACCAAACATAACACCACAATAAAGCAATAACTGGCTTTGAACTTTTTCGTCATCAATTTGACCATTTTTCCATAAATCATCTGCACCATACAAGTATGACAACTCTTGAGCAAGTCTTAATGCCATTCCAAAGAACTGCAAAACATCAGCAGGTACGGTTGCTGCCATCGCAAGTCCACCCGGAATACCTGCAGCAAAAGATGCAAGAGAAGATTGGCTTGTTCTCTTGAGAATCAACTTATCTGCGAGTTTTGCGAGTTTTTCCTGTGACACACCTGTTTGTATCGGACCAAAATCAAGAATGTCTTGAATAGCGTATTCTTCGGATGAAAATGTTTCTGAAAGAAATTTTCTTCTATCAACTTTAACACCGGGAATTTGTACTGCAGAAGTTATAACATTTTCCAACGCGAATTCTTTTTTTGTTTCTTCGCTCATTATCGTTTCCTTCTTTCTTATGTTGATTAGATAATATACCTATCTAAACAGGAGATGTTTTTTTCGCGAATTGGTTTATGAGCACATTATACCATGAAAATAAAAAAGTACAACAGTTGTATTAAAACCGTTGCACTTAGGTGTCTAACTACTCCACCTTTGATACAAAATTTGAGTAGGTTGCGATCGTGTTCAGTAGGTTGCAAATGACAAAGTCAGGTTGCAAAGCGATAAACCACTACTCTATTACACTTATTGTATGTAGACTTATTGTGTTCTGAAAAGTAAAATAATTGTAGTAATATGTCGAGGTGAAACCAATGGATATTATAAAAGTTTTCGGTACTAATGTTCGTAAATATCGCACAGAAAAGAAAATATCTCAAGAAAAATTTGCAGAACTTTGTGGTTTACATAGAACTTATATTAGTGACATTGAATGTTTCAGGCGTAGTATTTCTCTCGATAATATTCAAAAAATTGCAGATGCGCTTGAGATTGATACCTATAAGTTGTTTATGGAGGAATAATAAATGCTGTATATTCATGAAAACAACATTAATGGAAAGATAAACCAAACAAGAGACAGTTCAGGTAGAAGAGTTGATGGCTATAAAAATTTAAGAACTGAACTCGAAACTTTTAAGACCCAATATTATTTACCATTTCGTGAGAGAATAGAATCGTTGGTTTTTGATGAAGAGCACATTGAATCTTTTGGAACAGCTGCTCAAGAGTTTAATTCGTACTATCAAAATTTGGTTGATTTTTCTGATCGACACGGAGTGAGATCTCAATCAAAATTTGAATCGACTTTCCTTGAGGAAATCAGCTCCTATTTATTTAAAAATCTTCCACAGATTCAGAATGAAACATTTGGTATTTTTAACAAAGGCATTTATGCTGGATTAAAAATTGATAGCAATAACCATATAGCGGTTATCAAAAAAGACGTGGATTTTTGTATTGGAAAGAAAGCGAACATTACTATTGATAACCAACCATCAACTGAACTAATTTTACCTATCGTTGCAGTTGAAGTGAAAACTTATCTTGATGCGACTATGTTCGGAGAAATAAAATCTTCGAGCAAATCCATAAGAAGTGCGTCACCAAATTCTAGGACATATGTTCTAATGGGATATCGAGATTTAGCCGATGAACATATAATTGCAGCAAGGCAAGATTCGGCGTTGACAGAAATGTTTGCTCTACGCCGAAGCTCTCATTCTCCGATTCTTTCCACAGTTTTGTTGGAATATTGGAAAGAAATTAAAAGTGCCATCGAATCTGTATCAGTTGATGACTTGGTTCCTTCAACAGGACGTTTATTAAATCCTTAAAATAAAAGCATCATGGATTATTTCAAATAATCCATGATGCTTTTGGCTATTGCTTTTGCAAGTAACGGCGGAACTGCATTACCGATTTGTTGATATTGAGAAAGATTTTTCTCCCAAGACATTGTTGTGCGTTTGCCACAGAAGATGTAAGTGTCAGGGAAGGACTGTAATCTTGCGCCTTCTCTTGCAGTATAATTTCTGTTTAAGTATGGATGCACAAAATTGCTTTGGAAACTTGCGGGGATAGTAGGTGATGGTTTATCAGGATAAGGTCTCATATTGTTTTGAGAGTACACCTTACCACTGATTTTATCAGCTTCCCCACGTTTTCTTTGCTGAAATTCTTCTGCCACATCAGCAACAGATTGACCGTGTTTGATTTGGGCAAATCGTTCTACTAACCTTGCAGTATGTCTCATAGCGACATGATTATGAATAACAGAACTGTTTTCTCTTGCCCATTCTTGATATTTCGTGAACGGACGAGTTGTATATTTCATTGCTTCAGAACCTTCGCCAGCTTGTATCTGTGGTAAATCCATTATAGCATCAGTGATAGTTCTTTGCTGGTCACCGAATAGAAATCCTTTAGGTTCAATTCTATCCTTATCATAAGCTATATCATCTTTAAGTCCTATAAAGAAAACTCGAAGACGACTTTGAGGAACGCCAAACTCAGCTGCATTTAAAGTGAATATTTCAAGATTGTATCCAGCAGAATTGAATTCCTTTTCAATTAAATCTTTAACCTTGTCACCATTTTTAGTTTTCATGGAAAGAATACCAGTCACATTTTCCATAACAAAAAAAGTTGGTTTAAAATGTCTGACAAATCTTACAAACTCCATAAACAAACTGTTGCGAGGGTCATTTTTATCTCTGTTACCACTTAAAGAAAATCCTTGACAAGGTGGTCCACCGATAATACCATCAATTTTTGTTATACCTTCAGGTAAGATTGAAGATAAATCAGAAATTTGGGTAATATCTTCAGTTATAACTTTAGTTGTGTGGTGATTTTTTTTGTAAGTTTCCGATGCCCATTTGTCTTTTTCAACTGCAACAGGAATGTCAAAACCTGCCATCTCAAAACCAAGGCTTAAACCACCACAGCCAGCAAACAAATCAATTAAGTTCATATCGAGTCTCCTTGATGTGAATTTTAAATAATTATAACACAAAAAACAATTATAATCAATTGTTTTAATCTTAAAATTATACTCTGTTAAACTATTACATACTCCGTAAAACTATTTGAAACTCCGTAAAACGATTACAATTCCACCAGTTGTCGTAAAAACACAAAAAGCACATAATTTCAGAGTGCAAAAAGGCATAAAAAAGACCGAAACCCCTATATTTCAAGGGATTTCGGTTGTATTACCTAAGTTGTACTTAGGTGGTCGGAGTGAGGTGATTCGAACACCCGACTTCTTCGTCCCGAAGAACTATGTCAGTCTGCTCTCCGAAACTGCACACAACATCTTGTGCTTTCGTGTATATTTCGAATGCTCTTTGAAGCTGAATTTCACACTGTTTTCAAATAGTCCAACCCTGTCTGTGGGCTGTATGTGGTCATTGGTGTTTTTCAAAGAAAACCATATCAAAATTTTATACGCATAAATCAAAGGAAACGAGCAGACCGAAGCCTGCTCGTTGATGGTTATATATTCTTTATATTTCAAACAATGTTCTTGCAATAACTGCATCCTTAAGCCTGTCTTCTAAATTATAGAAATAATCTGAATATCCGCCAACTCTTACGATAAGATCCCTGTAGCTTTCGGGATCTTTTCGTGCTTTAAGAAGGGTTTCACGGTTGGTTACCGTAACCTGAAGCTGAGTTCCACCCATTGAAAAATAGCCCTTAACCAAGGCCTTGAGTATTGAGGGCGGACAATTTTGATTGATAGACAGATTTGTTACAGCCATACCGTAAATATCCTTTTGCTCATAGCAAGCCGCACTTGTCAGCATAGCCGTAGGACCTTTTATTGCCTTTCCGTTTACTGCAGCCAAGGAATCTGCTACAGGTGCACCACCCTTTCTACCATCAGGTGTAGGACCTACCACAGA
>JAZQRX010000008.1:0-40375 GCA_045629785.1 Acutalibacteraceae bacterium | reverse complement strand
CGCTATTGCAGGTAAACAGAGATCAGGCGGCGACCTTAACTTCGTTTACTCACTTCTCCAGTTCCTTGCAGACAACGCAGGTATCGTTTCTAAAGCTGCTTATGGTATCGGCTCAAGCAACGGTATCTCTCTTGGTCTTGTAAAGAGTGAAGTTAAATGGGATATCATTGACGACGCTGACCTTACTCCTGAACAGGTAGCAGACCTTGCTCTCGACCTTGTCGATAATGACCTGCTTGCAGGTATGGAACCTATCGACCTTTCTATCGTCGGCGAATTAAGACTTGATAGTGTTGACCACATCGCTGCTGACATCGATGACCTTACAGGTGGATTTGTATGGACCATCGGTAAAGGTCTTCTTGGTGACCTCGGTGACATGGACTTCGACGCTATTGCAGGTAAACAGAGAGCCGGCGGCGACCTTAACTTCGTTTACTCACTTCTCCAGTTCCTTGCAGACAACGCAGGTATCATCTCAAAGGTAGCATACGGTATCGGTTCTGATAACGGTATCTCTCTTGGTCTTGTTGGTAACTTCCTTACAGTTTTTCTATATAAGAACTTACACGATGATTTTGTTGTTGATTTTCACCAATAGTTGTGTAAAGTTATTGACCTTAACATCATTAAAAGCTATATCTATCAACGTTTTCAGGATTTTCAAGTTTGTTTTTTTAAAACTAATTTTTCACACAACACCATCGCTGCACCCTTTAAACAGCATTGTGTAAAGTCTTGCAACTTTACTTTTGAATGAATTTTATGTTCATATTTTTAGGCGTTTTATACTGTGTTTGGTTATTTTGCACAATACAAAACCCGTGCCAATAAAACGATTTTCGACAAAGGTTTATTTTACAAACCTCACATAAAACACCTGCATTGTTTATACAACATTAACGAAAAATATGTTCGGCTTGCTTTTGACACAAATTACCCTTGAAAAACAACTTTAATTTAATGTATAATTCATATAGTATTTTATTAATGTGGTTCAAAGCCCACTCAATCGAGGTATTTCTATGAAGCTTTTAGAAGATAAAATTCAGGCTGATGGCGTTGCTATAGGCACCGATATTTTGAAGGTTGATATGTTCCTCAACCATCAGTTAGACGTTAACCTGCTTGACGAAATGGGTAAAGAATTTTACCGATTATTTAAAGATTGCGGTGCAACAAAGGTTGTTACTATAGAGTCATCGGGTATTGCTATGGCTGTTTTTGCAGCAAAACATCTTCAGCTACCTGCCCTTTTTGCAAAAAAGAGCAAGCACAAAAACGTTGGCGATGACGTATATTCTGCCAACAGCTATTCATTCACTCACGGCAGAGAATACACTATGGTGGTTTCAAAAAAATACCTTAACAGCGATGATAAAATCCTTATTATCGATGACTTTATGGCAGGTGGTAATGCCTGTAACGCTTTGCTTGATATAATTGAACAAGCAGGTGCCCAGGTTGTTGGTATAGGTATCGGCATAGAAAAAGGCTTTCAGCCCGGTGGCGACAGCTTGCGTCAGAAGGGCTACAATATCAGGTCTTTAGCAATAGTAGAAAGTATGAATGATGGTAAAATCACATTCAGAAACGACGATTGCTGAGCATATATTCCAAATTTAAATGGAGGTAAAAACAAATGAAAAAGTTCAGAAAAGCTCTCGCTCTTTGCCTTGCTCTTGTACTTGTTGTAGGCTGTTTTGCAGCTTGTGGCGGTAACGAAGGCACAGGTGAGACAGAAAGCGCACCCGCTGAGGAAGCTAAAGTTTTATCAATGGCAGAAATGGAAAAAACAGTTCCTGCTGTTATGAAGGCTACTCCTATTAAGGACCTTAAAATCGGCTTCATCTTCCTTCACGACGAAAACTCAACATACGACAAAAACTTTATGGACGCTGCAAAAGCTGTTCAGGCTGAGTACAAGCTTACAGACGAGCAGGTTATCTTCAAGGTAAATATCCCTGAAGGCAACGAGTGCTACGATGCAGCTATCGAGCTTGTTGACGAAGGCTGTGACATCATCTTTGCTGACTCATTCGGCCACGAGCCCTACATGATTAAAGCAGCTAAAGAGAATCCCGATGTTCAGTTCTGCCACGCTACAGGTACATCATCACAGATTGCTCTTGTTCCTAACTTCCACAATGCATTTGCATCAATCTACGAAGGCAGATTCCTTGCTGGTGTTGCTGCAGGTCTTAAGCTTAACGAAATGATCGCTGCAGGCAAAATCACAGCTGAACAGGCTAAGATGGGTTACGTTGGTGCATACCCCTATGCAGAGGTTAAATCAGGCTTCACTTCATTCTACCTTGGCGCAAAATCAGTTTGCCCCTCAGTTACAATGGAGGTTAAGTACACAAACTCTTGGTTTGACATCGCTCTTGAAAAAGAGTCTGCACTTGCACTTATCAAAAACGGTTGCGTTCTTATCAGCCAGCACGCTGACTCTGAAGGCGCTCCCAAGGCTTGTGAAGAAAACAACATTCCTAACGTTGCTTACAACGTAAACACAGCTGTAGAGCTTAAGTGCGGAAACACAGCTATCTTCTCATCAAAGATCAACTGGGCTCCTTACT
Source organism: Acutalibacteraceae bacterium (assembly GCA_045629785.1). Taxonomy (GTDB): domain Bacteria; phylum Bacillota; class Clostridia; order Oscillospirales; family Acutalibacteraceae; genus DTU089. The sequence continues at coordinate 37,793 of JAZQRX010000008.1, read as the reverse complement.
TCAAGCTTATGATTGACTCTGCAGTTGCAGGTAAGGCTATCCCCACTGACTGGTGCGGTGGTATTAAGGAAGGCTCTGTTGAGCTTACAGCCCTCAACACAAAGGCTGCTGCTGAAGGCACACAGGCTAAGCTTGATGAAATCAAGGCTCAGTTCGAAGCAGGTACACTTAAAGTATTTGACACAAACAACTTCACAGTTGGCGGCAAAAAGCTTGACACATATCTTGCTGACGTTGTAACTGACGATGCATTTACACCTGATACAGAGGCTATCAAAGACGGTGCATTTGCTGAATCTTCAGACAGATCTGCTCCTTACTTCGATGTAATCATCGACGGTATCACAGAAATCTAATCTAAGCTTTTTACATTCACCGGGTGGGCTAACCCCCACCCGGCTGACTTGTTTTTGTGTTTTGAAACAGAGGTAATTCAGAAAGTTATTTCTGTTTGAGAATACACACTCAAGGGGTGAATATATGGCAAATATTGCTATTGAACTCAAAAATATTACAAAAACCTTCGGCGGTGGCAAAATTGTCGCCAACAAGAATGTTAACCTCACTGTAAACCGTGGTGAGATTCTTTCTATTCTTGGTGAAAACGGAAGCGGTAAAACTACCCTTATGAACATGATTTCGGGTATCTATTACCCCGACGAGGGTCATATTTATGTTAACGGGTCTGAGGTAACCATTCGATCCCCGAAGGATGCTTTTGACCTTAAAATCGGTATGATACATCAGCACTTCAAGCTTGTTGATGTTTTTAATGCTACCGAAAACATTGTTTTAGGCTACGGCAAGGGCAAGCATGATGCCGCCAAGGCTGAAAAAGAAATCAAAGAAACCTGTAGTAAATACGGCTTTGAGATTGATTTTTCTAAAAAGATTTATGAAATGTCTGTTTCTGAAAAACAAACAGTAGAAATTATCAAGGTTTTGTACAGGGGTGCGGATATACTCATTCTTGACGAGCCCACCGCTGTTCTTACTCCACAAGAAACTGACAAGCTGTTCGCGGTGCTTCGCCGTATGCGTGATGACGGCAAGGCAATTATCATTATCACCCACAAGCTACACGAGGTTTTATCGCTCTCTGACAGAGTTTCTGTGCTCCGCAAGGGTGAATACGTAGGCACAGTAAACACCTCTGAAACAAACGAATCAGAGCTTACTGAAATGATGGTTGGCGAAAAAATCAGCCTTGATATTGACCGTAGTGAGCCTAAAAACACAGAGGAGCGCCTTGTTGTTAAAGGTATCGACTGTTATACCCGTGACGGCATAAAGGTGCTTGATGACGTTTCATTTGTTGCAAAAAGCGGTGAAATTCTTGGTATTGCAGGTATTTCAGGCTCAGGTCAGCGTGAGCTTTTAGAGTCTATTGCAGGCTTACAGAAGTTAAGTGGCGGTGAAATCATCTACAATGACCCCAAAACAGGCAACAAAGAGAATCTGCGTGATAAAACCCCCACACAGATTAAAGACCTCGGCGTTAGACTTTCATTCGTGCCTGAGGACAGGCTTGGTATGGGTCTTGTTGGTAATATGAGCATATCTGACAATATGCTTTTGCGTAGCTACAAAAAGGGCAAATCATTCTTCCTTAAGCGCAAGGAGCCTAAAGACCTTGCACAAAAGATTGTTGATGACCTTCAGGTTGTTACACCTGATATTTCAACACCCGTACGTCGACTTTCGGGCGGTAACGTACAAAAGGTGCTTGTTGGCCGTGAAATTGCCGCATCACCCACTGTGCTTATGGCTGCATACCCCGTACGTGGACTTGATATCAACTCATCTTACCTTATATACAACCTTCTTACAGAGCAAAAGGAAAAAGGCGTTGCCGTTATTTTTGTTGGCGAGGATTTAGACGTACTTACAGAGCTTTGCGACAGAATACTTGTTATAAGCAGTGGCAGAATTACAGGCATTGTTGACGGCCGCGAGGCAACTAAAGAACAGCTGGGCTATCTTATGACCCAGGGAAAGGGAGGTAACGCATAATGAATGAAAAAAAGCATCACGAACCATTCATAAGGATTTCCAAAAAGGGCGTTACACCCTGGCACATAGCATGGAGTATCAGATTAGCCTGTGTTGTTGCCGCATTTATGGTGTGTGCCTTTGTAATTGTTTTAATCACCGATTACAACCCCGTTGAGGTTTTCAAAGAAATGTTCAACGGCTCATTCGGTACTACACGTAAGGTGTGGACTGCTATGCAGAATACGGCTATACTGCTATGTATATCGCTTGCCGTTACCCCTGCATTCAAAATGAAGTTCTGGAACCTTGGTGCAGAGGGTCAGGTGCTTATGGGTGCCCTTGCTACGGCGGCTTGTATGATAACCTTTGGCAGCACTATGGACCCAACCTTACTTATATTTGTATCAATCGGTGCAAGTGTTTTAACCGCCCTTGTATGGGCTATACTCCCCGCAATATTCAAAGCAAAATGGAACACAAATGAATCATTGTTTACACTTATGATGAACTACGTTGCCATACAGCTTGTTGCATATTGCATCACCTTCTGGGAAAACCCGAAGGGCTCTAACACAGTTGGTATTATCAACTTCAACTCTGAAGCAGGTTGGTTACCATCTGTATTTAATCAACAGTATTTTTTGAATATTGTTATTGTACTTGTGCTTACAGTAATGATGTTTATATACCTCAAATACAGTAAACAAGGCTATGAAATATCTGTTGTTGGTGAAAGTGAAAATACCGCTAAATACATTGGTATAAACGTTAAAAAGGTTATTATACGTACTGTTGCCGTTTCAGGTGCTTTGTGCGGTATAGCAGGCTTCTTGCTTGTTGCCGGTACAGGCCACACAATTTCAACAGATACTGCAGGTGGACAAGGCTTTACAGCCATTATGGTTTCATGGCTTGCTAAATTTAACCCCTTTGTTATGATGGCAACCTCCTTCCTGCTTGTTTTCCTCGACAGAGGTGCAAGTGAAATTGCTACCGCATTCAGACTTAACGAAAGCGTTTCAGAAATTCTTAGCGGTATAATTTTGTTATTCATTATCGGAAGCGAATTCTTTATTAACTATAAGGTGAGCTTTCCAAGATTTAAAAAGGAGGGTAAATAATTATGATTACAGTTATTGCAGGTTTTCTTAAGCAGGCTATAATTCAAGGTATCCCTCTACTTTACGGCTCTACAGGTGAAATTATCACCGAAAAAAGCGGTAACCTTAATTTAGGTATTCCCGGCATAATGTATATAGGCGGTATTTCGGGCGTTATCGGTGCATATTTCTACGAAATGCACGGTGATACATCTAACGCATTTTTAACTGTGCTTATACCATTTTTAACATCTATTTTAGGCTCTGTTATAATGTCGCTTATCTATTGCTTCCTTACAGTTACACTTAAGGCAAATCAAAACGTTACAGGTCTTGCCCTTACAACACTTGGTACAGGTATCGGTAACTTTTTCGGTGGCTCACTTACATCACTCTTTGGCGGTGAGGGTGGTCATATTGCCCTTAACGCAACGGGTAAATATTATCAGACGCCCCTCCCCTTTGCTGACAAGCTTGGTTTATTTGGTGACACCTTCCTCAGCTTTGGTTTCCTTGCATACCTAGCTATAGCAATTGCCCTTTTTGCATCCTGGTACATCAATCGCACCCATGCAGGTCTTAAGCTCCGCTCCGTTGGTGAAAACCCTGCTACTGCTGATGCTGCAGGTGTTAACGTTACACTTTATAAATATGTAGCAACCTGTGTTGGTGGCGCAATTGCCGGTCTTGGCGGCTTGTACTTTATTATGGATTACATTGGCGGTTCATGGACAAACGGCGGTTTTGGTGACCGCGGTTGGCTTGCAATTGCACTTGTTATCTTCGCGTTATGGAAACCGAAAATGTCTATACTCGGTTCAATTCTTTTTGGCGGATTGTACATCGTTTATTTGTATATCCCCGGCCTTTCAAGAAGCTCACAGGAGCTTTTCAAAATGGCACCCTATATTGTTACAATTATTGTTCTTATCATTATAAGCGCTCGTAAAAAGCGAGAGCATCAGCCTCCGCAGAGTCTTGGTACAACCTACTTCCGCGAGGACAGATAACTTAAAAACAACGTAAAACGAAACACCGGACACTATGTCCGGTGCTTCGTTTTTTAGGGGATTTATTTTTATGAGGGGAAAGTTTTAATCAAGTGCCGTTACCGGCTCTGTAACGGGCTCTGTAGCCTCAATAACAGGCTCTGAGGGTTCTGTTACAGGTTTAGTTGTAACAACCTCTGTAACAGCCTGTGTAGAAGGCTCTGTAACCGCTATTGTTGTTTCTGTAACCTCTGCTTCAGATGCCATAACAGCCTTCTGTGATCCGCTTATAGTCGGTAATGCAGATTTTGTAGTTGTTACAAGCTGTGTTACCAAGGGTCTTGTTGTTGTGGGAGCTTCTGATACCTTGCAAGAGATACCCTTTGCATCATATGAGCTCATTGTACTGCCATAATAAGCCTTTACAGTATACTCATAGGTTGAGCCAACCTTTACATTTGCATCTGAATAGACCGTTCCTTTAACTGTAGCTATACGAGTCCAGTATTTAGCACCCGCAAGCTTATGGTATACGTAATAGCCTGTTGCACCTGCTACAGGAGTCCACAAAACGTTAACCCTTTTATCAGAAGGCACTGCAGTAAGGAGCTTAGGTGTTGCAATACATCTGATTACAAGACCATTTGCATCAAAGCCACCATACATATTGCCGGATGCTGAACGTACTGTATATCTGTAATATGAACCGCTTTTAACAGCCTCATCGGTGAAAGTGTTACCCTTTACTGTTTTGAGATATGTCCAGTACTTTTCACCTGCACCGCGACGATAAATACGATACTCAGTTGAACCATTAAGCTTTTGCCACTTAATTGTAATACCCTTTAAATCGTTTGCTATTGATGTCATTTTAGGTGTGCCAAGGAATATCTGCTTAAGACCGGCAGAGTCATAGGCGCTGACACTGTCACCCTTGAACGCTCTGATTCGGTAGGTGTATACGTTACCGGTTTCAACATCCCTATCAACAAAGCTTGATGTTGTAGCTTTATTAAGGTCGGCGTAACGAACCCAATCACCGTTATTTTTTTGACGGTAAATATAATAGCCGTCTGCCGAAGAATTGGTGTTCCAGGTGAGCTTAATTGAATTATCTGCTATTGCAGATGATTTAAACTTAACAGGTGAAATGAATGTTGCCTCATAACCACCATAGTAAGCGCTCCATACAGTTTTCTTACAAGCTCTTACGGTATACAGATATGTTTTACCATTTTCAACCTTTGTATCTGTATATGAAGTACCGTTAACTGTTTCAAGGTACACCCATGAGCCATTAGGCAAGCATCTGTACACGCGGTAACCTGTTGCACCTGTAATGGCATTCCATTTGATAGTAATACTATTTTCAAGATTAGTTGCCTCTTTTACCTTAGGTGCTGCAACACTTGTAACTGTACCAAACAATGTTTCAGATTCATCCATCCTGATTGAGTACATTGTCCAGTTATCTGTGCCACAATGACGATAAGTATATGTTGTTCTGTTACCATCATGGGGGTTATTGTGTGCATAATCCTTCATATAACCTGCAGAATCTGCACCGTTGCACAAAATAACGTGTTCAAACTGTTTACAAACATTACAGTAGTAAAAAACAGGGTCGCCTGCTTTTACCTTGCCTTCGTTTGCTTTCATACTGATTCGACCACTTGTTCCACCAGTAAGTGTAAGCTTATAGGCTGTACCCCAGCCTTTATCCTTAAGTGCGTTATATAAATTTATAACTCTACGCTCATAAACATCATCTACGCCACCAGCTTTAAGACAATCTGAAACGAACTCTGCACACAAGCCCTTGCCATCATTCCAATGACCTTTAGCATAAGAAAGTGCATTGGCGGGCTTATAAACTGATTTTGAGGTTTTTGCTGCCTGTGCAAATGGCACAGAACAAACCACAAAAAGCATTGCCATAACTACGCACAGTAATCTTTTTGTCATAAATTCCTCCGTAAAAGTTACAATTTGTAATTTCTATGGCGATTATACTATAAATATGACACAATTGTCAACCCCTAACAGCGTATATATAAATAAATAAGGCAACAAATACCAAAAAGGTAGATGTTGCCTATATTAATATTATTTATAATTAATTACATCATTTGTCTGTCTCGCTCTGCCTGAATCATTTCTCTGATTTTTGGGGGCATAGCAAAAAAATCTTCTTTAGTAAGCCCTTTTGTTTCAACAGGGTCCAAAAAAGTTACGTACACCTTACCTGGGGTAACGCTCGACGTTGCTTCAAGGCGCTCTCTTGAGCCTTCAATAAGTACAGGCACAATCACTGCACCTGTTTCCATAGCAACCTTCATAGCACCACCGCGAAATTCACCTAACTTGCCATCCTTTGAGCGTGTTCCCTCAGGAAAAATCACAAGACTTCTGCCTGTTTTTACTTTGTCTATTGCATCCTGCAATGATGAATGGGCAGTATTTTTATTGTTTCTGTCAACAAAAATGCAATCAACAACGTCCATCCATTCGTTTATCATAGGTAATTTGCGTAATTCTTTTTTTGCCATAAACATAGGTGGCGCAGGTGTTGTGAGCACTATTGCAGGTATATCAAAGGCTCCTGCATGGTTAGGCGTATAAATAACGGGTTGGTCAAGGGGAATTTTTTCTTTACCCTTTACAACGAACTCCACACCTGCCATATCTACCAGCGGATTAAGCCAATTGCGGAGCTGTTCATCGACAAAGGGCTTATACTCCTGCCAGGGCAACGTGCGTTTCATTTCCTGCGCTTTTTTTAATTGAGGATTAAACTTTTTGAGTGATGTAAAAAACTTAACAAACCACTTGATAGTAAAAAGATTCATAAATATTTCTCCATTATATTTCTTGCGAAAAATAATTTTATCACATACTGCAATATTTTCAAGTCTTTTTAAAAACAATCTGCTTTATGTTGAAGAAAAAAAGGTTATATGATAAAATAAAATTATCTTGAAATGCGAGGTTATTGCCATGAAAAACAATCAACCCTTTGTATGGAAATCTGACGAATTTTTTATAGGTATAAATAACGAAAACGCCCGTTTTGCCGCCGGGCTTTTTGCAAAAGAAATTGCTTTACGCACAGGCTTCGACGAAAATGATTTTTTAAATTCTGAAAGCAACAAAAAAACATCATTCAGACTTGAAATCTGCCCTGAAATTGACAATAAAGATATGTTCATAATTCTTTGCGATAACGGGACTTACACCATAAAAGCAAAGTCAATTCGTGGCTTGATTTTTGGCTATTCACTCTTCTTACGAAAGGCGTTATTCAAGGGCAATATAATAGAATTGACCACCGATATATGCGGTGTTCACGCCCCCAAAAAATCCTTGCGCGGTCATCAGGCGGGCTATCGCACAACACCCAATACATATGACGCATGGGACTATGACCAATACTTCCGTTTTTACCTTGATATTATGGCTTTTGGTGCCAATATATGTGAGCACAACGGTACACGACCTAACAATAATTTCCGCAACGCAATTATGAAATACGAGCAATATGAATTTCTGCAGGAGGCTACCCGACTTGCAGATACAGTTGACCTTGATATTTCACTGTGGCACGCCAATAATGATGATGAAACCGAGGAAGAAGCTCTTGCCTTACGTGAGTGGCTTTTCCCCACACTCAAAAGGCTTGATTACTTGTTTATCCCCGGTGGTGACCCGGGTGAAATGCCGGCAGATAAATTCATCGAGCGAGGCAAAAAAATAAGTAAAATACTTAAAAAATCACACCCTGAAGCAAAGTTCCATCCATCAGCACAAGCACCTCACTCAATGCCCGATTGGGGTCAGATTTTTATAGATACTATAAAGGATAATCCCGATGAAATTGATGCTGTAATTATGGGGCCTAACCATGCATATCCTATCCACGAATTAAGGGCAAAAACCCCTTGTAAATATCCCTTAAGATTTTACCCCGATATAACTCATAACCTGCGTTGTGAGTACCCCGTAAACTTTCTGCAGGATGACTGGCATTTCAGTCTTGCTGCCACACTTTCAAGGGAAAGTGTTAATCCCCGCCCCACCGAATTACGCAAGCTACACAGAATTTTTGCCCCCTATACCATTGGTGGCGTAAGCTATTCAGAGGGTGCGCACGATGACGTAAACAAAGCCGTATGGTCTGCTCTTGACTGGAATCCTGAGGCAGATTTAAAAGAAATTCTTCTTGATTATGCACGTCTTTTTATGTATGGTGCAGATGAAGAAAAAATTGCAGATACTATCCTTTTACTTGAAAAAAGCTGGCAGGGTGACCCCATCGAAAATCCCTGTATTGACTTTGCATACGGCAATTTATGTGAGCTTAAAAATGACTTTACCTTCCTTGAAAATAACTGGCGATTTATGTTGCTTTATTTCCGCGGTTGTTGTGATAAGCTTGTAAAAATGCGTCGTGCTTTTGAAACAAAGCTTACCAAAAAAGCATCATATCTCATTGAAAAAGACCGCCTTGCAGAGGCTGTTGATACACTAAAAGCTGATTACACAGATAAAGTAAAAGCTTTGCGTAATGAGCTTGATATCCTTGCAGAAAAGCTGTTTAAGCTTATCGGCATACAGCTTGACGTTGAGCATTATTGTGCTGACAGCTGGGAGCGTGGTGCAACCCTTGAAACCATTGACAATAACGTTACAGACAAGGCATTTTTATTGCATAAATTACAGGCTCTTGACCCCTATGATGCAGATAACATAAAATACGCCAAGGAGCTTATAAACCGCAACAAGGTTGATACTGATGAGCTGTATTATTCCGTAGCTTTACACGGGCTTGACACCTTAGGCGCAAGGCAGATTGGTGAGTTTTATATGGATATTCAGGCTGACCGCCCTTATACCCGTAAAACCCCTATCCCTATGTCTATGACAAAGGTTTATGACCACTTTACCTTTTATGCTGATTTTGGTGGTTTTTCGTCTGATTGCGACTACTTACTCACCATAGTATACAAGGGAAACGGCAACCCTGACACAACCGAATTTAAAATCACTGCAAACGGCAACACAATTTATTGCGGTGCCCACTACGGTGGCAAATCCAACCCCGATTTTGATGAAAAAATGTTAGCACCGGGCTTTGTAAGTTCAACATACCTCATCAAAAAAGAACACCTCATTAACGGCACAATTAAGCTTGCAATTTCAGAGCCTACCGAAGGCTTTAAATTCTGCGAAATGTGGATAAAAAAGGCACATAATTTAATATAACAGTAGTAATCCAATCTTTTTTCAATATTTTTGTAATTATTTTGTAATAAAATATTGAAAATACAGGTTGGATTATGTTATTATGTAGTGTGTATAGATTTGTCACAAAACAAACAAGGTTAAGGTGGAAAAAATGACAAGAATTATTTGCGCAAAATGTAAAAACGCTTACCTTCAAAAAGGTGAGGGTAGCTTTACCTGTCCCTCATGCGAAGCGGTTTTCCCTGAGGCAGATGAAAATCTCCTTTTAGGCGCACAGTATTATAACGAAGGTGAATATGACAAGTGTGACGACTGTCTTATGAAGTACATTGTTAAGGCAGGTGCAGAGCCTACTGCCATATTCTACAAGGCACTTTGTGACGGCTTCCGTTACAACGAAAACACCAAATCAATTGATGACGTATATGAAAAGCTTGCACAATCTTTAAGTGAATTGTCTGACGAGGCATTCCCCTATTTCTTAGGTCTTGCAAACGATGAATGTGCAAAATTAGAGCAGCTTATTGCAGATATGCATATCCGTCAATTTGAGACTGCTGATGCAGAGAATATCAAAAGAATTGTCTCTATTCTCATTACACTTCAGAACAGTGCAAAGGATTTCCGCGCAAAGCTCACAGCTCTTGCTGACGAATATAACGAACATGCCGCAAACAAAATCAGCGTTCGTTTTTCAAAGTGCTTCCTTGTGAATACCGAAATCGCAACTGAAGTAGGCTGTCTTAAGTTTGACCGAATTGCTGAAAGTATTGCTTCACACACAGTATTTACAGGTATCCTTTCCACAGACATCAAAAACCTTGAAATATATTATCGTTGTATTGTTATGTTCTTTGAAAAGAACAGACAGAAATACGACTTCCTTATGGCAAGCTCAGAAAAATTCACAGAGCTTGCAAAGCTCCTTGAAGACGGCAAATATAGTGCTATCAAGGGTACAACAACAATCGGCGACAGACTTAAGGGTGCCGCTTATGACTTCTTCCAGGAAAGTCTTAAGGACCATGACGACGAGGATGAAATTCAGCAGACTGAGTCAGTTGTTGTGCTTGAATCTGAAACTGTTGATATTACAGAGCTTATGGATAATGAGGCTGATGAAGATGAAAAAGCAACCAGCGTAAACCCCGTAGCTGCTGATGATATTGAATACGAAGACCTTTTCTCATCATCAGATGCTGACCCCGACAACGATGCCGAAGAGGCTGCACAGCCCGAATTTGAGGATATTACTTCTGATTCTGCAGAAGATGCTACCGAAGATGCTACCGAAGATGCTGAGACAGTTGAAATTGCAGAAGTTACTGAAGAAGATACAACTGATGATGCACAGCAAACCACAGAAATCGAAATCGTTTCTGTCGAAGCTGATGAAATTACAGAAGATGCTGCTGACGAGGACGTTGTAGAGGTGGTTGACGTTGAGGCTTCTGAGGAAGCACCCACAGATGACATTCACGTTTACGAAAACCTCGAGGATGATTATTCAGCTACAGAGGAAATCCCCATTGAGGAAATTGTTGAATCAACAGTTGTTTTCGATGCTGTGGGTGAGGTTGACTCTGCTACACAAGAGCTTGAGGATATTATTGTAGATGTAGAAAGCGACGAGGCTGTTGAAACCGAGGTTATCGAAGAAATCGACAACAGCGCTACAATTGCAATTGACACTATCAAAAAGAACGTTGTTGAATCTACAATAAATGATGACGAGGAAGCACCTTTTGTTGAAAAAGCACCTCGCAAAAAAACAAAACACAAAAAGAGCTATGGTCCATTTATTGCATTTTTCCTTATACTTGTAATAGTTGGTGGTATTGTTGCCCTTAAGGTTGTACCACCAAAGCTCAAGGCAGAAAAATATTACCAGGCATCACAGCTTGCAAAAGATAAAAAATACCTTGAGGCTGCGGCACTTTATGCCGAGTTAGAGGATTATGCAGATGCTGACCATAACGTTAAGGTTTGTAAATATGCTCAGGCTTGTGCATACGAGGATGAAGGCAAATTTGACGAAGCAAAGAAGCTTTACCTTGAACTTGACACTTATGCTAACAGCAGACATAAGGTTGTTGTTTGCACATACAACGGTGCACTTGCTGCCCTTGATGCAGGTAAATATGATGAAGCAATCGATGCTTTCAAAACAATTGTAGAGTATTCAGACAGCGCTGATCAGATCAAAAACTGCACATATCAGAAGGCTTTGGCTTTAATTGACGCAGGCGAATATAAAACTGCGGTTGCTCTTTTAGAATCACTTGACGGCTATAAATCAAGCTCTGAAAAGATTCTTGAAGCAAAATATGGCTATGTAAAAGCTCATATGGATGCTAAGGATGAAACAACAATGACTTATATTAAAGACCTTGTTGAGAAGAAGTATCTTGATAGCGCAGCCCTTCGCAAAAACCTTGTTAACCCCGAAAGCGCACCCACCACAACTCAGGCTCCTGAAACAACTACAGCTGATGCTACTGCAAATGCTACAACAGAGGCTTCTACAACCACACCCCAGACAACAAAGCCTGTAGCACAGGACGGCAAAATCAGAGCTTACATCAACTATTCACAGACAGATACAAAAACTGCTGAAACAAAGGTTGACGGCTCAAAGAAGCTTTACTTCCACGTAGAAGTAAATGACCCTCAGTATCACGGCAAAAACCTTAAAATCTATTACAAAACATCTGTAGGTTATGAAACCACAAGCTCATCATTCACAGTTGATAAAAATAATCCCAACCACTCTTTTGAGTATGCAAGCTCATTCGGTGATTCATACACACTTGAATTCCAGCTTCGTGATGAAAGTGGTAAAGCAATTGCAACACAGACTGTTTCTGTAAACTGATTTTACACACAACAAAAACACTCCACAAGTTCAAAACTTGTGGAGTATTTTTTATTCCATTATTTCTGAAATATCCTCTGACATATCAGTAACTACGTTTGAAATGCCCTCTGATACATCTGTTACAATATCACCTATAACGCCATTGTCACCCTTTTCAGATGTATCTGTGACCATTCCCTCGTTAGTAGCAGGCATTGTTGTAGTTGTAAGTCTTTCTGTTGTATCAGGATTTGTAGTGATTACCTCTTCATCCTTTGCGCCACAACCGCAGAAAAGCACCGCAATACAACCAATCAACAACACAACTGAGCATACTGTAATAATCTTTTTCATATAATCACGTCCTTTCCGGAGATAAGTAACTCCATTTATAATTATCCCCAATATATTCGGTAATATTATTATTTTGTAAGCACTCCGCCATCTGTGTACATCAGTAACAGCACATCCTTTTCACTGCCTGTTACCGGGTCAATATACACAAGCACCTCTTGTGACTTATTGTGCTTACTCACACATCTGTACTCATAAACGTAATCCTCTGTTTCCCACTCTGTAGGTATAAAAGCCCTTTTATAGGATATTATTTCCAAATCATTTTTTAATAACCTTTTTGCCTCTATAGGTGTATACTCAACATTTTTCGGCAAGGTACGTGTGGTATGATTCATTATATAACCCGTACAATCAAAAGCGGTTATTCTGCCATCATCAAGTGCCACGCTTACCTTAATCAAATCGGTATAATATGTTATTCCATCTTCAAAATAAGCAAAATTAATTGTACATATTCCGTCAACATTCGAATAATAGCTTTCAATAATTTTTGTGTAGCCCTGCTCTTTTAAAAAGTTTTTCGCCTTTACTATCGCCTCTTGAGGGGAAAGTTTAATTTCATTTGCATAAAACGAGGATAGCATATATGCAACAATGCCACCTTTTTGAGTTACGGCAATAGTGTAATCACCATTATAGAAGGTGTAGGTTGAAAGGTTACCCTCTGTTTTACTCAAAAAAGCAAGCTGGTCAACCTTAATATTTAAAAACTGCGATGCTTTTTCTTTTGCGATCTCTTCTGTTACAAGCTTCTCTTTAGCAAGTAATTTCGATTTTTTATTCATAATATGGTCTGAAAAAGGACCGTCATAAATTAAAGTTGGGTAATCACCCAGGCTTTGATTTGCATCATTAAGCTTTGTACCCAGGTAAACACCCGCTGAATCCTCTTCCTGCAGGGTATTTTTAATTTCTTCAAAGCTTAAAAGACCATTTTCTTCCTGACTTATAAGGTAATTTACAGAGCTACTTAAATCCTTTGAGTATTCAAGTAATTTATTTAATTTTTCGGTTTGCTCTGTAGAGTGGGCATTACCCTCTGCTATCTGTTTATTAACATAAAGAGTATATTCACCAACCTGCGACAAAAATTTATAAATTGCAGAAATTTCTGTGTTACCATCAGTAATTTCAGATAAGCTTTCCTTTGCAGAGGCACTTGAGCGCCATAGCTTTGACGAAATATCAGAAAGCTTATCCCCACCCCTGAGATACATTGATTTTTGTAGATTAAGGGTAATATCATCAAGATATGTTCCTAATTGAGTAAGGGCTCGCTCGTTTGTCTGATTTATACTTCTTTTTGCACTTTTAAGGGCAACTGCATTTACTGTGCCCCATATACCTAAAGTGAGTGTGAGAGCACACAAAAAACTGATTGTACGCACCATTTTACGCTTACTATTTTTCATATTTATGCTCCTTAGCAATATTTGTTTGTATTTTTTGCTGCAATTCATAAAATATTCAATATTTTTATAATAAAAGTTAACACAAACCATTTACAAATTACCTATTATTATAGTATAATAAATCGATTATAAAGGGAAGTAGTGTTTTTTTTGGTAGCCTATTTTGATAACAGCGCCACTACCAAGCCTTGCAAAGAGGCTGTAGAAAGCGTAAATCTTGCTTTAACTGAATATTGGGGTAACCCATCATCATTACACGAGCTGGGCTCTGCCTCATCGGGTATGTTGCGTAAGGCCCGCAAGCAGGTATGTAAGCTTATGGGTACACAAGAAAATAACTTTTATTTCACCTCATCAGGTACAACTGCCAACAACACCGCTATCTTTGGTGCCTACAACAAGCTCAAAAAACAAGGTAATCGCATTGTTACTACTTCAATTGAACACCCAAGCGTTGGTGAGCCTATCAAGTATTTAGAGTCACAGGGCGTTGAGGTTATCCGCATCAACCCTGACAAATACGGCAAAATAAATGAAGACGAGCTTTTGAGCAGTATCAATGATAAAACAATCCTCGTTTCTTGTATGGCGGTCAATAACGAGGTTGGCTCAATACTACCCGTTAATTCAATTCGTAGTGCCGTAAAGCGTGCAGGCGCACCGGCAATTATTCACTCGGACTGTGTACAGGCTTTTTCAAAAATCCCTGTCACCCCCAAAACCATTGATGCAGATATCATTACCGTAAGCGGTCATAAAATACACGCTTTAAAGGGTGTTGGCGGTATTTATATAAAATCGCCCAATCTCATAAAGCCATATATTCTCGGTGGCGGTCAGGAGAGCAATATGCACTCCGGCACAGAGGCAACCCCCGCAATATTTTCATTTGGTGCTGCGGCAGAGGCTGCAACAGACATAAAAAAACACTCTGAATATGTAGCATCACTTAAAAGTCAGTTTATAAACGGCATCAGGGATATTCCTTGTATTACAATTAACTCACCCGATGATGCCATTCCATATATAGTAAACATCTCAATAATGGGCTTACCAAGTCAGCCCACAGTAAACTTTATGAGCAGTAAGCGTATTGCAATTTCTGCAGGCTCTGCTTGTAAGCTTGGTCACAGAAGCCCCGTACTTACTGCGATGGGACTTCCCCCTCAGGTTATTGACAGCGCTGTCAGAATCAGTTTTTCACGCTACAACACACCAGAAGAGGTCAACCTTCTCATTAACGCAGTAAAAGAAGCCGCAGAAAAATACGGCAAAAAAAGCAGATAGAGAGTATACAGCTATGAAAGAAATTATTCTTATTAAAGACGGTGAGCTTGCGCTCAAGGGACTTAATCGTTCAACATTTGAGGATATGCTTGTTAAAAATATTCGTTGGCGCATTAAACCCTTTGGTGCATTTGATTTCAAAAAATCACAATCAACAGTTATTGTAACCCCACGTAATGATGAGGCAGATATGGATTCTGCCGTTGATGAAATTTCACGAGTTTTTGGTATTGCAGGTTATTCAAGGGCTGCCGTTACCGATAAGGATATGGATAAAATTCTTGAGGTTGCCCCCATTTACCTCAAAGACCAGTTGCTTGAGGCAAAAACCTTTAAGGTTAATGCAAAGCGTAGCGACAAGAAATTCCCGTTAAAATCACCTGAAATTTCTGCTACATTAGGTGGCAAGCTCCTTGAATGCTTCCCTCACCTAAAGGTTGACGTTAAAAATCCTGATATTATTGTTACTGTTGAAATCCGTGACGAAGCATACATACGCGGCAACCAGCTTAAGGGTGCAGGCGGGATGCCCTGCGGTTCATCAGGCAGAGGACTTATACTCATTTCAGGTGGTATAGACAGCCCCGTTGCCGCTTACATGATGGCAAAGCGTGGTATTGAGCTTGTTGGTATTCACTTTGCTTCGCCACCCTACACATCATTAAGGGCAGAGGAAAAGGTACACGACCTGCTTTCAAAGGTTGCCCGTTATAGTGGCAGAATCCGTCTTTATACTGTACCCTTCACCGAAATTCAGGAGCTCATCCGTGAAAATTGCCCTGAAGAATATTTCACCATTATAATGCGTCGCTTTATGATGAGGCTTTCAAATATGCTGGCACACAACACAGACTGTCACGCACTCATTACGGGTGAAAGCGTTGCACAGGTTGCAAGTCAGACAATGCTCGCATTAGGCTGTACAGACGCAGTTGCCGAATTCCCTGTTTTCAGACCATGTATTGGTATGGATAAAGAAGAGATTATAAAAATCTCACGCAAGATTGATACCTTCGAAATATCAATCCAACCCTTTGAGGATTGCTGTACGGTTTTCACACCCAAGCACCCAAAAACAAGACCTCAGCTACCCGACGTTGTTGAGGCAGAAAAATCACTTGATATTGAAGGCCTTTGTAACCGAGCATACGAGGGCATCAAGCAAATACTTATTACTGCGGATGGCGTAGAAAATGTATGAAACCCAAATGCTTGAAAAAGCAACACAAGTAATAAACAAAATCAAAGAAAATGGTCATACCTTAGGCCTTGCAGAATCCTGCACAGGTGGGTGGCTAAGCAAAATAATAACTGACGTAAGCGGTGTTTCTGCCGTTTATAAGGGCGGTATATGCTCTTATTCAAACGAGGTTAAAATGAACCTGCTTGGCGTACAAGCAGATACTCTTGCACAATATGGTGCCGTCAGTGAGCAGACTGCACGCCAAATGGCAGCAGGTGTTAAAGAAACACTCAACACAGATATCGGTGTAGGTATAACAGGTATTGCAGGACCTGAATCTGACAATACAAATAAACCTGTTGGCCTTGTTTATATTGCAGTAGCAACCGATTCACAAATTATTGTTAAAGAAATAAAGAACAGCTTTACAGACGATATAAGAACAAAAAACAGAGCAGCTGCAGTTATGACTGCGCTGGAGCTTTTAGGTGATATATATGAATGTTAACAAAAAGCATCCCGATTCACCCTACAAGTTTTACAAGGGCTCGAAGGAGACTGTAATACGTACGGATGAAACTCAGAAAAAAGCCATAACACGGCTTTTGAAAAGAAAAAAATTCAAGCGGATTGCAATGAATGTGCTTTCGATTATTCTTATAATTGCAATCTCTGCCTCAGGCAGTATCTTAGGTAAACGCGGTGTTGAAAAATTTCTGGTTTTACGTAACGAAATCAAAAACCAGAAATACGCCGAAATTCCTGAGGATATAAAAAAAGAAATGGAAGGTATGACAGAGGAAGAAAAATGGGCTTTACTGTACGAAATGTACCCCGAGCTTATTGACGTTAAATTCCCTGCAGGTATTTTGTGTGATTATGCTGTTTACTATGCACAGAATCCACAGACTATCGGTTACCTTAAAATACCGGGCACCCAGGTTGACTACCCTGTTGTTCAGGCTGAAAACAACAGCTACTATATGACCCACGACTTCTACGGTAAGTCAACAAGCTACGGTGCAGTTTTTGCTACCTACAAAAACACCTGGAAGCCCCTTAACAGAAACACTCTTTTATATGGTCACAATATGAGCGACGGTACAAGATTTGCTAACCTGCTCAACTATAAAAACCTTGACTATTACAAAGAAAACCCAATTATAGAGTTTGATACTCTGTATGAAAAAAATTCCTGGAAAATCGTAGCGGTATATATCACAAATGGCTCGGTTGAAAGTGACAACGGTTACTTCTTTGACTTCACCTTCAATCATTGTTCAGATGCCTGCTACGAGGAATATATAGAAGAGCTTGACAAGCGCAAGCTCTACGAAACAGGTGTTGACCTTAACACGTCAGATACAATAATCACATTGTGCACCTGTACTTACGTTTCAGATGATAACCGAAACGTTGACGATGGCAGACTTATTGTTGTTGCCCGTAAGCTCAGAGAGGGCGAAGAAGCAAAGGTTGATGTTTCACAGGCAAAATACCGAAACACACCTGTTAAATACCCTGATTCTTACTACCCCTCACCTGAGGCAAACCCCTACGCTCAAGACAAAAAATTCTATCTATATTAAGAGGTGCGAATATGAATATTAAAGCATATTCTTTTGAACAGAACACTCACGCATTTGCAGAGGTTAAGCGTGCCGTTTCAGAGCAGCTTACCGAGCCCGGTATGTACTTTGAAAGCTACTCTGATGCAAAGGCTTTGTTTACAGATATAAGCAACAGCATTGATGATGCCGATGTTTTACTCATAGGTATCGAAAACAGAGCATATCTTAAATTTAAGCCCATACTTATCAAGGCCTTTAACTTTGCCCCCGCATATAGTGACAAAATCAATGAGCTTATCGGCGACAAGGTATCAGATGAAAAGCTTAAAAAAGCACATGCCCTTGTGCCCGATGAATCAATTGAGCTCCTTTCAGACGATGGTCTTTACAGTGGCTTTTACGTTAAGGATGATGACCAGTATATTGTTGTTTTCCCCCTTATTGATAACGTTGTGCCCAAGATTTTAATCAAGGCTGATTTACCATTCATCAGACTACCTGAAGAAAAAACTGAAATCTTCAACGCTATTATTGATGCTGATACAACATCAACAAAGGCAAGCAACATTATTGCAAAGCTTAAAAAATACAATTTTTCACTTGCAATCCCTGCAACACCTGCTGCAAAGATTCTTAAAGCAGACGTTAAGGAATGTGAAGACTTTGAGAGCAGTATTTTCTTTACACCCTTTGTTAACGATGCCGGTGCTGAAGACCCCAAGCAATACGCTGCACAGATTGCAAAATCTGCTATGGATTTAAGAAGCGCTGACTTAGGTGCTACAATCTCAAACATCTTCCGCGAGAAAAAGGGCGACAAAATCACAAGCTATTATTCATATATCAGCGTTGCAACAGCAGATAAGGTTGTTGTTAAAAAGCTTTTTGCTGACCCTGATGAAAGCATTGATAACCTTGTTATTGAGGCAACAAACGAGCTTTACTCAATGATTGATAAGTACATTGATGAATTGGCATTCAAGCTTAACGCTACAGAGGATGAGCTTGCAAAATACGAGCAGTCACTTATCGAGGCAGAGGTTGTTTCTGACATCCGTCCTGAGGCAACTGTAAGCCGTAAGGGTGTTATTGCCGCAGTTGTAGCAATCGTAATCGCAGTTGTACTTTGCGTTATTTTCACAGTTAAGTATGGCGGTTACTTTGTAAAGCCCTCTGACGCACCTGCTAACGAGGATTTACAGATTGATAACATTGAGCCTACAATTATCGCATCAACTGATAAGCCCGACAGCGTTAAAACAACTGTAAATGCACTTACATTTGCTGACCTTACAGAAACTATGTCAGGTACAGAGTTCAATATTTCAACATCAGCAACAGGTATTTCTATCCCTGCAAATATTATTCAGACTGATCCAACCAAACCAGCTACACAGGCACCTGTTACATCAGATACAACACCTTCATCAACAACAGCACCTACAGAAACAACAACAGATGATGGTATAGATGACGGCGGATGGATTGAAGACGAAGAAACAACAAAAAACACAACAACAACTACAACAACAAAAAACCCCTCCGAAGACGAGGGCAACATATAAATTATCAAATAAGGAGAAATTTTTATGGCTGTACTTGTTACAGGTGGCGCCGGTTACATCGGCTCACACACAGTAGTAGAATTATTGGCAAGCGGTAAAGAGGTTGTTATTCTTGATAACTTCTATAACAGCTGCCCCAAGGTATTAGAAAGAATCAAGGCTCTTTCAGGCAAGGATTTTGCTTTCGAGGAGTGCGACATCCGTGATAAAGCGGGTCTTGATAAAGTGTTTGAAAAATATGATATTGACTCTGTAATTCACTTTGCAGGTCTTAAGGCTGTTGGTGAATCCTGCCAGAAGCCTATGCTTTACTACGATAACAACATCGGTGGTACAGTTACACTTTGCCAGGCGATGGCAGACCACGGCTGTAAACGAATTGTTTTCAGTTCATCAGCAACAGTTTATGGTGAGCACAATGTTTCACCCCTTAAAGAAACAATGACCGCAGGCGGTACAACAAACCCCTACGGCACAACAAAGTTCTTTATTGAACAGATTCTTACAGATATTCAGACATCTGACCCCGAATGGAGCGTATGTATTCTCAGATACTTCAACCCCATCGGTGCACACGAAAGTGGTCAGATTGGTGAAAGCCCCAATGGTATCCCCAATAACCTTATGCCCTACATTACACAGGTTGCAGAGGGTAAGCGTGAATTTTTAAGCGTTTATGGTAATGATTACGATACTGTTGACGGCACAGGCGTACGTGACTATATCCACGTTGTTGACCTTGCAAAGGGTCACCTTAAAGCCCTTGATAAGGCTTACGCTGAAAACGGTACTTTCATTTACAACCTTGGCACAGGCTGTGGCTACAGCGTTCTTCAGGTTGTAGAGGCTTTTGAAAAAGCATCAGGTGTTAAAGTACCTTATAAAATTGTTGACCGTCGTCCCGGTGACCTTGCAACCTGCTTCTCAGACCCTTCAAAGGCAAAAGCAGAGCTTGGCTGGGTTGCTGAAAAAGGCATCGACGAAATGTGTGCTGACTCATACAGATGGCAGCACAACAACCCCAATGGTTACGAGGATTGATTTTATTTGCAGTTTGTTCCGTTTAACTCACGTGATATAAAGCATAAATCAATATTTGGCAGTATAGCCGCAGGCGATAGCTTGCGGCTTGCTGTTCTTATGCCCCGAAATTTTGGTTGTACCAAAGTGACCCTTGTACTGCACAAGGATGGTGAGCATAATCAATACCACGATTTATACTGGTGTGGTATGAATGGTGACAGCGAGGAATGGTGGGACATCACCTTATCTATTCCTGAAAGCGGATTGTATTTCTACCACTTCTGCTACGAAACACCCTTCGGTACAGGTAATATTTATTTACGCTCTGGCGGTTGCGGTAAAATTGCACCCGAGGGTAACGAATGGCAACAAACAGTATATAAAAAAGGCTTTAATACACCTGACTGGGCAAAGGGTGGTATTATGTACCAGATTTTCCCCGACAGGTTTAATATAGGTGCAAACCCACCAAGTGATTACCCCGATGACAGGGTTATTCACAGCTCCACAAATGAACAACCCGTATGGCAACCAAACCACGAGGGCAAGATTTTAAATAACGATTATTTTGGCGGTACACTCAGGGGTATTGAAGAAAAGCTCCCCTATATTGCATCGCTGGGTGTTAATATCCTTTACCTTAACCCTATTTTTGAGGCACACTCAAACCACCGCTACAATACGGCAGATTACACTAAAATTGACCCAATGCTTGGTACAGAAAAGGACTTTGTAAGCCTTTGCAAAGCAGCTCATAAGCTTGGTATAAAGGTAATTCTTGACGGTGTTTTCAGTCATACAGGCTCTGACAGTATTTACTTTAACCGTGAGGGCAGATATGGTACAGGCGGTGTGTGGCAGGACCGCAATTGTGAATATAAAAATTGGTTCACCTTTGAAGAAAACGGCAAATACAAAAGCTGGTGGGGAATTGATACCCTACCCGAAACAAACGAAGCAGATCCCGATTTCATTGAATATATTGCAGGTGAAAGCGGTATTGCTCACAAATGGCTTTCCCTTGGTGCAGACGGCTTCAGGCTTGATGTTGCCGACGAATTACCTGATGAATTTTTAGATGCCTTCTGCAAAAGCGTAAAATCATTTAACAAAGACTACCTCATTATTGGTGAGGTATGGGAGGATGCCACAAACAAATACAGTCATGGTGGCAGACGACGTTACCTTACAGGTGACCAGCTTGATAGCGTAATGAACTATCCTTTTGCAAGTGCTATAACAACGTTTATGCGCTATGGTGTTGCCGAAAGCTTTATGGAGAGCATTGTTTCAATCTGCGAAAACTACCCCCCACAAGCTCTTAATTGCCTTATGAATCACATAGGCACCCACGATACCGCCCGTATATTAACGTCGCTTATTTACGATGGTATTGAGCACAAACCACGCCACATTCAGGCAAGCTATAAATTAAAGCCTGATGACCGTGCGCACTCTATAAGGCTACTTAAAACCGCTTCTGTATTACAATACACCTTACCGGGTTTTCCATCACTTTATTATGGTGATGAGGCAGGCGTTGAGGGTGGTGGCGACCCCTTTAACCGCACCTTCTATCCCTGGGGTAGCGAGGATACTGATTTACTACAATGGTATAAGCACCTTGGTGAAATCAGAAATAATCTTCAATGCCTTAAAGAAGGTAAATTCCTACCCTACTCTGCTATGCTTTCTTGCGTTGCATATATACGTGATGATAGTAACGAAAAAATAATGGTAATTGCCAATATGAATTATCACGAAATTGATTATAACCTGCCTGACGAGTTTAAATATAAGCCCGAATTAATCACGGGCAATTATACAAACGAATTTGTCAAAATACCTGCCTATGGTGCAGTTATTATCAAAGCATAAAAATGGACAGTAAAAAACTTTTGTTTTTTACTGTCCATTTAATTTTATCCTTTTGCGTCAAAGTAAACTTCACCGGGTTGCATTGTAATACCCTTTACTGCCATCATCTCTGACACAGTAACAATCTGGTAGCCCTCTGCAACAAGCCAAGGTACAATCTGCTCGGTCGCCTCAGCAGTTGAATCATATAAATCGTGCATAAGCACAATGTCGCCATCCTTAACGTTTGACTTGATTTTAGCAACAACCGCATCTGCATTACGTGAGCTCCAGTCCATTGTATCAACAGACCATTGAATAAGTGGCATACCTACGTCTTCCTTTGGGTTACTGCCTGTGTAGCCACCGGGGGCTCTTGCAAGGGTAGGCATCTTGCCCGTCATATCACGTACCTGGTCATTGGTTTTTTTGATTTGCTTTTTTATTGTTGCACTATCAGCAGTATTAAACATAACGTGGTTGTATGTGTGGTTAGCAATTTCGCAGCCCAAGGCATTTTCTCTGTCGATACAACCACTGAATTCATTAAGTCTTTCACCAACGATGAAGAATGTTGCTCTGCCATTCACTTTTTCAAGTGCATCAAGTATTCTGTTTGTTGCCTTTGTATTTGGACCATCATCATAAGTAAGTGCCACCATAGGCTTATTGGGGTCAACACCATATGCAGATGCTACCTGAGTATCAACCTCATCACCCTCACTGAGCTTTAAGGTTAATTTATAATTGTTTATATCACCATAAACAGGTGTAGTATCAACATATGATAATTCATCTGCACCAAAGGACTTAACCTCTTGCCACTTTCCGTTCTTACCGGTTGATTTATAAAGAATGTACTCATCACACTCAATCGCTGATTTAGTCCAGTTAAGCTTTATACCCGTAGGTGAAAGCGAAGCATTTAATTTAGATACCGGCAAGTGCTTTATTGTAATACCTGCCTCACTATAGCTACCTGCAAGCTCACCCTTAAGTGCGCGTACAGTATATGTGTACTCTGCACCCTTTTGAGCACTGTAATCAACAACATAATTATGGGCTTTATCTAACCTTTTAACCTCTGCCCATTTGGGGTTGCTCTCGGATTTTCGATATACTATATAGCCTGTAGCAGATGCTTTCTTTGCCCAGGTTATTTTAATACCATCGCTTGTGCTTTCAGCCACCAGGTTAATTGGTGCTGTATATGCTCTGCACTCTACAGATTCATCATATGCACTCAAATCACCTGCACTGTTTTTAGCCTTTACTGTGTATGTGTACTTTGTATCATCCTCAATTTTTGTATCAACAAAACGGTTTGTAGCAGCAACACCTACAAGCTGCCAATCATCACCATTTTTGCGGTATACGTTATACTTGTCGGCACCGCTGACCTTGTTCCAACTGAGTGAAATACCATTATTATAGTTTGCTACCTTCAAACCATCGGGAGCATTAATATAACGTACACTTACACCCATACGGTCATAACCGCTATAGTAATTACCATCCTTAGCACGGACTGTATATATGTATTTTACACCACTATCAATAGCCTCATCATAGTATGAGGTTTCGTCGGTAGTGTTAATTTCACTCCACTTTGCTTCACCATCTGTTTTGCGGTAAACAACGTAGGTATCGGCACTATCTGTGCCTTGCCACTTAAGCTTTATTCCGTCAGGGGTATTACATGCGTAGGAAAGCTCAGGTGCCTCAATATAAACGCCGCTTTTCTTGTATTCGTGACCGCTGACGTACTCACCCTTCTGGGCAACAACACTATATTCGTAGCTTTCGCCCTCTTTAACGTCTGTATCGTTATAGGCACATATAGTATCACCCTGTACACTTGCAATTTTTTTGAGTAAGCCATCAGTTGTTATTTTATAAATATTATAACCATCAGCTCCATGTGAAACATTCCAAACAAGCTCTATACAACCTACACCGCCTGTCACGTATTTAAACGAGGGCTTGCTGAGATATGTAATAATTCCGCCTTCACTTTTGCGGCTTTTACGCATACCATTGTACGCTTTTATGGTATAAGTATATTCCTCACCGCTTTTTGCCTCACTATCACAGAAACAAAGCCCCTCTTCTGCTGATAATTTTGCAATTTTGTCGGTGCCGTCTTCACCTTTGCGATAGATAATATAGCCGTCAGCATCTTCAACCGCTGACCACACTATATCAACACCCGAATCACCGTTAACTAAGGTAAGCTTTTCGGGCGCGGTTATGCCTATACCTGCATTTGAAATAATTGCAATACCGCACATTGATACAGCAACTATTAACAGTACCATAATTGCCGTTCTGATACTTCTGTTCAAATCAACATCCCCTATAAATACATTTTCAATATTATTATACACCATTAAATAAAAATCACAATAAACAAAAATAAATTTTTTGCAAATATTTGTCAAAAAAGCAAAACAATTGTTATTTGACAACACACAACAATAGGGGTAAAATAATTATATACAAAACAATATTTATGCTACGAGGTATTAAATGAACGTTTACGATTTTGACAATACAATTTACGATGGTGAAAGCGTTGTAGATTTCTTTTTATATTATTGCAAAAAAGACAAATCGCTGATTAAATTTCTTCCGTCACTTGTCTATGCATTAATCAAATACAAGCAAGGCAAGGTTACTGTTGAGGCAGCGCTTAATAAATACGGCAAGCAGTTCAGTGCCTTTTATAAAAAGAATATCGGCATCGGTGATGACCTTGTTGATTTTTGGGATACCCATATGCATAAAATCAAACCCTTCTATAAAGAAATTCAGAGCGATGACGATTTGATTATATCAGGCTCACCTGAAATTTCACTTGATATTATCTGCAAAAGGTTAGGTATAAAAAAATACATTGGTAGCCTTATTGATAATGAAACAGGCGAAATCACCCGTCTTTGCATACGCGAAAAAAAGGTTGAAGCCTTTTTCAAAGAGTACCCAAACACAGAAATCGAAAATTTTTATACCGATTCCGTAAATGACATACCCCTTATTGAAATAAGCAAAAACGCATACCTTGTAAAAGGTAACAAAATAACAAAGATAAAATAAATAATCGGTTGACGAGAGATTATCCCGTCAACCGATTTTGTTTGTAATATGCTTATTTAAGCTTTGCTTTTACAATTTCTTCTGCCGCTGCAAGCGCGTCATTGATCTTTGTAATATCCTTACCGCCTGCCATAGCTGAATCGGGCTTACCGCCACCTGAGCCGCCTGCAATAGTCGCAACCTCGCGCACAATGTTACCTGCGTGTGCACCGCTTGTAATTGCAGCCTTACCGCAGTAGCAAGCAAATGAGCAAGTACCCTTACCACTCTGCTCTGCCGCAAGGATAACAACAATATCGTCACCCTTATCCTTTGATGAGTCAAGCATTGAGCGAAGTGCATTTGCATCTGCCTCACCAAGGCTTGCAGTAATAAGCTTAACTGCACCAAGGTCCTTAACATTATCAAAGAGGCTACCTGCCTTTGCCTTAGCAATCTCTGCCTTAATATCCTGAAGGGCTTTTTCAGTAGCCTTAAGCTCCTGTGTAAGTGATGCTGCCTTTGTAGCAAGGTCCTTAACGTTTGCAAGCTTCATAGCCGCTGCTGTATCGTGAATAAGCTGTTCACGTGAGTTAAGGTAGTTAATAACACCCTTACCTGTTACACCCTCAATACGTCTTACACCTGCTGCAACAGATGACTCTGTCACAATACGGAAAAGACCGATATTGCCTGTATTTGAAACGTGTGTACCACCGCAAAGCTCTGTTGAAAAATCACCTGCAGAAACAACGCGTACTGTATCACCGTATTTTTCACCAAAGAGTGCCATAGCGCCCTTCTTTTTAGCATCGTCAATGCTCATTTCCTCTGTAACAACAGGCATAGCTGAAAGTATGATTTCATTAACTCTGTTTTCGATTGTTGTAATTTCATCAGCGGTAAGTGCTGAAAAGTGTGAGAAGTCAAAACGTACAGCCTCGTCATTAACAAGCTGACCAGCCTGCTCAACGTGTGTACCAAGAGTTTCGCGGAGTGCGGCCTGAAGAAGATGTGCCGCTGTATGGTTACGCATAATTGCTTTGCGACGGTCAGCATCTACAACTGCCTTAACAGTATCGTCAACGTTTATGCCGTCACCCTCAACAATTGTACCCTGGTGAAGAATTGTACCATCTGCTGTTTTTGTGGTGTTTGTTACGTTAAATACTGTGTCACCGATTGTGATAACACCTGTATCACCAACCTGACCACCGCTTTCAGCATAGAAGGGAGTTTCGTTTAATACAATAATAGCATCGGTATCAACACCTGCAAAATCAACCTTTTCACCATTTGCAGCAATACTGAGAACCTTACCCTCGCCCTCTGTTGTGCTGTAACCTACGAATGATGTAGCACCACACTCATTGAACGAAATATCGGAGCCCTTCCAGCCCTCTGTACCTGCAACCTTACGCGCAGCCTTTGCCTTAGCTTTTGCCTCTGCAAGGAACTGCTCAAACTCTTCGTTATTAACAGTCATACCGTTTTCTTCCGCAATTTCACGTGTTAAGTCAATGGGGAAGCCGAATGTATCCTGAAGCTTGAATGCATCTGCACCTGAAAGAACAGTACCCTCTGTCTTTTTCATCATATCATTAAGGAGCTCAAGACCGCTGTCGATTGTCTTGTAGAAGCTGTTTTCTTCCATAGAAATAACCTTGATGATATAATCCTGCTTTTCACGAAGACCGGGATAAGCATTTTCATTTTCTTTAATAACAGTTTCACAAACCTCTGCAAGGAAGGGTCTGTCAATACCAAGAAGTCTGCCGTGACGTGCAGCACGTCTGAGAAGACGGCGAAGCACGTAGCCTCTGCCCACGTTTGAGGGAAGAACACCATCACCAATCATAAAGGTTGTTGAACGGATATGGACTGTAATAACGCGGAGAGAAATATCGCTCTTTTCGTTTTCGTGGTATTTAACACCTGCAATTTCTGTAACGTGCTTCATAATATTCTGCACAGTATCAACCTCAAAGATGTTGTGAACATCCTGTGCAATACAAGCAAGTCTTTCAAGACCCATACCTGTATCGATATTGGGGTTTGCAAGGGGTGTGTAGTTATTTTTACCATCATTTTCAAACTGTGTGAAAACAAGGTTCCAGAACTCAACGTAACGGTCACATTCGCAGCCTACTTTACAGTCGGGGCTACCACAACCATATTTTTCACCACGGTCATAGTAAAGCTCTGAGCAAGGGCCGCAAGGTCCCTGACCATGCTCCCAGAAGTTATCCTCTTTACCAAAACGCACCATATGGTCGGGCTTTACGCCAACCTCTTTGGTCCAGATGTCATAAGCCTCGTCATCATCAAGATAAACGCTGCAATAGATTTTGTCGGGGTCCATTTCCATAACCTGAGTACAGAATTCCCAAGCCCACGGAATAACCTCTTTTTTAAAGTAATCACCAAATGAGAAGTTACCAAGCATCTCAAAATATGTGCCGTGACGCGCAGTAATACCAACACGCTCAATGTCAGGTGTACGGATACACTTCTGGCAGGTTGTAACTCTCTTTCTGGGGGGAGTTTCTTCACCTGTGAAGTATTTTTTCATTGGTGTCATACCTGCATTGATAAGAAGAATACTCTTATCGCCCTGAGGTACAAGGGGAAAGCTGGGAAGACGGAGATGGTCCTTACCCTCAAAGAACTTAAGGTACATCTCACGGATTTCATTAAGTCCTGTCCATTTCATAATATTCACTCCAAACATTAAAATACAAAATAAAAAAGCACGTTTTCAAACAACACGGGACGGAATAACCGCGGTACCACCCGAATTGTGCGAAACGCACCAGCTCTTGCAACAGTTAACGCCTGTAAACGCGCCGTTTCCGACGAGGCTCAGTAAGTAGCAGATTTAACTCCGACAAAGGGCTTACACCAACCGCCCTCTCTCTGGGTGCCGTACCGAAAAATCATTCTCACATCATAGCCATATTTATATTATAATAGTATTATATAAAAAAACGAAATAAAGTCAAGTTTATTTTTGCCAACCCCCTTATTATACAGTGAAATAACCAACACAATGCACAAAAACACCATATATATTAGGTCAAAGTCCACAAACATACACTTTTTTCAAAAAAAGACTTTACTTTATTACGCTAAAGTGCTAAAATGACAACACAAAAATTAAAGTGGTCTTACCACTATGGAGGAAATTATTATGAACAAGAAAATTTTAGCAATCATAATGAGCATCGTTCTCGTTGCAGGTATTGTTTGCGCATTTGCTGCTTGCGGTAATGACGCAGGCGAAACAGCAGAGCCTTCAGAAACAGAGGCTGCAGCTGCTGCATCTGACCTTGC
This sequence comes from Acutalibacteraceae bacterium, assembly GCA_045629785.1. GTDB lineage: Bacteria > Bacillota > Clostridia > Oscillospirales > Acutalibacteraceae > DTU089. The sequence goes on along the minus strand of JAZQRX010000008.1, from coordinate 8,945 downwards.
TTACATCAAGGAAAAAGGTGTTATGGTTATCGGTATCACAGAATATGCACCTATGAACTTCAAGGATGACGCAGGTAACTGGACTGGTTTTGACACAGAATTCGCAGAGGCAGTTTGTGCAAAGCTTGGCGTTAAAGCAGAATTTTTTGTACTTTCAGACTGGGATCAGAAGGTTAACGAGCTCAACGCAAAGACAATCGACGTTGTTTGGAATGGTATGACAATCAGAGATGATCTTAAAACATCTATGAGCATTTCAAATCCCTATGTTATCAACGCACAGGTTATCGTTACTAAAGCTGAAAATGCTAACAAGTACACAAACCTTGAATCAATCAAAGATGCAAAGATCGCTGTTGAAACAGGCTCTGCAGGTGAAGAGTGCGTAGCAGAGTGTGCAAACGTTACTCCTGTTGCTGCACAGTCAGATGCTCTTCTCGAGGTTAAGTCAGGCGCTGCTGACGTTTGCGTTATCGACATCACAATGGCAAATGCTATGACAGGCAAAGGCACATCATACGAAACACTTACAAAAACAGGTTCACTTACTGAAGAAGAATATGGTATCGGTTGCCGTCTTGGTTCAGATACATGTGACGAAATCAATAAGGTTATGGCTGAGCTTATGGCTGACGGCACACTTGATGCACTTGCAGAAAAATATCAGCTTACACTTGTAAAATAATTTTTCAAAAACCTTAACCTTAATGGCAGAGCGCTCGTTTTTCGGGCACTCTGCCTTGAGTGTTGTTTAAAGAAGAGGTATTTATGGTTACAGAAGTATTCAGATCTCTGTTTGAGGGATTTGTTGTTTCAATTGAAATTTTTGCATTGACTCTGTTATTTGCAATTCCCTTGGGGCTTATTATCAGCTTCGGGTCAATGAGTAAGTTCAAGCCTTTAAAGTATTTTGTTAAATTCTTTATCTGGGTTATCAGAGGAACTCCCCTTATGCTTCAGCTTATCGTTGTGTTTTACGGTCCCGGTCTTATCGCAAACTGGGCCGCAACCTCAGGAAGCACAAACCCATTTATTATGTGGCTTGCATCATGGACAGTTATTGAACGATTCACAGCCGTTATAATTTCATTTGTTATTAACTATGCTTGTTATTTCTCTGAAATTTTCAGAGGCGGTATTGAAAGCATCCCAAAAGGGCAATATGAAGCAGGTCAGGTTTTGGGTATGACCAAAACACAGGTTTTCTTCAAAATTGTACTTATGCAGGTAGTCAAGAGCATAATCCCCCCTATGAGCAACGAAATTATTACGCTTGTTAAGGACACATCACTTGCACGTGTTATTTCTGTATATGAGCTCATATGGGCAGGTCAGGCATTTATCAAATCAGATGGTCTTTTATGGCCACTTATGACAACAGCAGTTTTCTATCTTGCCTTCAGCGGTTTGTTAACCTTCGTTTTCGGCAAAATAGAAAAGAAGCTTGATTACTATAAAAACTAAGGTTTGAAAGGAGCTTTTATATGTCTGTACTTGAAGTAAAGAATCTTAAAAAAAGCTTCGGAAAAACCGAGGTTTTAAAGGGAGTCAGCTTTGACCTTAACGAGGGTGAGGTTCTTAGTATTATCGGCTCATCAGGTAGTGGTAAAACAACCATTCTACGTTGTATAAATCAGCTCGAAACTGCCGATAGCGGTTCTATAAAGGTTGCTGACGAGGTCTTTTTTGACGGCTCTCAAAAGGGTGGCAAGGAGGACTCAAAGGAAAAAAGAAGAAAACAGCTTCTTGTTGGTCTTGTTTTCCAGGATTTCCACCTTTTCCCCCAGTATACAGTTCTTAAAAACGTTACTCTTGCGGCAGAGCTTCTTGCTAAAGAAGGCACTGATTACAAGCACAACAAAAAGAAAATCCACGACGAAATTGAAGAAAAAGCAAAGGTTATTCTTGGTAAGGTTGGTCTTTCAGACAAATTAAACAACTACCCCTGTGAGCTTTCTGGCGGTCAGAAGCAGCGTGTTTCAATTGCACGTGCATTAATGCTTGAACCTAAAGTGCTTTTCTTTGATGAGCCTACCTCTGCACTTGACCCTGAGCTTACAGGTGAAATTCTTAAGGTAATCAAAAGTCTTGCCGAGGAAAATATGACAATGGTAATTGTTACACACGAAATGTCCTTTGCAAAGGCGGTTTCAACAAAGGTTATATTTATGGATGATGGTGTTATTGCTGAAGAAGGCACACCTGAAGAAGTTTTTGACCACCCAAAATCACAAAGAACAAAAGAATTCATATCAAAATTTGATGACTGATTTCAAACTCATTCGGCTACGGCTGAATGAGTTTTTTCATTCATATAAAGACATACTTGTACATACAATTGAGTATGGAGGTGTCTATATGACAGATGATAAAAAAACAGGCTTAATTCCACACAACTGTATTTTAGAGGACCGTAAAAGACTTTCGGTATCAGGGGTTAATGACGTAGGTAGCTTTGACGAAAATGTTATTATTGCAAAAACAGATTCAGGTGAGTTGACAGTAAGCGGTGAAAAGCTGCATATCACAAAGCTATCATTAGAGGTAGGCGAGCTTGCTATCGAGGGCATTATTAACTCATTAGCTTATACTGATATTGAAGAAAAAAGCGGCGGCTTTTTTGCAAAGGTATTCAGGTAATGTATTCAGTACCTCAAAGCCGACAGCTGACCATATTCCTTTGTGCCCTCGGTGCAGGGTTTTTGTTAGGTGTGCTTTACGATATATTCCGCACACTCAGGCTGTCTTTCACCAAATCAAAAGCAGCCCTTATTATTTTTGATACTGTGTACTTTCTGCTATGCGGTATCATCAGCTTTTTATTTATTTTAGCCATTAATAAGGGTGAGATCAGGTTTTACATACTGGCAGGTGAAGTAATTGGTTGGGTGTTTTACTACCTTTCGTTTGGTATGGTTGCCATAAAAATAACTAACGCTATTGTAATAGCTCTAGACAAGGCAAAAAGTATACTGATCAGGGTAGCTTCTGCCCCTTTTCACGTTATATTCAAGGTTGTTAATCCCATTAATGAAAAATTACGCAGACTTTTTAAAAAAAGTAGTAAAAAGTCGCAAAAAATACGTAAAAAATACTTGCAAAAACTACGCATATACGTGTATAATTTATTTGGTATAATGTCGACAAGGGCAAACACAGAACAGAAAGGTGGTACGGGCCGTGGCAAACACAAAAACAAGAAAAAAACGCAAGCAAGTAGCTCCCGTTAGCATAATTGTTTTTGTTTTGTGCGCTTGTATTGTTTTGTATTTTGTTGTAAGCATTGTTAAAAAGCAGATTGAAATCAACAAAAATGAAGACACCCACCAGGAGCTTGTTTCAATACTTGAAAGCCAGCAGGCCGAAAATCAAGAGCTTGAAGCTGCTATTTCTGAGGGTGATGAAAGTGCTCTTGCTGAAGAATATGCCAGAAAAAAGGGGTACGTTATGCCTGATGACAGAGTTTATGTAGACATAACCCCCGGCGAAGAACAATAAAAAAATCAATCGAGGTAAACAAAAGGTATGGCAGTAGAAATCGGCGCGATTCTTGATGGCAAGGTAACAGGCATCACAAACTTCGGGGCATTTGTTGAGCTCCCTGACAAAACAACAGGTATGGTACATATTTCAGAGGTTTCAGCATCTTTTATTAAAGATATTCATGAAAAGCTTTCTGAAGGTGACCAGGTTAAGGTCAAGGTTATTGACATTAACGAAAAGGGCAAGGTTGCTCTTTCAATCAAAAAAGCTCTCCCCAAAGAGGAAGAATCAAAACCGAGAAAGCCTGCAGGTGACAAGCCTCGTCGCTCACAGCCCCAGGTATGGACCGGCACACAAAAATCCGAGCCCGAAAATATGTCATTTGAAGATATGATGGCAAAGTTCAAATCTGTAAGTGACGAAAAAATGAGCGATTTAAAGAAAAATTCTGTTGCAAAACGTGGCGCTTCAACACCCCGTCGAGGTGGCGGAAGCCCTCGCGGATTATAATTAAAAGCATAACCGTGTCTTGTGGCACGGTTATATATTTAAGTTCACAACTACATTGGGAAGTGTTATTTTGAGAGAAATAAGCGCAAACATTATTGAAAATGCTGTTACAGAGCTTTTTATAAAAGCAAATTCATTTTTACCATCAGCATTAGAGAATAAAATACTCTCATCTGCAAATATTGAAACAAATGAAATTGCCAAAGGAATTTTTTGTGATATGTGCAAAAACCTCGACTGTGCCAGGGAGTTGAATATCCCCATTTGTCAGGATACCGGTATGGCAGTTGTTTTTTGTGAAATGGGACAGGATGTACACGTTACAGGCGGTGACTTTAACACCGCTATAAATAACGGTGTCAAAAAGGCTTATCATGACGGTAAAATGCGTTGTTCGATAGTAGCTGACCCTATCCGCAGAGGCAACACTGGTGACAATACACCTGCACTTATTCACCTCAGCATTGTACCCGGTGACAAAATAAAACTCACCGCCACACCCAAGGGATTTGGCAGTGAGAATATGAGTCAGGTTAAAATGTTTACACCATCGGCAACAATAGATGATATTGTATCCTTTGTGGTTGGTGTTGTAAAAACAGCAGACGCCAACCCCTGCCCCCCTGTTGTATTAGGTGTGGGTATCGGTAGCGATTTTGAAGGTGTTGCACTACTTTCAAAAAAAGCATTGTGCAGAGATATTGATACACCAAACCCCGACCCATTCTATAAGGAATTAGAAGAAAAGATTCTTGCCGAGGTAAACAAACTAAATATTGGTGCACAGGGCTTTGGTGGTGACATCACCGCATTAGCCGTTAATATTGAAGCTGCACCTACCCATATTGCAGGTCTGCCCGTAGCAGTTAACGTGGGTTGTCACGTTACACGTCACGCAGAAGTAATTATTTAAGGCTTTGTTTTAATTCTTCATAAATTTCTAATAATTTAAACTTCACTATATATTTACCATTACTGCTGACTATTTCTTCGCCACCCGGTGTAAGAATTTCAGCAGTTTTATTTTCGTCTGCTTCTATCCCCCCTGCAACAGGTATACACAAGGGCGGAAACATTACACACCACCAATTTTCACCCTTGCCCTCACCCAGCACTACACGCAACGACATATATTCCCCTGCCGGGAAAGTCAATTCACCATATTGCCTTGTTGTGTAATATTCTGTACCGAGCACTATATCTGCATTATAACTGCAATTATTTACCCTTAGTGTTTCATTGGCAGTTTTTAATAATTCATTTTGAGATGATTTAAAATACTGTAAAGCATTATCTTTATTTACTTCACCGCTGAGCATAGCGTTATTCTTTTTAAGCAATGCATCTCTTACCTTCAGTTTCACTTCCTGATCCTTTAACGAATCACTGTTTGCAATAACGTGAAGGCGTACCACATTATTCCTCACACTACCTGCCGATACATAAAAAAACACAAATGAACCTGCTAAGTACAAGGATAAAACTATAGCAAATGATGCAATCAAGAATTTATCCTTCGAAATATTAAAGGCTTTATTTTTACACATAACAAAACCGTCCTTTCATTCTAACAGAATTTTTGGACGGTTTTTGGTATTTTATTCAATTATTTTTACACCATAGCCTTCGGGTGTGCAAAGGTAAACGTTATTAAATTTATTTTTTAACTCCTCTACTGCTTTTTCAGCATTATTTTTATCATCAAAAATGCCGAACACCGCAGAGCCCGAGCCTGTCATACAAGATGCCACTGCACCATTTTTATTGCATATTGCCTTAATATCAACTCTGCCGGGTACCTCAAGAGCCTGTTCAAATACATTCGAGCAAAGCTTAAGGGCCTCATCACTTTTACCATCTGCAAGAAGCTCCATCATTCTGTAATTTTGCGGGTGCTTCATATTCTCTAATGAGTCAACTGCATCATAAGCCTCTTTTGTAGAAACACCATCCTCAGGCTTAACTACAACTATGTGGTAATCACCTAAATCAGGCAGAGGTGCCACAACGGCACCCGTATCAAGAGCAAGGGCTGTACCACCAACAACACAGAATGGTATATCTGCACCAACCTTTACACCAATACGGCAAAGCTCCTTTTCATGGTAATTTGTATTAAATAATTTATTAAGTGCCACAAGAACAGCAGCACCATCAGCACTGCCACCACCCATACCTGCACAGAATGGTGTGACCTTATCTATATGAATATGAATACCCTTATTTTGGGTAATACCTGCATACTCAAAGAATTTTACAGCACATTTATAAACTATATTCCTACTGTCAGTAGGTACACCGGGCACAGTACAAGATATTGAAATATCCTCGCCCTCAAGCCTTTCAACAGTAATGGTATCACCTAAACTAATAGACTGCATAATTGTAAAAAGACTATGGTAGCCGTTTTCTTTTATGCCTGTAATATCTAAAAGCAAGTTAATTTTAGCGTTTGCTTTAACAGTGAGCTTCATACCCTCACTCCTCTCAATGCTATTTTAACATAATAAAATGTAAATTTAAAGGATAATATATCCCTATTTATAACATTATTTTTTAAATTACTCTGTTATTTTGTAATTTTTTGTGATATTATATGTGTTTGGAAGAATTAATATATGTGCTTGAAAGAAGGATTTATTATGGGCGATATTAAAATTATTGACTTGCACACACATACAGATAACTCACCTGACGGCAATCATTCTGCTACATATATGGCAGAAATTGCAGAATCAAACGGCATACAGACAGTTGCTTTTACTGACCATTGTGAGGTTGATTATTTCTATAAAGATGAATATGACCGCCGCACAATCCAGAGCTACCTTGAGGTTTCAAAAGCAAAGGTTTCCTTCGAGGGCAGGTTAGAAGTACTTCGTGGTATTGAATTAGCACAGCCCCATTATATCCCTGAACTTGCAGAAAAAATCATAAATATGCAAAAATATGATGTGGTTATAGGCTCTATTCACAACCTGCGCAACATGGAGGATTTCTACTATTTCAAATCCTTTGACGGATACGTTGTTGAGGATTTAATGAACGAGTATTTTGATGAGCTCCTTAATATGCTACAGTGGGGTAACTTTGATATTCTTGCGCACATAACATACCCCTTCCGCTATATTTTTAACCTTTGCGGTTACGTTGAAGATATCAATAAATACAAAAATAAGGTAGATGAAATTCTTAAGCTTTGTGCCGAAAAAGACAAAGCTCTTGAGATAAATATGGGTGGTCTTAAATACCCCATCAATATGCCTGCACCCACTCTTGAAACTGTAAAAAGATATAAAGAATTAGGCGGCAGACTTGTCAGCGTAGGCTCAGATTCACACTATGCAGAGCGTATCGGATTTGGCATTCCTCAGGCTTATGAAATTGCCCGCGAGGCAGGCTTTGACTTTGTTGCAAAGTTCAACGAGCGCAAGGTCTCAGAATTCCCCATCAAGTAAATTATATACTGTATATTCCAAATTTTTACTGTATATTTCAATTTTATACATTCAATCCAGGGTTTTGAACAATGTAAATTGTGTAAAGCATAAAGCTTGTCATTGTTCAAAACTCTGTTTAAAATGTCTATAACTTCGCGCTTTTTTCGTTTTGAGAATTTTAATAACAAAAAAGCCGTAAAGCAACTAACTTTACTTCTACACTTTTTTGAACATTAGACACTACTTGACAAAATTGTATATACATCTTGCCACAAAATTAATTCAATCAGTAGATTTTTCTACATAAGAAAATTAGGGGTGATTTTTTGAGAGTAATTGAATATACAATTCCTGCAGAATATGATGGCTGCCCTCTCGTTCATTATCTTCGCGAGAGGTTAAAATTATCTGCATTTATTGTACGTATTTTCAGAAACACTCCCGAAACAATTTTTATAAATGGTGAGCATGTCCGCGTTATTGATAAGGTTAAATGCGGTGACCTGCTTACTCTAAAAATACCCGAAAAATCAACCCCACCCTTACTGTGGGAAAAGGAGCTTGACATCATATTTGAGGATGAAGATATTCTTGTAATAAACAAGCCCTCGGGTATATCGGTACACCCAACCTTTAATCACCCTAACTTCACCCTTTGTAATGCAGTTGCAAACTATCTTATAAAGACACAAAACCAACCTGCGGCAGGTAGGGCAATCGGCAGACTTGATAAGGTGACATCGGGGGTAATGGTCTTTGCAAAAAACACTTTAGCATCGTCAAAGCTTAACGGAAATATGCAAAAAATATACAATGCACTTGTATGGGGCAACACAGATACCGAAGGTACAATTAACGCCCCCATCTTCCGTCCGGATAAAGGTAAAACCTCACGTTGTGTTGACGAGCGCGGTGACGAAGCAATCACACATTACAAAACACTTGCACAGACCGACGGCAAATCATTTGTTGAAGTTACAACAGAAACAGGCAGAACACATCAGATACGAGTTCACTTTAATTACATTGGCCACACCCTTTTAGGTGACGAGATGTATGGTGGTGAAAATACATATTATATAAATCGTGCAGCACTTCATTGCAGACAGGTAAGCTTTACTCACCCTGTTACAGATGAATACCTTACCTTTGTTGCACCATACCCCGAGGATATGGAAAACGAATTGAAAAAAATGGTTGACAATTGCAGTAATATCTGTTAAAATACCATTTGCCGCATATTAAGGGCGGGTGTTTTGTTATGCCCACAAATACAATTATTCAGTTGTATGCCTTGTTAGCGAGACTGAAAGAAAGCAGGTAAAAATCTATGTACGCAATCATCGAAACAGGCGGAAAACAGTACAAAGTTGAGAATGGCGATGTTATCTTCATCGAAAAGCTCGAAGTTGAAGCTGATTCCACTATAACCTTCGATAAGGTTATCGCAGTCGGTGCAGACGATGGCATCAAGGTTGGTGCTCCCTATGTTGACGGTGCTTCTGTTAGCGC
>JAZQRX010000007.1:0-14175 GCA_045629785.1 Acutalibacteraceae bacterium | reverse complement strand
TAAGGATGTAACACCTATTCCTCACAACGGCTGCCGTCCGCCCAAGAGAAGACGTGTATAACATAATAGGAGGAAACGAATTATGGCAAGATATACCGGTGCGGTATGTAAGCTTTGCCGCCGTGAGGGCCAGAAGCTCTTTTTAAAGGGTGGCAGATGCTATACTAATAAATGTGCTTTAGAACGTCGTTCATATGCACCCGGCCAGCATGGTCAGGGTCGTAAGAAGGTTTCAGAGTACGGCATGCAGCTTCGTGAGAAGCAGAAAGCAAGACGTTACTATGGCGTTCTTGAAGGACAGTTCCACAAATATTTCCTTATGGCTGAAAAAATGCAGGGCCAGGCAGGTGAAAACCTCCTCAAGATCTGTGAAAGCCGTTTGGATAACATTGTTTACCTTCTTGGCTGGGCAGATTCCCGTGCTGAAGGCAGACAGCTCGTTACACACGGTCACTTCTGTGTTAACGGTAAAAAGGTAGATATCCCATCATACCTTTGCAAGGCTGGTGACGTAATTTCTATTAAAGAAAAATCAGCTCAGACCGACGCATTTAAGAATATTATCGAAGCAAACGGCAGCCGTCCGGTTCCCGCATGGCTTGACCTCAATCGTGAGGCTCTTACAGGTAAGGTTGTTAACCTTCCTTCAAGAGATCAGATCGATGTACCCGTTGCAGAGCATCTTATCGTCGAGTTCTATTCAAAATAATGCTCTTTAGCCTCATGCCTTATATGCAAGGCAAAACAAAAATCGCAGCTTAATGCGAAATTTTTAAGGAGGGTTTGGTATGATTGGTATTGAGAAACCCGAAGTAAAGTTTATCGGATCAGCAGAAGATTCAGCATACGGCACATTTGTTGTTGAACCTCTTGAAAGAGGTTTTGGTACAACACTTGGCAACAGCCTTCGCAGAGTTCTTCTTTCATCTCTTCCGGGTTATGCTATTACTTCAGTTAAAATAGACAATGTTCTTCACGAGTTCTCAACGATCCCGAACGTAAAAGAGGATGTTACCGAGATAGTTCTTAACCTTAAGGGCGTTATTCTCAAAATACACGGCGACGGCCCCAAGATTATGTATATTGAGGCAAACGGTGCCGGTGAAATTACAGCGGGTGACATCAAAGCAGATTCAGAGGTTGAAATTCTTAACCCTGATCATCACATTGCAACACTTGATGCTGATGCACATGTTGTTATGGAACTTACTGCTGACAAGGGCAGAGGATATGTTTCTTCAGACAGAAACAAGCAGATTCTTGAGCCTGCAATCGGCGTAATCGCTATTGACTCAATCTATACACCCGTATTAAAGGTGAACTACACAGTTGATAACACTCGTGTAGGACAGATTACCGACTATGATAAGCTCACAATAGAAATCTGGACAGACGGAACAATTTCTGCAAAGGATGCTGTTTCATACGCTGCAAAGATTCTTACAGAGCATCTCAATCTCTTTGTAGAGCTTTCTGATGATGTTTCTAACACAGAGATTATGGTAGATAAAGACGATTCAGAAAATGGTAAGGTTCTTGAAACAACTATTGAAGAGCTTGATCTTTCAGTTCGTTCTTTCAACTGCCTCAAGAGAGCCGGTATTAACACTGTTGAAGATTTGATCAACAAAACAGAAGATGATATGATGAAGGTAAGAAACCTTGGTAGAAAATCTCTTGAAGAGGTTGTTGCTAAGCTTGCTTCACTTGGTCTTTCTCTTCGTGACGAGGACGAATAAGTCCACATTTTCGACAAAGGAGTGATTTAGATGCCAGGAACAAGAAAACTCGGCAGAGCGAGCGATCACCGCGATGCTATGCTTCGCAATATGGTTACATCTTTACTTGAAAATGGTAAGATGACAACTACAGTCACAAGAGCGAAAGAAGTTCGCGCTATGGCTGAAAAAATGATCACCCTCGCAAAGGTTGATAGTCTCCATAACAAGAGACAGGCTTTGGCATACATTACTAAGGAAGATGTCGTTAAAAAACTTTTTGACGAGATTGCTCCTAAGTATAAAGATGTTAACGGTGGTTACTGCCGTATTATCAAGACTGAAGCTCGCCGCGGTGACGCAGCAGAGATGTGCATTCTTGAATTAGTTTAATCTAATAAGTAAAACGCCTTGCATTAAGTTGCAGGGCGTTTTGATTTTTATTGATATTCTTAAAGCAAACAAAAAAGACGAAGGATAAATTCCTTCGTCTTAAGTCATTTAATTTATTAGTCCTTACCTAAAACCATCTTTGCGATTTTATAAACGTCACCACAACCAAGTGTAAGAACTAAATCGCCCTCGCAAATGTTTTCTTTAAGGTAATCGGCAACCTTGGGGAATGTATCAAACCAAACACTACCGGGAATTTCATCTGCAAGGTCCTGTGTTGAAATACCATAGGTGTTTATTTCACGTGAACCCATAATTTCAGTAAGTACAACCTCATCGGCAATTGAAAGTGCTTTTGCAAAAGCTTCAAGATGCATCTTTGTACGGCTGAAGGTGAATGGCTGGAATACAGCCCATACACGCTTGTAGCCCATTTTCATAGCTGCGTTTAATGTAACCTCAAGCTCTGCAGGGTGATGAGCATAGTCATCAACAATATCTGCACCATTGTATGCGCCAAGATATTCAAAACGTCTGCCTGCACCTTTAAATGTAGCAACGCTTACCTGACACTGTTCAAAGCTTGCACCAAGATACATCGCTGTACAAATAGCGGCAAGTGAGTTGAGTACGTTATGCTCACCGGGAACACTCAATTCTATTCTGCCAAGCAATTCACCCTTGTGATATACGTCATAGCAGGGGAAAGCGCCATCCTTCCAGTTGACGTTTTTAGCTACGTAGTCACATGAATCATCTTTACCAAATGAAATCATTGTTTTGCCGTTGACGCCTGTGATACTGTCAATTGTATTTTTGTCATCACCATTGTAAATAACGCATTTAGTTGACATATCAGCAAACTTTCTGAAAGATGCTTCAAGGTTTTCAAGTGTCTTGAAATATTCCATATGGTCGCGGTCAACGTTGAGAATAACACTTATGTCAGGTGTAAGGTCAAGGAAGGTATCCTTATACTCACAAGCTTCGCATACAAGAATATCACTTTTACCTACTCTGCCGTTTGTACCTGTAAGTGGAAGTCTGCCACCAATAACAGCAGAAGGGTCAAAGTTGTTTTCGATAAGTATATGTGTAAGCATTGATGTAACTGTTGTTTTGCCGTGTGTACCGCAAATACCAACACAGTTGTCATAGTTACGGGTAAAGTAACCAAAAAGCTTACTGCGTTCAAAAGTGGGGATACCCTTTTCTTTAGCTGCAACAAGCTCAGGGTTGTCGGGGAGCAGGGCAGCTGTGTAAACTACCATATCAGCACCGTCAACATTTTCTGCCTTCTGACCCATAACAACGGGGATACCCATATTACGGATTCGCTTAACTGTATCAGATTCATTATTATCAGAGCCTGTAAGGTAATGACCCTGAGAGTGTAAAATCTCTGCAAGGGGACACATACCGCTACCGCCAATTCCTATAAAATGAATTCGTTTTGCACTTTTTATTGCTTCATCAATAGTCATGAAACATTATCCTTTCCTAGAGTGGGTAAAGTGTATCCGAACCAGATTTTGGGATAGTCTTTTCCACTCATATTTCGTTAAAATACTCGCCAATCCGTCAGGATTAGCTCCGTTTTTGCCTCATCTGAGTGAAAAATACTTAATCACAAAATTCTGCGACCTTAAATGGATGAGGTTTCGAGGAATTTTGTTCGTATTTGACTGCAGATAGGCCGGTGCCTTTCAAAGGCAAATCGGGCAAAAGTGCCGAAAACTCGCCATTTAAGGCTGTTTCGGATACGCTTTACCCACTCCGAAATAACTATTGTAAGAATTATACTCTAAATTATTTTAAAAATAAACCCTAAATTTAAAACTGTAACAGTTTTGTTAAAGATATTTGTTTATATTCCTTTTTTCGAGGCTTTTTCGTAATAAAAAACCTAAAATACCACAAGAAATTACTTCGCCTGCAAGTACAGTCAAAAAGAAATACCCGTATGCTCCCTCAAGGTTGTATACATACAAAAGAACAAAGGGGACTATAATTGCATTAGATAAAATAGGCGGTATTGTGGCTAAAATTGGTTTTTTTCTTAAAAAGTAAGTACCAATTGCACCGATTAACGTAGCCAGACTACCAAATACAATATCAGTTGCAAGGCACCCGGTAAGTGTATTGGCTAAAATACAACCAATAAATAAGCCCGGAATAGCGTATGGTGTAAATATGGGTAATATTGTCAATGCCTCTGACAGCCTTACCTGAATTGCACCACTTGATAGATTAAATGCAGCAGCTATGTATGTTAAAACAACATACGCGGCGGCAATAATCGCGCCCACGGCAATACCGCGGACTTTTTTCTTGTTTTTCAATTTTAATCACTCCATAGTTTTGATTTGGGCACTTAGAGTGAGTGTATTCAAACCAGATATGGTTTAATACGGTCACTTTTCCCCGTAACATCGTTAAAACTCTTGAAATACGGCAGTATTCCTGCGAGTTTTGCCTTGTTACAGAAAAAATTGCCAAGTATTAAACTTTGCAGAACTTTAAATGTTGAGTTTATGTGCATTTTGAACTTTTTTTGGTTAAGTTATACTGACATGTATCAGGATAAAAAAAGACAAAAGATGCATGAACTCGGATATTGAGTCATATCTGGTTCGAACACACTCTCTCTGGCCCTGTGAGGATGGTTTCGAACTCACATTTTTATATTAATTTATATAAATATAAATAATATACACTTGAAAAAAATCTTAACCTGATATATTATTGAATTATAATATGTCAGAGGTGATTTTATGATAAATGTAACAATCTGGAACGAAGGCCGTCACGAAAAGGAAAGCGAGTCTGTTAAAGCCGTTTACCCTGACGGTATTCACAACTGTATTAAAAGCTTTCTTAGTGTTAACGATGACCTTAATATAAGAACAGCGGTGCTTGATGACCCTGATAATGGTCTGCCCGATGATGTTCTTGAATCAACAGACGTACTTCTTTGGTGGGGACATATGGCACACCATTGTGTACCGGATGATTTAGTTGAGCGTATACATAACCGTGTAATGCGTGGTATGGGCTTTATTGCCCTTCACTCTGCACATTTTTCAAAGCCTTTTATAAAGCTTATGGGCACAACCTGTTCACTTAAATGGCGCGATGGTGACCGTGAAAGAGTGTGGTGTATTGCACCTAATCACCCTATTGCAAAGGGATTGCCCGAATATTTTAACATTCCTGTTGAAGAAATGTATGGTGAACGCTTTGATATACCTTCACCTGAAGAAACAGTATTCCTTGGTTGGTTCAAGGGTGGTGAGGTATTCCGCTCAGGCTGTTGTTGGACAAAGGGTATGGGCAGAGTTTTCTACTTCCAGCCCGGTCACGAAGAAAATCCGACATACTATATACCTGAGGTACAAAAAGTTATTACTAACGCTGTTTATTGGGCGGCTCCTAACAAAATTGTTGATAAAATCGAGTGCCCTTGGGTAGAGGTTACAGAATCCTCGTATGATGGACCCAATAAATAATTATATCACAATAAATATGGATAGTAAAGGGGAATTTGTATGATAAGGTATTTGTTCCAGGGTGATTCTATAACAGACGCCAGCAGAGTTGATATTGATGAGGGCGTTGGCAGTTGCTTGTTTGGTTACGGCTACCCCATACTTCTTGCGTCAGAATATTTAAGAAAGCGCAAGGGTGAAATCGAATTTATTAATAAGGGTGTAAGCGGGAACAGAATAGTTGACTTGTACGCCCGAATTAAAGACGATATCATCAATTTCAAGCCTGATGTAATGTCAATACTTATTGGTGTTAATGATGTGTGGCATGAGCTATCTGTACAAAATGGTGTAGAAGCAAAAAAGTTTGAATTAATTTATTCAATGCTTATTGAAGAGATTAAAGAAGCTTTGCCTGATATTAAAATTATACTGTTAGAGCCATTTGTGCTTAAGGGCTCAGGTACAGATATGTACTATGATACCTTCCGCGATGAGGTGCAGAAACGCAGTCAGGCAGCACAAAGGGTTGCCGAAAAATATAATCTTTATTTTGTACCACTTCAGGCAGAGTTTGATAAAGCCTCTGAAGATGGTGATACAACATACTGGACTACCGACGGTGTGCATCCTACAGCCGCAGGTCACCAGCTCATTAAAGAAGAGCTTGATAAGGTAGTAAGCACAATAATATAATAAAAGCAAATGCTATGCTCTTTAGGGGAGCATAGCATTTTTTATACAAGTATTAGGCCATCCGTATTATCAGGGTCTGCAACTTTAAGAATATAATCTCTGCCGTTTAAGGCGCCCATTTCTTTAAGTGCGGTTACAGACGTATCAAATGCCAGTTGAGGAGTGTTGTTTTCACGGCTCAGGTGGGCAAGTACAAAGTGTGTTGTGCCTTTGTTTATAAGGGCTCTTAGTGTATCGGCACAGGCTTCGTTTGAAAGGTGACCTATATTTGATAAAATCCTTTTTTGTAAAGGGTAGGGGTATGGGCCTGTGCGTACCATAGCAACATCGTGGTTTGACTCTATGTATACTAATTTAGCGCCGGTTATACTTTCAAGTAATTCGGGTGAAACGTAGCCGGTGTCAGTAGCAATAGCCGCTTTTGTAACACCATCACAGCCTGTTATAACATAACCTCTGCCGTCGGCACAGTCATGTGACGTGCGTACAGGCTTTACGTTAAGCCCTGCGACTTCAATTTCATCTGTATTTATAGCAATATCTACGTGCTTTTCGTTAATTATACCTTTTTGCTTTAGGGCAAGTAACGTGCCCGGTGCAGCGTGGATAGGTATTTTATGCTTTGCTGCAAACACACTCAGACCGCATACGTGGTCGGTGTGCTCGTGGGTTATAAAAATACCCTTGATTGTATCAACATCAATGCCTGAGTTTTTTAACATCAAGTCAGTTTGCTTGGCACTTCTGCCTACATCAACAAGGATTCCGCCTTGATTATCGCCTATGTAAACAGAATTGCCGCTGCTTGATGAAAACAGCGGACAAAACTTAATCATATTTATTAATCCTCGTCAAAAGTTACTCTTGAAATATCAGCACCAACTGCAGTAAGCTTTTCAACAATGTTTTCGTAGCCTCTGTCAATAAGCTTGATGTTACCGATAGAGGTTTCACCCTTTGCAATAAGACCTGCAATTACCATAGCGGCACCTGCACGAAGGTCATCTGCTTCAACAGGGGCAGAGGTAAGAGTTTCAACGCCTGTGATAAGGGCGGTATCACCATTTACCATTATGTTAGCACCCATTCTTCTGAGCTGGTCAATGTATTTAAAGCGGTTATCCCACACATCTTCAACAACTGTGCTGTTGCCATCACATATAGTAAGTAATGTAGCAAACTGTGGCTGCATATCTGTGGGGAAGCCCGGGTGAGGACTTGTTTTTACTCGACAAGCACGTGGTCTGCCACCCTCTGAAATAATACGTACGCTTTCGTCACCCTCGATAACTGTAACACCGCAATCCTCAAGCTTGTTGCTGATAGATTCAAGGTGCTTGGGGATAACGTTGTCAATAACAACGTCGCCACCTGTTGCAGCAGCGGCAACCATATAGGTACCTGCTTCAATCTGGTCGGGGATAATTGAATATGTGCAGCCGTGCATTTCAGATACACCGCGGATTTTGATAACCTCAGTACCTGCACCACGTACATCCGCACCCATTGAGTTGAGGAAGTTAGCAAGGTCAACAATATGAGGCTCTCTTGCAGCGTTCTCAATTACTGTAAGGCCTTTTGCCTTTACAGCGGCTAACATAGCGTTTATTGTAGCACCAACCGAAACAACGTCGAGGTAAATTGATGAGCCGTAAAGCTCGTCGCATTTAACATCAACAACCGCATTGTCAGTATTAACAGAAGCACCTAAAGCCTCAAATGCTTTGATGTGCTGGTCAATGGGGCGTACACCAAAGTAACAACCACCGGGTAACGCAACACTTGCACAACCATATTTACTGAGTAACACGCCCAAAAGGTAGTATGATGCGCGTAACTTTCTTGTCATTTCATCAGGGATAGTGATATCAGGCTGAATGTTTTTTGAATCAACCACCATAACACCAGGCTCGGGCATTGTAACCTCTGCACCGATAAAACGGAGAATTTTTGCCATCATTCTGACATCGCTTATTTCAGGTACGTTTTCAATGCGACAGGGCTCACCTGCGAAAACAGAAGCCGCAATAATGGGTAAAGCCGCATTTTTTGCACCACTTATTGTGATTTTACCGTTGAGTTTGTTTCCTCCGCGGATAACAAATCTTTCCACAAACCGCACTCCTTAAACTCGATTTTATGTTAATTCTAACTGAATATATCAGCATAAAAATTCTATCATAGCTTAACCTAAAGTATTATAACACTTTTGCGGTAAAAATGGAAGTATTATTTTACATATAATGTAATGTTTTTTAGTATAAAAAATGGGCATTGTTTTGTAAGCAATACACAAAACATTTGTGTTATTTTACCCACAGGATTTTATAGAAGTAGGGGTAAACGCTAAAAAATTGATCTAAGGTAACGCGAGTGGTTGAACCGGGATCGTTGATATAAAAGTCACTCGCGGTAAGCTTATTGGTGTTTTTAACACCTGTTACAACCACGTAATGCTGACCACCGTTGCTCTTTTTTGCACCAACAATAACAGGCTTGCCTTGTGTTAACGCGTTATAAATTGTTGCAAGATAATTTGCCGATGTGCTGATGTTGTAGTTTGTTGGCCAATAAACAGCACCACCCTGTGTGTATGACAGCTTTTTTGCCATCTGATGTGGGTAAATTGTAGTGCCTGTGCGATGACTTTCGGTCATTGCAAGTGCTGTTGTAGCACAACCGATACGGGCTATACTCTGACCCGAATTACCTAAGGTAACGTTAGCCCAACGGGAGTCTGTCTGTTTGTAATCGGGTACGTTTAAGCTTATAGCTTTATAGGTAGTTGATGGGGTTGTGGTTGTAAGATAAGCGGTGCTTACATATCCCGTTTTGCCACCATAATAAATGATTTGTGCAAAACTATTTGTGACCTTAAGCACTGTAACGGCAGTGTTTTTTGGTAAATAATCTTGTATTGAAGCGGTCGTTGAGGGGCTTGTTCTTACCCTTAAATTACCTTGTGAGGTTACTACGTATCGCACGGCAGATGACACTTGATATATATAGCTTTTGTGGCAGTAGCCATAGCTGTTTTCACTATATTGAACGTACCAGAATGAGCCGTTTTGTGAAAGTAGGGTTACGTAGCTACCCTTACTGACACGTGCCTTTACCGGGGCGTCAGCTGTTGGGGCAGACCTTACGTTAAGTGAGCCTGATGTGGTGTTGACTCTGCCTGCACCCACCGTGCTGTAACCTGCATTTACTCTTGTATATATTGAGAAAATACTGAATAGAATAATCGTTGCTAAAGCAACTGAAAAATGTTTTTTCAAAAAAATCACCTCGTATGAAAAGATAGTTAAATCTTATCATACGGGGTGCTTGAATTCATTACACAAATATTGGAATCAGGAGTTTTGCTCTATCAACTCAGCGGCAATTGTCTGCAATTCCTCCATAGATGATATAAGACCTATCCGAGCCCTGTAATTAGCGGCTCCGTGAAGTCCCTTTGTATACCATGCGGCGTGCTTTCTTGCCTCACGTAGACCTACATATTCACCTTTGTATTGGCAGATTTTTTCAATATGCTTTAACATAACAAGCATCTTTTGTGTTATAGGTGGCTCGGGCAAAATGACCTCGTGGTTAAGGTACGCGTTGATTTCTGCAAAGACCCAAGGTCTGCCCAAAGCACCTCTGCCTACCATAACCATATCACAGCCTGTCTCTTCAAGCATTTTTGCAGCAGATTTGCCGTCAATAACGTCACCATTACCTATTACGGGAATACTGACAGCCTCTTTTACGGCTTTGATAATGTTTGTGTTGACAGGTGGGGCGTACATCTGCACCTTTGTTCTGCCGTGTACTGTTATAGCAGCGGCACCTGATTGCTCACACATTTTTGCAAGCTCAACAGCGTTAATGTTATTGTCATCCCAGCCTGAACGCATTTTTACCGTTACGGGTACTGTAGAAACCTTTGCAACAGCTTTTACAATATCTGCTGCTAATTCAGGATTTTTCATAAGCAAAGCGCCGCCACCCGATGATGCAACCTTTGGGGCAGGGCAACCCATATTTATATCAATAAAGTCAGGTGAAAACTCTAAAGCTTTTTCGGCAGCAACAGCCATTGTTTCAGGGGAGTTACCAAAAATCTGTGCACCTGAAGGTCTTTCTGTGTCGGTTATAAGTAAAAGCTCAGCACTTTTTTTGTCACCAAGGCTTATGCCCTTTGCACTTGCCATTTCACCAACTGTATAAGCTGCACCGTAACTGCGACAAAGCTCACGAAAAGCTCTGTCGGCAACACCTGCAAGGGGAGCAAGAGCAGCCTTTTCAGTAATTTCTAAATTGCCTAATTTCATACAAAAATCCTACCTAATAAAATCTTTTTACAGAATAACACGAAACAAAAAACAAATCAAGTGAAGTTCAAAAAAACACGAAAATATGGTATATATTGCTAATTTATATATATTTATTGTAACATATTGGGAAGTTTCACAGTTTTTTTGGCTTATGTTTGTTAAAAGTGTTAGCATTAATTTGTTGAAATTTCTTGACAAACGTGTTATAATTCAATGGTAAAAGTCTAACTTTTTAATTGGAGGAATATCACATGAAGACAAGCTTCAAAAAATCCGTAGCTGTTCTTATGGTTGCGTTTATGCTCATTTCAGCATTCAGCGTATCTGTTTTTGCAGCAACAACTTACTCAGTAAAATATTATCCCGGTACTTATGCAAAAGAAACTGCTGAGTATGTTCAGGATGGTATCGAGAAAAATGAGTACGTTACTCTTTTGGGTGAAACCTATACTCGTACAGGTTACACACAAACAGGTTGGTCAACCAACAAAAATGGTACTTCAAGAACATACACTCTTGAAAAATCACAGAAGATCACAAAGAATCTTACTCTTTACCCCTACTGGACAGTAAACCAGTATACAATCACCTTTGATGGTGGCGAGTTTGGTGTTGGTACTGCCCAGACTAAAAAAGTTAACCATGGTAAGGATACAACTTCTCCCGATGCTATCTTCACTCGTGACGGTTATATTCAGAACGGTTGGACTGCAACTGTTATTGAAATCACAGAGGATGCAGCAGGTAACGAGGTTTTCACACCTGTTGAAGTTACAATTGGCTTAGGTGAAAAAATCGCACTTGCTACAGGTGATGTTACATACGTTCCAACATGGGAAAAGCTTATAATCGATTCTGAGTACGAGATTTCAGGCACAAACTTTGGTGCAGTGTGTGAAAATTATACAGTTCCCGCAGAGGAAACTATTGTAATCACAAACACTGGTAATGCTACTCTCGTTTACACATTACCCACAACATCAGCTTATAACATCACTGTTATGAGCGGTTCACTTACTCTTGCTCCTGAAAAATCAGTTACAATTGCTGTTCAGCCCAAGGCTGGTCTTAATGTATCTAATTACAATGAAACTCTTGTATTTGCTTGTAATTATGCAGAGCGTTCAGTAACATTTGATGCAAAGTTCACTGTTAACGCACATAGCTTTGATAAGTATGTTCCTGACGGTAACGCAACATATGATGAAGACGGTACAAAGACAGCTTATTGTACAAATGGTTGTGGTGCAACAGATACAATTGCTGATGTTGGCAGCAAAAAGGTTTTCTCAGCTGATAATAACAAGGCTGTAGGACTTCTTCCTGAGTATGTTTACCACAAAACAGTTCGTTTCACAGCTTTTGGTAGCGGTATGGATAACGAAAATCCCGTTGAAGGTTCAAAGAGATTCCTTCCTAAATCATGGTGGGTAAACGATGAACACAATGGTGAGTTCACAGAGGCTACAGGTTACGACGTTAACTTTGTTCATACTGATTTTGGTCAGTTTGCACTTGTTATCACATACGAAGAGCAGGTAATGAATGCTGATGGCGAATGGGAAGCTACAGGTGTTGAAGATGAAAAGGTATTCAACTACTCAATCGGTGCTTCTGAAAAGGACCAGCAGGAGATTATAATGCCTAACACAATTGTTAACATTATCTTCGGTCTTTTCGCATATTTCTTTGAACTTATCGGCGGCTTGTTCGGTTAATCAACTCACAATTAAATAAGTTTTAAAAACCCCGACATCGTGCTAACGGTGTCGGGGTTTGTGATATTAATATGTATTATGTTATTTACCATATAAATGGTATAAGTCGATATTTGACTTTTTCCTTATATTCTGTGTAGCCGTTAAGCTCTTTTTCAAGGATATTTTCTTCACCGACGATTCTTTTGATAATTATAAATGGATAGCAAAGAAATATACAAAATGAAAATAAAGAGCCTAACACAAGTGGTATTGATAAAAATAAAAGCAAGGTTGCGCTGTACATAGGGTGACGCACAATTCCGTAAAGCCCTGTATCAATTACTTTTTGGTTTTCCTGCACCTCTATTGTGCGTGATAAATAGGCGTTTTCTCGCATTACCTCTGCGTAAATGAGGTATGATATAACTAAAATAACAGATGCACCAATCACAACACCTTTAGGTAAACTGTACCATTTAAAGCGGTATGTAAGACCTGCGACAATAAACCCCGCCATAAACATAAGTCCGCTGAGCTTTACAACAAGGCTTTGGTCTTTTTCTTTTTCTTTTCCGCTAAGGCGTTTCTCTAAAAGCTGGGGGCTTTTAATCATCATAATAACCCCTGCTAGTGTTATGGGGATAAACAGAACGCCCATCAAAAGCCATCCATTGTAATATGAAAAACTACCTGCAGGTAAAAATATCAATAAACCAACCAGCACAATGCCTGATAAGAATTTGATTAGTGCCTGAAAAAACAGCTTTACAGTCATAATATACCCACCTTATAATCATATTACAAGTAAATTATAACATTTGTATAGTAGGTAAATCAATAATAAATCCACCAATCGTAGGTTGTAAAAAATGTAGAGTGATATATAATATTTTTAAATGAAAACAAAGGAGTAACTATGGATACATATATAACGGGTGCAATAATTAAAAAACTACGTGAAGCAAAAGGCCTTACACAAACACAGCTTGCTGAGAGAATCGGCGTAAGCAGTAAGGCTGTATCAAAGTGGGAAACAGCAAAGGGATTGCCTGATATTACACTTATTGAACCTCTTGCAAAAAGTCTTGGCGTTTCGGTTATTGAACTTATGTCAGGTGATACTGTAAGTAACCAAAATACATCGGCAAATATGCTTCGATCAAAATTTTATGTTTGTCCTGTGTGTGGTAATATTATCAGAACAACAGGGGATACAGTTATCAGCTGCTGCGGTATAGCTTTACCACCACTTGAGCCAGAAGAGGCTGACGCTTCTCACCAAGTAACAATTGAAAAGGTAGAGGATGAGCATTTTGTAACAGTTAATCACGAAATGAGCAAAAAACATTTTATATCATTTATGGCATACCTTACCTCAGACAGAATACAACTTGTAAAGCTTTACCCTGAAGGGAATGCTGAAACTCGCTTTCAACTTCGTGGTAGAGGGTATATTTACATTTATTGTAATAAACACGGCTTAATGAGGGTGAGGGTATAAACATCAGTAGTATTCCGATTATCAGTGTAATGATTTTATTGCTAACGCAATTGCCCTTTTCGACTCTGTGCATCATAATCGCACAAACGAATCACACCGAAGGTGTGTATATCATCAATTCCGTTAGGAATTGTATATCACCAAAACGCAGTTTTGTATATCATCATTGCGAAAGCTTTTGATACACGGTGACGCGTGATGATATACAGTCCTTGCGGACTGATGAGATACAACGATAGCTTAGCTATCGTTGATGATATGCCATTGCTTTCGCAATGGATAAAAATCCGACAGGTTACGACCTGTCGGATTTTGGTGGAGATGGCGAGAGTCGAACTCGCGTCCGAAAACCTATTC
>JAZQRX010000006.1:0-51796 GCA_045629785.1 Acutalibacteraceae bacterium | reverse complement strand
GGTTTCTTTAGTCTTGTTTTTCCTGTTAATGTTTTACCATTTATTTTAATTTGTTTGGCTATTACTGCAGCATATCATTATTATAAATTGGTTATGTGGGTACTTCGTAAGATTCCATTATTAGGCTTATCTTAATCAAAGTATATACTTAAGTATATGCTTAAAAGGGGAGCGTCAGCTCCCCGAGAACCCCGTTCAGTATCACCGGGGTTCTAATCGCAGAAAAATGGGGGATTTTTGTGGATGTAATCGTTGATACACTGAGCTTTAGAGCGAATTTTGATAGCTTCAAAAAATTAGAGGATTTTTTAGGCTTTTATCCCGGTGATTGGTGCCCTGGTGAGCGCTTTAATATGAATTATCTGAATAGCTTATATTATGAGGGTATTAAGATAGGTTATAACGGTCAATCTGGCTGGGGATATTATATTCATATGTCCGGTAAAGGCTGCAGAACCTTTGAGGATATATCCGGTGAAAACTTTACCTGGTTTAAGTTTATCAGTAAATTATACTTTAAGGTTCGTGACGGTAGCGCAGCCATAACGCGTATTGACCTTGCATCAGACTGCTTTGATGATACTCTTAATCTGCAGCGTATTGAGAGTTATATTGACAAGCATAAATATCTTACACGTTGTCCGGACAAGTCTATCAGACTTGTTAAATACGGTGAGGAGTGTTTATATGTTGGATCTCCTCAGAGCGTTACTCTTTTACGTATTTATAATAAAAAGCTTGAGCGTGGTTATAATCCAGGTGACAAAGAGATAGAACATTGGTACCGTTGTGAGCTGCAGCTCAGAGACCACCATGCACAGCAAGTTATCCTGGAGTGGGGGAGAGCTGGTCACGTCGGTGAGATATTTGCCGGGCATCTGATAGACCATTTTCAATTTTTAGCTAAACCAAATAAGCGCGACGGTCACCAGCATTTAATTAATTCCGCTGGTTGGTGGTCTGAATTCGTTGGTAACGTTGAAAAAATTGAGTGGCCAAGTAAGATGGGTTCTGAATATAATATGACTAAGCTTCAGAAGTATGCTATCGGCAATGCCGGCAGTAGCGTTAAAACTATGATTAAGGCTAAAAATCTTACTCCGGAGCAGTTATATGATATTTATTCTGACCCTGGTATCAAACTCAGGGAAGACCAGATAGCTTTTATTAAATCTTGTAGAGGTGAAGTATGACAAATTATGATTTTGTTCAGATAGCCAAGCTTCTTCAGAATGAAGATACTGAGATAAGTAATAGACTTGTTGGACTTGAGAATACATATCAGATATTTCACCGTTTCGATAGTATGGATTTCTTGGAACTGCTGGAGCTTAAGCTCAGGCAACAGTACCAGGCTGAATTTGAGCTCAAGCTTCTCAGGTTGTGTGATTATCTTTTAAAGTATGGGGGTGAGAATGGTGGAAAGTAGTTTGTTTCCTTATCTATTTTTTTCTTTTATTGGTTTTTTGTTATCTGCACCTGTTACTGTTTTTCTTTATTATAGTTACTACAAATTAAAAAATGATTATAATGCATTAATAGAACGTGTTGTTTATTTAGAAGATTTTTGTGGTAGTTTTTTATCTTTTGAAGTAAATAAAGGTTTTTCTTTTGGGGAGTGATTGTATGTATAGTGCTACCGTTTATATTGAAAATGAAAATGGTATAGAAAAACTCACCGAATCGTTTGATACGGTGAGTCAGAGGAATGATTGGTTGATGGATAAGCTCATCAATACTGAATTCAGTTACTTAATAGTCAATGGGGAACCGGTGCAGGTCGGTTCTGTAAATTGATTTTGAATTTCGCAAAATTAAAGTTTTGCGAAGGTGGGGTTAGGGGTTCAAGCGGAATATTTATATAGAATATGGTGTTTGTGTATTGTTGTAGCTTGTGCGGTATCAAGCGTTACATAATATCATATTTATGTGATACTATGTCCGGAAGTGCTTCATTAAGGTTATGTACATATCTTATAGCTTGTGTATTGCATAATTAAATTACATACCATCAGTAACTTATAACCTGATTAACTCTTATAAACTTAAATTGTTTTATTAAATTACTTTTTGTATTTTTTCATACAAATTAATATTGCGGTACCAACTACAACCATTGTGATTGTGTAGCCAAGCTTTGCTGCTGCATTTTTTTCGGGATTCTTCATTTTACATTTCCTTTCTCATCGAATAGAAATTTTTGAAACATATATTCCATCATTCAGAAAAAACTGAGTGGATGGAATTTTTTTGCTTTTTTAATATAATAAGGCAAAAACGCCTCAATTACTTATAAAAATAATATGTTATTGTGTTTTTTATAACTGTATTAACGAATCAATTAATCTAATCTGATGAAGCCACCAAAGTCATTGAGTTTACGTGATTTATTAAATACAAGCTTAATATGGTGCTTATCAAGGAATTTTAATATATCATTATAGCTTGGATGCTCTGATATATCACCGCTTACGTAAAGCGTGTCTGTATTAAGCATCCCCGAAGCACCACCAATAAAGCCGAAATGCTTATCAGAAAGGCTCACGTATCCTTTTTCTATCAATAAAACATCTATTTGTCAATTTTTTAACAAAGAGGCGATAGCGGTATCTTCTGTAATAACTGCGTTATCATTTAATACACAAACCGAGCATTTACTGTAGCCTTGGTTTGTATGTAATGGTTCAATATTATTGTTTTTACAAAAGGTTGTTATTTCATCTGCAACAAATCTTGTGTTGCACAAAAGATATTTACCTATAAGGGCGCAGTTAAGCTTTATATCATTGGGGTATGGTGATTTAATACCCTTGAACTCGATAAGCTTAAAGCCCTTAAAATAAGGCTCTGACTCCCCTATTATGTCACTATTAATAATCAAAACACCATTGTTACAATTAAACACATTAATATCAGCGTGGCAATTGATTTCATCATCAATTGCTTTGCTGCCGTTAAATGTTATAACATCACAACCAAGGTCCTGTAATTCCTTGATTTCATCGGTGTATCTTGAGCCAATAATCAGCTTCATCAATCAACCGCCGCCTCAAATGCTTCGCGTACGTTGCGAACACCAATAATTTCAATATCCTTAAACTCACCCTTAGGTAATTTACTGATATTCTGCCTTGGTATAATACATTTTTTAAAGCCCAAACGCTCACACTCGCGTATACGCTTTTCGCAGTTGTTAACAGTACGTATTTCACCTGCAAGACCAATTTCACCAAAGCAAATTGTACTACTGTCAATTACGGCATCCTTAAGGCTTGATACTATTGATAAAGCCACAGCAAGGTCACTTGCAGGTTCATCTGCCTTAAGACCGCCAACTATGTTAACGTAGCAATCCATATTACCCAGGAAATAACCTGCGCGTTTTTCAAGTATAGCAATAAGCATAGCCATACGGTTGTAATCAAAGCCTGCTGCCATTCTGCGAGGGTTACCAAAGCCCGATGCAGTAGCAAGACCCTGCACCTCAGCAAGGATAGGTCTTGAGCCCTCGATAAGGCAAGTTACACACGTACCTGATACGTTTAAGGGTCTGCCCGAAATCATAGCAAGTGATGGGCTTTCAATTTCAACAAGACCCTTGCTTGTCATTTCAAATACACCAATTTCGTTTGTTGAACCGAATCTGTTTTTGGCGGCACGTAAAATCCTGTACGATAAATTACGCTCACCCTCAAAGTACAAAACAGTATCAACTATATGCTCAAGCACCTTAGGTCCTGCAATATTACCATCTTTATTAACGTGGCCAACAAGTATAATGCTTACATCGTTATTCTTGGCTGTACGCATAAATAAATTAGTACATTCACGAACCTGTGTAACACTACCTGCTGATGAGTTGACCTCTGAAATACTCATAGTCTGTACAGAGTCGATCATAACAATATCAGGTTTTTCATTCTTTATATATTCACAGATAATCTCAGCATCAGTTTCACACATTACGGCTAATTTCTGATTATCAACACCAAGTCTTTTTGCCCTCATTTTAATCTGATAAGCAGATTCCTCACCCGAAACGTAAAGTAGTGAAAAGCCTGCGGCAATATATTGGCAAAGCTGTAAAAGTATGGTTGATTTACCAATACCTGGGTCGCCACATAAAAGCACAAGCGAACCCTTTACAAGACCGCCACCAAGAACTCTGTTAAGCTCACCAATGCCTGTATCATAGCGTAATTCGGTTGATGAATCTATTTTATCAAGTGTAAGTGCAACACCACTGTTATGGGTTAATCTGTTGCGGGAGCTTTTACTTGATTCAACAATAATCTGCTCCTCATTAAGAGTATCCCATTCGCCACAACCGGGGCATTTGCCGTACCATTTGGCAGTTTCGTAGCCACAATCACTACACACAAAAACAGTTTTATTTTTAGCCATAAAGCTCACCTAAAGTAAAATTTTGTATTCCTAAAGCAATACAGTACGCAATTTTACGTCTGTATGCATCTGTCATAAGTAGTTTTGATTCATTATTGTTTGATAAAAAGCCACATTCCACAAGCACCGCAGGTTTAACGGCATTGTAAATAAGGTAAACCGAATCACCGCACTCTTTAATAAGCCTTGTATTATCAGGCTGTATGAATGAAATGATACTTTCCTGAATGCATTGAGCAAGGCTGATGCTATCATCCGAAAAATTACGTGAATAAAACACCTGAGCACCACTATAACGTTCTACAGAGTAATGATTCTGATGTATGCTGACAAAGATAGCGTTATCTATATCATCCATAATAGCCATACGATTGTGAATATCAGATTTTTTCTTTTGTCTGATTGTAGTAAGACCCTCGTCTTCAAGGGATTCATCACAATCGCGGGTCAACACAGTGTTATAGCCCCACAGATCAAGCATCTTTTTAACGTAAAGAGCTATTTCAAGGTTAATGTCCTTTTCGGGGTAACCATCATCAGTAGAAGCACCACCATCAAAACCACCGTGCCCTGCATCAATTATAATTGTAGGCAGCGTTGTATTAACCTTGGTGTCAGCCTTTGACACACTCCCCTTTTTAAGCCCGAAGGATGAAGTAAAAATAATTGAACAAACAATAACGGGTATAATAAGATAATATAATTTTTTCAAATAAATCACCATTAAATTATATGCCATGATAGTGATTTATAGATTGCTTTATCTGAATTCGGTGCCGTCCTTCATAAGCAATTTGCGACGGGTAATTCTGTGAAGAATACCTTTTTCGCCAAGCTTTTCAAATAACGCATTACAAAAGCTGACAGGGTTAATTGTAAAATCGTTACCTGCAGGTAGCTTAAATGATAATTTAACGCTATCTTTAGTGTAATCGTACATAAAATCTGCAAGGTGTTCTGATGCATTTATTGTTTTAAAGCCACCCTTTTTCACCTTTTTTTCATAGGTGATACCACCTGCCTCAATAACATCTGCTATGCGCTTTGCAAATGCACGAGGATCGTCAACATCGGGTATTTCAACAACGTAATCAGCTGAATTGATTTCCGTAGGCTTGAATTCAGGTGCTTTAATTTCAACAAACTCCATACCGGGCACCATAACAGAATTAAGCTGTTCAATTACACGCTCGTTGGGGTATGAATCGTCATTAAGGCGGATATCAAGTGGCTCACGCAGAGCCTCAACACCAAGAGGTAATGGTTGACCAAAAACAAGGTGTGGATGAGGGTTAAAGCCCTCAGTATACCATAAGGGTATATCGGTACGCCTGAACGCCCTTGTCATACATCTTGTAATATCAAGGTGAGAGATGTACTTTGCTGTATCTTTTTTATTAAACCATATACGAA
This sequence comes from Acutalibacteraceae bacterium, assembly GCA_045629785.1. Classification (GTDB taxonomy): domain Bacteria; phylum Bacillota; class Clostridia; order Oscillospirales; family Acutalibacteraceae; genus DTU089. The sequence goes on along the minus strand of JAZQRX010000006.1, from coordinate 45,979 downwards.
CCGAGCGCATCACAATCACCTCCGTTAAGCTTATTTGAGCCACAACCTGCACACTGTTGACGACAATGTGGTGTAGTCTGTGCATTCTTTGCCTTTTCGTTTTCTTTTATAAGGAAATCCTTGCGGATACCTGAATTTATGTGGTCCCAAGGTAACACTTCTGTATATTCACGCTTACGTTTTGTGTAAAATTCGGGGTCAATATTACAAGAATCAAAGGCATCAACCCAACCCTGCATATTAAACTTGTCATCCCAGCTATCAAAGGTACAGCCGTTTCTGTACGCTGTTTCTATAACTTGTGAAAGTCTTCTGTCGCCACGGGCAAACACACCCTCAAGGAAGGTTAAATCTGTGTTATGGAAGCGGAATGTAACCTTCTTTGTTTTGCATGTTTCAAGAAGAAGCTGCTGCTTACGCTTTAATTCTTCACGTGTGTCCATAGCCTCCCACTGGAAGGGTGTGCAAGGCTTTGGCACAAATGATGATACACCTGCGCTCACACTTACACCCTTGCCCTTCGGCTTGTCAGGATTGTTATAAAACTCATCAACAACCTTCTGTGAAAGCTGATTTATACCGATAACGTCATCATCTGTTTCTGTAGGCAGACCTATCATAAAATAAAGCTTAACTGCAGTCCAACCGCCAACAAAGGCTTTACGGCATGTGTCAAGAATTTCTTCTTCTGATATATTTTTATTAATAACGTCGCGCATTCTCTGTGTACCTGCCTCAGCAGCAAAAGTAAGACCTGAACGCCTTACAAGGGCAAGCTTTTCTTTAAGCTCATCCGAGAAATTATCAATTCTCAAAGACGGTAATGCAACGTTAACCTTCTGAGGAACCGCCCAGCCAAGCAATTCTTCAAGTAGCTCTGTAATCTTGGTATAGTCACTACTTGAAAGTGAACAAAGAGAAAGCTCGTCATAACCACTTGTGCAGGTGAGCTTCTGACTTTGCTTACTGATAGTTTCAACGCATTTTTCACGAATTGGTCTGTACCAGAAGCCTGCCTGACAAAAACGGCAGCCACGAATACAACCACGGAATATTTCATGAACAACTCTGTCGTGAACAACCTCAACAAAGGGTACAACGAATTTATCGGGGTAAAAAATTGAATCAAGGTCGTGTACAACACGCTTATCTACCTGTGCAGGAGCGTTTTCAAGGGGTGTTATTGCAGAAACAACACCATCATCATTATAAGAAATGTCATAAAGCGAAGGCACGTATATGCCCTTTATCTGTGATGCAGCCTTAAGGAACTCCTTACGTGATTTACCTTGTTTTTTGCACTCATTAAGAAGGTCAAGAAAGTCAATCATCATTTCTTCACCCTCGCCTATTTGTACAGCATCAAAGAAATCTGCAACAGGCTCAGGGTTACATATACAAGGGCCACCTGCTATAACAACAGGCACATCAAGTGTATCACCTCTGTCACAAGCTCTTAAAGGAACACCTGCTAAATCAAGCATATTAAGTACGTTTGTGTAGCAAAGCTCATATTGAAGTGTAAAGCCGATAACATCAAAGTCAGTAAGAGCATCGCGACTTTCAAGGCCAAAAAGCGGAATATTCTTTTCACGCATAATTGCTTCCATATCGGTATCGGGCGCAAAGACACGCTCACACCAGTAATTATCTTTACTGTTTATAAGGCTGTAAAGGATTTTCATACCAAGGTGTGACATACCGATTTCGTATGTATCGGGGAAGCAAAACGCAAATCTTAAATCTATATTATTTTTATCTTTGACAACAGAATTAAGCTCACCGCCCGTATACCTTGCAGGTTTTTGAACAAGTGGCAGAATACTTTCAATTTTGTTTTTTAACATACAATTACAACTCCGTATTTAATATATAAATATTTTACAATAATTGCATTAAATAATCAAGCATAAAGCACTAAAAAGTAACACTGTGTACCATTAATGATACACAGTGTTATATAATATTTATTTTGCTTTTTTCCTGATACCAAAAATCTTTTTAACCTTTTTAAGAATCGGAATTTTCTCCTGCTCCTCACCATCATCGCACTTTTCAACAATAATAAGGAAAAGTATTATGAGTAATAAGTACGGCATAGGGCAAAGTATACCGGGGTTAACAAGCGACATCATTTCAAGGCTGAAATATGAAAGAAAAATTGTCATATTAAATAGTGTAGCCTTTTTCCAGATAAGCGACATTCTTTTTATGAACTGATAAACGAATGCGACAATACCAACAACACCAAAGCTTGCGGCAATCTGAATAGGCTCACAATGGTACCAACAAAGTGCGCCGGGTTTGTTTTTGAATATATCGCGGTTACCCATATAACCAAGACCTGTACCAAATATAGGTTGATTAAAGAAATCCTCAATACCACGGGCATAGTGCTTAACTCGTGTTTCAAGGTCAGCCTCTGCACCACCTAAAAGGAAGTCGTTAAGTACATCAAACAAGCGGACAATGGTATTATTCAAGAAGCCCACTATCTGTGGGAAGAATATCAACGCACCAAAAAGGACACAACCGCAGATTATAGCGTATGCAAGTCTTCTGCGACGGTCATAAAGAACAAACATAACTATGCACATAACCATCTCGATTGAGCCGAAAACCATACCACCACGTGAGCCCGTAAGAAGCATAGCCATATAAAATATAAAGGCAAGTATAGTAGCGTATGGCTTTTTGTTACCTAAAAGGAAGGCAAACGGAGTGGCAAGCATAAGTATAGTTGAGGTATTGTTACGCCATCTGATAAAGAAAATACCGCCCTTTTCAAGTACAAGCTCAATATTAATAATATAATGAGCAAGTACCATAAACGAAGCAAACAAGCCAACTACAACCATAAGGCTTGTAAGACTTTCGATTAATGAATGCTCTTTATCAACCTCGATTTTAGCATAAAAATAGCAGTAAATCAGGAGCATCGCAAAGCCCATACCAAGCATATGGTAAATCGCAGAGCCTGCAAAATATTCTTTTGGTGAAATAAAGCCGATACCACCAAGGGTTATTGCTATGGAAGCAAAAAGCATTGGCTTAAACTGTGAGCCTTTGATTGTAGGTTTTTTACCATAAACAATAACGTTAAACAAAACTATTGCAACAAGGGGTAACAATAGCCACCATATACTCATAAAAGCATTAAGGCTATTGTAACACCGTATAGCTATCAGATATGTAAATAACGCAGGTGTCATCATGGCAAAAATATCACCTGAAAATAACCAACAAAAGCCTGTTATATAGCCAAGTACAACGGTACCCCATATATGATAATTACCCTTTGGATAAAGGGAATGAAGTATTGCAAAAATACCGGCTATTATAAAAAGAATGAGCTTAAATCTGTCGGTCAATAAAAACTCACGTATTGTGTTAATCTGTTTTAAAGATTTTTCTGACTTAAAAAGTTTCTCCATATAAATACCACGTAAAATATCAATTAGAATTTATTTTAAGACATAATAAAGCACTGTATTGCTTACTACATTATAACCAAAACTATTATTTTTGCAATATTTATTACAAAATCTTAATAATTGTTACAAATTTTTGTGGCTCATTATTATTCGTAAAAACCCTTAAACACCAGTAAAATCAACATATACAGACTTATAATCAAAAAGAAAATGTTACCCCTGTTATTTTTAATAAGCACACCATTTATTGTCAAAAAAGAAAAACAAACCAAAAGCGACAATGCAAAACAAATGCTTTTTGCCACCCTTTCATTCACTCTATCCTTAACAAGATACTGGAGTCCCCTTCCTCCATCAAATGAATAAAATGGCATTATATTAAAAAGACCTGTCAGCAAATTTACACTCCCGAATAAATTATGGGGTTTATATATACAGAAAATAAAACCAATGATTATATTAAAGATAGGCGCTGAAAGACTTATGAGTGATTCCTTGTAATTTTCAAGGGTTACCCCTGCCCTTTTTATATCACCGCCAAAAAGCGATAACCTTACATATGACACCTCCGCCCTGAATAGCATAATAAATACCAGATGCACACACTCGTGTATAAGTGATGTAATTAAGCAGATTTTAAAAATTCCGCTTTTATCAACTGTCATAGACAGTAAAATAAGCGAAAAAAACGAAAAACTTATAATCACATCTGTATTCTTTAATTTAAACCTCATTTACAGCCGTTTTGAGAGCATTTTGCGGGTCATACGAAATATTATTGATACGTAGCTCAAAATGCAAATGGGGACCCGTTGAAGAGCCCGTTGACCCTACGGTTGCTATTTTTTGACCTGCCTTTATAACGTCATCCTTTTTAACGAGTAGCTTTTCACAATGACAATAAACAGTCATAATATTATTTTCGTGCTCAATTTTAATAAAATTACCATTCCATTTATCATAGTCCGCCTTAATAACCTTACCATCAAAGGCACTGTATATAGCGGTACCCATAGGCGCTGCTATATCAATACCTGCATGAAAACGCTTGTTACCGCTTATCGGATGGTCTCGGTAGCCGAATTCTGATGTAACATTACCATCTAAAGGTAAAAACATTGTCTGGCTTAAGGTATAATTGTTAACAGACACGTTATCGGGTATATCGTTTTCATCCTTAACACCGTAATCAGCACCACCCTGTGCATTGACCATAGCTGTAAGCATAGTTTGTGGCTCTGTAGTTGCTTCATCTGTTATAACCGTAGTAGCTTCAGGTATTAAAGGGCTTGTAGCTTCAGGTAATGTTGAAGCAACCTCTGTTGTACCACTTGGTATATAATCACTTAACTGAATGTTTTCATCAATGTAGTTATAGTACTCATCTTTGATTGTATTATAGATATGCGAATCACACTTTTTTAAGCCGTAAACAGCCCCGAATAATATTACACATACTATAATCTGCAAGCCTACTGTATAAATAAGATAATCCTTTTTATTTTTATTCATAAAAAATCACCCACAATTATATATGCAGGTGATTAATTAATTATTCAGTTTGTAGCTCTTCCCACTCAGCATAGAGTGTTTCAAGTTTATTTTTAGTTTCATCAAGCTTTTCTGTTACAGAAAGCAGTTTTTCATAATCTGCGGTTACCTCGGGTGATTGCAAAGTATTCTGTAATTCACAAACAAGTTCTTCAAGCTCAGCAATTTCAATCTCGATTTTATTAATGCGTGTTTTACGCTTTCTTTCAAGACTCGCCTGCTCCTTGCGGAGCTTGTAGTCATTAACCACAGGCTTTTTTTCTACTGTCTTTTCTTCATTAATCTGCTGATTTTCTCTGAATGCAAGGTAGCTTTCGTAATTGCCGTCAATAGTTACCGCACCATTATGTGTAAGGTGTACAATACGGCTTGATAACTTATTTATAAAGTATCTGTCATGGGATACAACCAATAAAGTACCATCAAAATCACTCAGAGCATTTTCAAGAACCTCGCGCGAGGTAATGTCAAGGTGGTTTGTAGGCTCATCAAGAATAAGCACGTTAGGCTTTTTAAGCATTATTTTAAGTAACGAAATTTTTGCCCTTTCACCACCACTCAGAAGTGAAACCTTTTTATAAACATCGTCACCCCTGAAAAGGAACATGGCAAGTGCATTTCTGACTTCGGTTTCTGTCATAAAGCGGTACATATCCCAAACCTCATCAAGGACAGTTTTACCCGAATCAAGCTTATCGATATTCTGATCGAAGTAACCTATTTTAACGTTAGAGCCAAATTTATATACACCATCATCGGGGTATTGCTCACGATTAATAATTTTTAAAAAGGTTGACTTACCGCAACCATTAGGTCCAAGCAAAAATACCCTGTCATCACGATAAATTTTTAAATCAAAATTCTTGAACAATGGTTTACCGGGAAATGATTTTTCAAGCCCCTCAACCACAAGCACCTCGTCACCTGCTCTTAAATCAGTTTTAAAGCTGAAATTAACGCTTTTAAGCGCCCTGTCAGGAACTACAAGGGTTTCCTTGAGTCTGTCAATCTGCTTTTGTTTACTTGCAATAGTAATATAGTTACGCTCCTGATTAAAGCGTTTTTGTTGCTCAATTATTCCCTCAATACGTTTGATTTCGGTCATAGTTTTTTCGTACTCACGCTCAATAGTAAGCTCACGCTCCGCCTTAAGCCCCTGAAAAATGGTGTAATTACCCTTTGTGAGTATAATTTTACCATGAGCAATTTCCATTGTAGAGGTTGTAACCTTATCAAGAAAATATCTGTCATGGGATACAACAATGAATGCACCGCGATACTTCAGAAGGTACTCCTCGAGCCAGTTAATTGCATCAACATCAAGGTTATTTGTAGGCTCGTCAAGTAACAGTAAATTAGCGTTTGATAAAAGCAACTTACAAAGAGAAAGCTTTGAACGCTGACCACCACTTAAAGTGCTTACACGTGCAGTTAAATCCTCCTCCTTAAAGCCTAAGCCAAGAAGGGCAGATTTTGTTTTTGCTTCATAAACGAGTCCGTCACGACGTTCAATTTCTTCTGTCAGACGTAGCTGCTTTTCAATAAGCGTAATTTCGCTACTTGAAAGCAGTTCTTTGTTGACATCAGCTAACTGAAGCTCCATTTCAATAACATCATTAAAAACTGTCAGCGCCTCACCGTACAAGGTTTGGTTATCGTCACACTCAAGGTACTGCTCCATATAACCAATGCGAACATCCTTACCCCTTACAATACCACCCTCGTTAGGTGAATATTCACCTGTAATAAGCTTGAAAAGTGAGGTTTTACCTGTACCGTTCGCACCAATAAGACCTATACGGTCATTATCCTCAATCTTAAATGCGGCGCCTTTAAACAAGACGCCGTCAAGAAAACCGAATGTTAAGTTTTGAGCAGTCAGTAATGACATAAACTCACCTTAAAAATCAAATTATAATGTGCTTACAAGAACCTTTATTTTACCCTCGATGCTTGTAGCGTAATCACCTGCAGGTAAGAAGAAGCTATCACCTGCTTTTGCAGTGAGTGAATTAATTGTACCCTTACCCTCAAGCACAAGTACAGAAACAAAGCTTTCATCTGTAATGGTTAAATCATATTTACCGTCAACCTCAAGTGTATCCATTTTAAAGAATTCACATTGACAAAGGGCCTGTTCTGTAGCATCACCTTTAATAACGGGTGCGCTGTCAGGGTCACCGCCCCTTACAGGCGGAACAGTATCGGTAACGTCTATAGCCTTTTCAACGTGAAGCTCACGTGGTTTACCGTTAACCATTCTGTTATAGTCATATACTCTGTATGTAGTATTGCAGTTCTGTTGAACCTCAGCAAGTAAAATACCGCTACCGATAGCGTGTAACGTACCTGCATTAATAAAGAACACGTCACCCTTTTTAACGGTAACCTTATTTACGTAGTCAAGGAATGTATTATCCTCAATAGATTTTTTGAATTCATCACTTGTAAGCTCTTTGTTAAAGCCGTAAATGAGCTGTGCACCCTCATCACAATCAAGAATGTACCACGCTTCGGTTTTGCCGTAGCTGTTTTCGTGAATACGTGCATATTCATCATCAGGGTGTACCTGTACAGATAAATCTGCTTTAGCATCAATAAACTTAATAAGTAACGGGAATTCATCGTATTTCTGACCCTTTGTGCCTAAAAGAGCTTTATTTTCTTTAACAAATTCAGTAAATGATTTACCTGCATTTTCACTGTTTACAATGATATTGTCGCCATCCTCACGGGCGCAAAGCATCCATGCTTCTGCAATATTGTTAAGGTCTGACTGAAAGCCGTAATCACTTTTAAGACGGTTACCGCCCCAAACAATCTCTTTGAATACAGGCTGTAATTTAATAGGTGTGTTCATTTTATTCCTCCGCTTGAGAATTATTATCAGCTGAATGGTCCTGGGTGCTTTCTTTAGCAACAACGCTGATTTCTTTCTTTTCAATAAAGGGTACTGACGATGATTTGATGTCTACCCTGTCATAATATTCTTTAAATCTTATTGTAAACCTGATTTTACGCTTACATTTTTTGCATAAAAATACTGCACGGAATGCCTGATTAATAACACGCCATTCAGTAATACGCTCACATCCGCCGCCACAAACGTCGCAAAGGCAACGCATCTTTGATTTATCAATAAGCGGACTGTTTATATCTGTAATAACCTTTGGCTTGAATGTGATTTTTGAATAAAATGATGTATCACAAGGCAAGGTGTATGATGCAAGCATATGCTTGTTGTAAATTTTTCTGAATAAATCTGCAGTTAAAAGGCTGTCATCAAGGGCTCTGTGAAGTGAATAGCTTTCAACGTCAATACCAAGCTTTTCTGCAGCAGCAGAAAGACCAATCTGGTCTGCCTTTGAAATATTCATAAACGCCTGAGCATATTTCTGCAAATTAACATAATTATTCAAAAACGGAATGAATGATATACCGTTAAAGTACTTGAAATTTTCAATAAGCACCCTTATATCAGTATCGCCCCAGGTAAGAATAACATTATCACTACCTGCAGACCATTTACGGAATTGTGCCATAGTCTGTGAAAATGGCACACCCGTAGTAATATCATCATTTGTAATATTAGTAAGCTCTTTGACTCTTGAATGAAGCTTTTTGCCAAGCTGTGCTTTAATAAAGGTTGAAAAAACGTCAACTACCTCAAGGTCTTCGTTAAGCATAACGGCACCAATTTCGATAATTTCATTCATAAAACCTTTTTTCTTTTTGCAATAAGTGTTATTCCACTCAAGGTCCATTATTATGTAGTTCATATTTGCTCCACAAAAATTATTTTAAACCCTCTGCATCGTAAAGACAAGCGGTCTCAAGAAGTACCTTTGCACCAACTTCAAGTGCCTCAGGCACAAGCATATCAGGTGTATCAAGGCGTGTGTGATAGTAACGTGGTGGTGTTGGGTCCATAGCAGCAAAGCCTGTTGCTTTAATACCCCTTTGTGTAAATGCAGCAGCATCACAAGCACCAAGGTAAATAGATGCATAAGGAATATCGTGACCGCAATTAAGCGCAGCCTGTTTAACAAGAGCCTTTGCCTGTTTATCGTGCTGAAGTGTACCGCTAAGGTCACGGTCATAAACCGCCATATCCTTAAGGTCACGCATTGTATCACAAGCAACAACAACTGTCTCGATCTCTTTAAGCTCTTTTTCGTGAGCCTTAGCATAAGCCTTTGCACCACGAAGACCAGCTTCCTCTGAGCCTGAAAGAATAACCTTTACCTCTGTGTTTTCAAAGCGCACGTCACTCTCAGCAAGGTGCTTTAATACAGTCATACAAGCAAGACAGCCTGAAAGGTTATCGTTAGCACCGGGCACACTCTTTGTATAGCTCTGGAAGAAAAGGAAGCCAACGTAAGGTACAAGGAAAATGCAAAGAATAATGCCGACTACAAGGAAGAATGTTTCTGCACCGGGGGTAGCAACACCCTTAACATCAACAACAATAAACTTAATAAAGCTTGCAATACACTGTGCCACAAGACCAACAACCGCAGGAATAAGGAACAGCTTCATACCTGTACCGCCAAGCTTGTAGTTAAGAATCCATTCATACTGTGAATCAGAGTGTCCAACAAAAATAATGCGCTTTTTAGTTTCACCTGATGCTTTGCGGGTAGCAATAACATTGTGTGAAGGATGACCTTTAAAAAGCGGGTCAATAAATTGCTTGTACATCAAAAACTCTAAAACAAGAGGAATAAATGCAAGTATTGTAAGAATAAAGCCGATAAGGGGCTTTGTAAAGAAAAGGAATGTTGCAATTATTGCCATACCAACTGTAAAGGGAATAAAGCCCATAAACGCCTGACGGTGAACTGTAAAATCCTCAAATTCAACATTATCAGACCATTTTTTTAAATCCTCTGCCATTGACTGCTGAGCCTTAAGCTCTTCGGGGCTACCGGGCGCACGAGGACCGATTTCATCACAGATATTTGTGATTTTGTCAACCATATATTTTACGGAAGCATCAAAATTAACCTTGTTTGCATCAATTTTTTTGAGTGCAGTTTTCATAATACCAATCTCCTATCACAAAATAGCATAAAAACCTTTTTAGAATATAACATATAATTATAAATTTTACAACACTAAACCGAATAAAAATATTGATTTTATATAAATTATAGTTTATTATTAATCTATTATATTAAAATGGCGGTGTAACCATAATGATTAATGATTCAAAAAACTTATTTTACAAATCACAAGCCAAAAACTGGCTTGAAGCTTTACCTCTTGGTAACGGCTCACTTGGTGCTATGGTTTACGGCAGAACAACTGATGAAATTGTTGCCATGAACTCTGACACCTTATGGACAGGCTATCCCCGTGAGTCACAGCTTAAGGATGGTGCTAACGAAGCATTCAAACAGGCTCGTGACCTTGTTATGCAGGGTGATTATTTTACATCTAAAAAATTACTTGAAGAAAATGTGCTTGCAAACTGTTCACAGGCATATATGCCCCTTTGTAATATTCGTATTCAGTACGGCAAAACCGGTTTTCAAAAGAATTACAAACGCATATTAAACCTTGAAACAGGTATTAATACAGTTACATACACACGTGGTAGTGATGATTTTGAGCGTCAGTCATTCGTTTCATTTAACGATGATGCTTATTTTGATACAATCAAGTGTAAAACAGGTAAAAAAATCAATTTTACTGTATTTATGACAACAAAGCTCAAAGGCAAAAGCTTTATTGAAGATGAAACCCTTATTCTTGATGGTATTGCACCCTCTGACTCACACGCAAACCAAGAAACATACGCTGCTATGCAAGGCTCACTCTACCCTGCTGACAAGTCTCTTCAGGGTACAAGCTTCAGATGTGCAATCAGAGTATTCACCGATGGTAAGGTTAAATATAATGGTGATAGTATTTCAGTTAACAATGCATCTGTTGCAACAATAATTTTCTGCACAGAGAACTCATTTAACGGTTTTGATAAGCACCCTGCCCTTGAGGGTAAAGAATATAAAAAGGCTTGCCTTGAACACCTTGACGCCGTTTGTGAAAAGAAGTACAAGGATGTTAAGGCAGACCATACTGATACATTCTCAGGCTACTTTAACAGGGTTAAAATTGATTTGGGTACTGATAATAAGGGTGAAGTACCTACAGATTTAAGACTCAAAAAGCACGCTAAAGGCGCTCAGGATTTAGGTCTTTATGCTCTTATCTTCAACTTTGGCAGATATCTTGTTATTTCAGGCTCACGTGAGGGCACACAGCCCACAACACTCCAGGGTATCTGGAATGATTCGCCCACACCCTCATGGTGTTCAAACTATACAGTAAACATAAATACTGAAATGAACTATTGGCCTGTATTACCCTGTAACCTTACAGAGTTTAATATGCCACTTATTCAGTTTGTTAAAGAGCTTTCAGTTAAAGGTGAAGAACCTGCACAACGCATCTATGGTGCACGTGGCTTCTGTGTACATCACAACGTTGATATATGGCGCTTCTGCGACCCTGCAAACGGTGATGCACAGTGGGGCTTCTGGCCAATGGCAGGTGGCTGGTTCTGTCAGCATGTTTATAATCACTACCTTTACACTATGGATGAGCAGTACCTTAAAGAAACTGCATACCCCATTATGAAGAAGTGTTGCTTGTTTATGCTTGACCTTCTTATTGAAGATAAAGATGGTTATCTTATCTGCGCTCCTTCAACATCGCCTGAGAACGAATTTGAAATCAAGGGTAAACGCACAAGTGTAAGTGAAACAACAACAATGACAATGTCAATTATCAAGGAGCTTTTTGCAAATACAATTGATGCAGCCGATACTCTTGGTCTTGATAACGATTTTAAGGCAGAGTTAAGTGAGAAGCTTGCAAAGCTTCTCCCCTTCAAGGTTGGTTCACGCGGTGAGCTTCTTGAGTGGTATAAGGAGCTTGAGGAGCACGAGCCTCACCACAGACACAAATCACACCTTTACGGGCTTCATCCCGGCAACCTTATCACACCCGATGAAACACCTGACCTTGCAAAGGCTTGTATACGCTCACTTGAGCTTCGTGGTGATAACGGCACAGGCTGGTCATTAGGCTGGAAAATCAATATGTGGGCTCGTCTTTGGGACGGTGACCACGCATTAAAGCTTGTTGATATTCAGCTTTCACCTGTTCCTGCAAAGAAGAATGTTCGTCGCGGTGGCGGTACATATCCCAACCTCTTTGATGCTCATCCCCCATTCCAGATTGATGGTAACTACGGTTGCACAAGCGGTATCTGTGAAATGCTTTTACAGTCACGCAAAGGCAAAATCTTCCTTTTACCTGCACTCCCCACCCTCTGGGCAACAGGCTCAATTAAGGGTCTTAAGGCAGTGGGCAACATTAAAGTTGATATCGAATGGGAAAACGGCAAGCTCAAAAGCTATAATCTCGAAGGTAACACAGACGGTATCGAGGTTTACTGTATGGGTGAGAAAATAAAATAATAGCAAAAACTCTTGATGTTTTCACATCAAGAGTTTTACTTTTTTATTATTGTAAATTACATTGACCATAATCATTGCTTCCTACAGAAACAACAGTACCATCTTTTTTGATACCAAAAGCGTTATTATGACCTGCATAAATATAAACGATATCCTTCCAAGAATCAACGTCACAACGTCCGTCTCCGTTAAACCCTGTAGCCACAACTGTTCCATCAGACTTTAAACCAAGTACAAAGCTTTGTCCCGCCGAAACTGCAACTATGTCCGTCCATTCATACACTTCAGACTGATTGTTACCATTACTTCCAACCGCAACCACTGTTCCGTCACTTTTTAACCCTATGACGTTACCAAAACCAACGGAAACATCAACAATGTCCGTCCATTGTGATATAAACACCCTGTTTTTCTCAAATAATGAAGCAGATGTTGTCTGTTCGGTACCATCCGTTTCCGTATCATCTCCGACTAAAGTTCCATATATTGTGCTGTTTTGCGGCTTTCGATTTTTTGTTGATACAACTGTTCCGTTTGATTTCAAACCAACTGTTTCAGTATCGTTAGCAGATATTTTTACAATATCACTCCACCCCGCAACATTGCATTGACCGCTTATATTCCAACCAACAGCAACAACAGTGCCATCCGACTTCAATCCTACGGTATGACTTTCTCCGGTTGAAATTGCAATAATATCAGTCCAATCAGATACATTACATTGGCCACTTTCGTTTGCACCTGTTGCGACAACAGTTCCATCCTTCCTAAGTCCCACTGTAAAATGTTCTCTTGCTGATATATCCACAATATCTTTCCAATCAGAAACATCACATTGTTTATTGGAGTTGTTACCAATAGAAATAACTGTGCCATCAGACTTTAAACCTACAATATGACTCCAACCGTCAGCTATATCAATTATATTATCCCAACCCTTTGTTTCAAAAACATAGGTTTCGGTGTTGGTACCTGTTGTACCTTCGGCATAGTTCCATCCGCCAACGTTACATTGACCGTATTTATTATACCCGACAGCAACAACAGTACCATCAGATTTTAAGCCAAGTGTAAAATCATCACCTGCTGATACCTGAACAATATCATTCCAAGAAGAAACGTCACATTTACCGTATCTGTTATCACCAACAGCAACTACCGTACCGTCTGATTTTAAGCCTACACAATGAGTTCTGCTTGATGATACACTTACAATATCACTCCACCCGCTAACGTCGTGATCCGGAGTGTTGCCAACAATCAAAACAGTTCCGTCAGATTTAACGCCTGCTGTGTATGTATCGTTAACAGACATTGTTACAATATCTGTCCATCCGGTGAAATCAAACGGCTCTGTAACACCCTTTTCCGGTGTTTTTACAACCGTTCCATCCGACTTTAAACCAACAGTACAGCTGGTATCAGCATGAACTTCAACAATATCAGTCCACTCGGAAACCTCGCATACATCCAATCTTTCAGAACCGTATTTTTCCGAGCCATAACCTACGTCAGTGCAAACAACAACTGTACCATCACTTTTCAAGCCAACAAGGTGATCCATTGAAGCAGATATCTTAACAATATCCGTAAATTCAGGTAAGCTATTTGTTAGTTGTGTAACAATAACAGTACCATCAGATTTTAAACCCGCAGTATAGCTTGAATCAGAGGAAACCTGTACAATATCCTCCCATTCAGATACATCACACCTTAAATCTACGTTATACCCCGTAAACATAACGGTACCATCAGTTCTAACTGCAAGAGATGACCAATCACCTGCTTCAATCTGCACTATTTTATTGTCACTTTTTTCAGGAACACGGATAACAAGAACTACAATGAATATAAAAAGAGTTATAGCAATTATAGACAACAGAATTGCTTTTACATTCTTTTTCAATGTAATTCCCCCTTTTTAAAAAATACGGAGGATTTTAATGTAACCCTCCGTATATATGACTCGTTGTTTGCGTAAAATGTTGCAAAAAATTTATTTCAAAATATTATATTTCTCCACGATTTCATTTGTGAATTTGTACATCTGATCGATTTCCATTCTACGTGCAGGGAAAAAGTCGGCAGTACTGCGTGTACGTGAGTTATATGTAATGGGTAAACCGCAAAGGCTCATATAATACTTTGCATTTATTGGGTAGCATTGGCACTCTGTAACAGAGAAGTAACCCACCATATTCTGCAGGAATTCTGCCTTTTCATTATCGCCCTCATTGTTAGCCTTTATAAGCTCAACGTAAAGCTCGGGATGGAAGTTTGCCATAACACCTGAATAGCCGTGGCAACCCATTTTAAGGCTATCAAGGAGCGTTGCAGCATTAGCGTTATAAAGCTTGATTGTGCTACCCTTAACTGCATCAAGCTTTGCCTGAATTTTATCAAGGTTACAGCAGGTATCCTTAATAAAGGTGTATTTACCGCTTTTAGCCATTTTCTTAAGAAGCTCGGGTGTAAGTTCACGCTTGTAGGGATAAGGGCACTCATACACACCAAATGCCACCTCGGGAAGTGCATTTGCTACATATTCCATTCTTTCAAAAAGAACATCGTCACTTTCATCTGCTTTAGCAAAGCGGTTTGAAATGAAAACGTATGCATCAATGCCTGTTTCAATAAATGCCTTTGCCTCGGCAATCTGCACGTCAAGGTCATCAGAAGTATGACCCGATGCAACAATTGACATACCCTCGGGCTTGTTTGCCATAACAAACCTTAAAAGCTCAAGCCTTTCTTCGAATGAAAGGAAGAATATTTCACTACTCTGGCAGATAGCAAATATACCGTCACAGCCCTTTTCGGCATACCAATCAATGATTGCTTTTACGCCATTGTAATCAATTTTATTATCATCTGTAAAGGGTGTAACCATTGTAGGATAAACACCATTATTTATATTTTTCATTATAAAACACCTCTCCGCGACTATATTATCACATTACAATGAAAAAATAAATAGACTTTTTGCTATTTAATTGGTATAATAAATAAAATTTACCTAAGGAGTAAAATAATGTTAATTAGAAAATACGAAGAAAAAGACAAGGAAAAGGTTATTTATATCTGCCTTAATGATATGTTCGGTAAATACGATCAGCCGCTTATCGACTATGTTGAATGGATGTTCTGTCGTTACTATATTGAGGTTGAGCCACATAATTGCTTTGTTGCAGTAGATGAAAATGATAAGCCTGTTGGTTATTGCTACGGCACAGCAGATTATGATTATTATCAGAACAATTTTGACAAGTACATCAGAAAGGTTGAATCACTTAAGGACAGAGCTTTTTTAAAGGATGCTCTTGTTGAAATGTATGACCACGCCATATACAAGAACGATTACCCTGCCCATTTACATATTGATATTTTACCCGATTATCAATCAAAGGGCATAGGTTCAAAACTTATTTCAGCATTTTGCAATAACGTTAAAGAGCAAAACGTTGATGGTGTAATGCTCATTGTTGGCTCTGAAAATGAAGGCGCACGCAGATTTTATGAGCGCAACGGATTTACACTTTTACAGGATATTAAAACAGGAGCAGCCTACGGTAAAAAACTCTAAAATAACGGAGGGTTAACCTATGAATGTCTTTCTGGCTACTTTTATGGTAATAGCCATTATACCTGCCGCATCCTATGGTTGGGGTATGCGCGGTACAACAATAGGCGGTGAAAAGGGCGCTATGCTCCCCGGTGCACTTATCGGAACTGTATTAGCACTTTTCAGCGGCATTTACATTGTACAAGAGCATTTTTATATATTTTCTGCCCTTGGTGCTATTGCTATGTACTTTGGTGGGTCAATGACCTATGGTGAAACACTCGCCTTCTCTATGAGTGCCCACCCTGCCGAAAATATGAAAAAAGGCCTTGGTGCATTATTTTTAAAGGGATCTCTTTGGTTTGGTAGCTTTGGCGCAATATTTGCAACAGGTGTAAATGCAGTTTGTAAAAAATACAACTGGATTGAATTGCTTATAATTTTTATAGCAACACCCCTTGTTTCACTTTTGTTTTATAAAATTTTCAACAAGCCATTAAGCGTTGAAGATAATAAATATCCGCGTTTTTATTTTTCAAAAACACGTCAGGAATCCTGGGGCGCGATTTTTGGTATTATCATACCATTACTTGCTATGGCAATATTTAAAGGTGACAAATTCTCAATAATTTTCCCCTTAAGCTGTGCGCTATTCGGAGGCATTGGTTGGGTTATGGGTCAGCTTATGCAGATTTACTCAAAGCATTATGCTCCCGAATCTGATAGTTATTTTTGCCGTCTTTTTTCTGAAGCACGTGGTGCCGAGCCATGGAAGGAAATGGAATGTATTTTTGGTGCATTTGGTGGATTAGGTGCAGCAATTGGTTTAATACTAACCTTTGATACCTTTAAATCAACTGTATTCACTCTGGAGCTGAATGGCGGTTTACTTTCATATAACGGTGATATTGTTTTTTATGCATTTGTGGTATGGCTTATACTTCTGGCAATTGATATGGTACACTATTTTGTTAAAAAACCATTCACTAAGGCAGAGCTTAAAGATTTACTGTACGCAAATAAAATAACAAAAGAATTTTATGGCGCAAATCTTGTAAAAGCCAAAGACACGGTACCCGCTTTTTATGATATATACAATAAAATAACAGACGTCGCAGAATTTATTTTATATGGCGCATTCCCCTTTATATTAATTTGTCTTGGTAGCACAAAGGCGGCTATTACAACATCCTTCTTCATTATATTCTGGGTAATCGTTCAAGAGGTTGCCTTTGAAAAGAATCTGCACACTGCCCTTTCAGTTACACTTAAAATAATACTTTCTGCTGCAGGTCTAGGTATTCTTATTGCATCATTAGGCTTTGATTATAGCTTTGACCACAAAATAACTTTGATTATGTATACAGTTATTTATGAAGTACTTACCTTTGTTTGGGTAATACCATCAACTAAGGATAGGTTGAGCACAAAGCTTGTTATAAACGAACAAACAGATTTATTTGAAAAACGCAGTATGTTTACAACAATCATACGTACACCGACATTCCTTGTGCACGGCTACTTTATAATTTGTATTATGGTACTTCTGTTTATGACAATAAGATGATTTAAACACAAAGAAAACGGTTGAGGTAAAGCCTCAACCGTTCTTTTTTGCTGATTAAATTAAGGCTGGAATTCAGACGCTTTTGCAGCAGACATTCTTTTAATGTTTTCTTCGGGGTAAACTGACTCTGCACCGCCATTAACATAAAGGAAGAATTTACCATCTGCTGTTTTGTAAAGACTTTCTTCGTAACCTGCAGGGTCACCAAACTCACCGAATGTCTTTTTGAGAATGAGCTCTGAATTCTCTGTGTTGTACTCAACCTTGCAAATAACCTTTTTCATTTAAGTTTACCTCACTTAATAAATTACGCATTGTTAAATTGCATAATTATTATATATGTTATTTATGCAAAATGCAATACTACAATTACAAATTTACAATATATTAAATATTATGAGAACATAATTGAGTTCATTACACTTTCAAGGTATTCCTGTCTGCCACTCATCACGTCTTTAACATCACCCATTGCCTCAGCGTGTGCTGCAAGCTCTTCAAGTGTTGCTGTACCGCTTGTAATCTTTATACCAATTTCAGAGTTGAATGAGCTATATTTGTTTTTAATAAACTCCTCAATTCTGCCATCCTCAATTATAGCGGCAGCCTTCATAAGACCGAGCGCAAAGGTATCCATACCAAGAATATATGCATGGAACATATCCTCGTATGTGTTACTGGGTCTGCGGTTTTTTGCATCAAAGTTAAAGCCACCTGTAAGACCACCTGCTTTAATAACCTCATACATACAAAGAGTTGCCTCGTATACATCGAATGGGAATTCATCTGTATCCCAACCAAGCAGATAGTCACCCTGGTTAGCGTCGATACTGCCAAGCATACCGTTAATTGCTGAAATTCTTAATTCGTGCTGGAATGTATGACCTGCAAGTGTAGCGTGGTTAGCCTCAATATTCATCTTGAAATCCTTATCAAGACCGTGTGCCTTAAGGAAGCCGATTGCTGTAGCAGCATCAAAGTCATACTGATGCTTCATAGGCTCCTTCGGCTTTGGTTCAATGTAAAAATCACCTGTAAAACCAATTTTTCTGCCATATTCAACAGCCATTCTCATAAGGTTAGCAATATTTTCCTGTTCAAACTCAACATCTGTATTAAGTAGTGTTTCGTAACCCTCTCTGCCTCCCCAGAAAACGTAGCCCTTACCGCCTAATTTAACAGTAAGCTCAAGAGCCTTTTTGATCTGTGCAGCAGCAAAGCAATATACATCTGCACTATTTGTTGAACCTGCACCATTCATAAAACGAGGGTTAGAAAACATATTTGCAGTACCCCAAAGGCACTTGATATCTGTACCCTCCATTTTTGTGAGGATGTAGTCTGTGATTTCATCAAGTCTGCGATTTGTTTCTTTGATATCATCTGCTTCAGGAACAATATCAACATCATGGAAGCAGAAGTATTTGATACCAAGCTTCTGCATAAATTCAAAGCCTGCATCAACCTTTGCTTTAGCATGAGCCATTGTACCCTTTTCTGCACCGAACGCCTTGTCAGCAGTATCTCTGCCAAACATATCTGTACCTGCGGCACAAAGGTTGTGCCACCAAGCCATAGCAAATGGAAGGTGTTCGCTCATTTTTTTACCAAGAATAATCTTTTCGGGGTCATAAAATTTAAAAGCAAAAGGATTTTTGCTGTCCTTACCCTCATATTTAATTACGGGGATATTTTTAAAAATCTCACTCATTGTAATTACTCCTTAATATTTTTATAAAGACCCTTAACTGCAGGGTAAATCTTTTTGAATTTATTATAACGCTCTTCATAAAGTGATGAAAGCTTTTCATCGGGCTTTACTGTATCCTTGGTTTTAACAAGTGCATCAGCACCCTCTTTAACAGTATCGAAAGCACCTGCACCGACCATTGATAGAATTACAGAGCCGTAGCCGGGACCTTCCTCAGCAACAGGGATATTAAGCTCAACGTTAAGCACATTTGCAAGAATTGTGCGCCATAAGGGACTTTTTGCACCGCCACCGCAAAGACAGCTTGAGTTAACGTCAATACCAAGGCTCTTTGCTACCTCAAGGTTATCTCTTATAGCAAAGCTTACACCCTCAAGCACGCTTAAAAGCATCTGTGAGCGTGTTGTATCAGGTCTTAAGCCGATAAACAAACCGGTAGCATCTGTATCGTTTAAGGGGCTACGCTCACCCATAAGGTATGGTAAGAAATAAACCTCGTTTTTACCAAGCAAATCAACGTCAATCTCTTTTTCAAGTGCTGTATAATCCTTATTGCAAAGCACCTTGTCACATAGCCATTTGTGACATGATGCGGCAGAAAGAATACAACCCATAAGGTGATAACCACCATCTGCATGGCAAAATGAATGGAGTGCATTATTTTCATCAACACCGAACTTATCAGACGAAATGAAAATTGTACCTGATGTACCAAGCGAAATGTTACATCTGCCCTCACCTGTTGTGGCTGTACCGATTGCTGCGGCGGCATTATCACCTGCACCTGCAACAACAACTGTTTCACTACTTAAGCCAAGCTTGTCGGCAATATCGGGTTTCACCTTACCAATAACCTCATAGCTTTCAAAAAGCTTTGGCATCTGCTTTTCGGTTATACCGCATATATCAAGCATTTCACTTGACCAGCATTTATTTTTAACGTCTAAAAGGAGCATACCTGACGCATCAGAATAATCACAAGCGTGAACACCTGTAAGCATAAAATTCAGATAATCCTTCGGGAGCATTATTTTGCTTATTTTATTAAAATTATCAGGCTCATTGTTTTTAACCCACATAATTTTGGGTGCAGTAAACCCTGCAAAAGCAATATTAGCTGTGTATGATGATAATTTATCCTTACCGATAACATCGTTAAGATAATCGGTTTCTTTGAATGTTCTGCCATCATTCCAAAGTATAACAGGCCTTATAACATTATCACATTCATCAAGTATAACAAGTCCGTGCATCTGCCCTGCTACACCAAGTCCCGCAACATCCTGAGGTGCAATACCCGAAAGTAATCGAGGTAATCCGTCACAAATGGCGTTCCACCAATCCTCAGCATATTGCTCACTCCAGCCTGAATGGGGATATGAAACAGAATATTCATTTGTAAGTGTATTGATTACCTTGCCGTCACCATTACATAAAATAAGCTTAAGTGATGATGTACCAAGGTCAACACCAACGTAGTATTTCATATATTCACCTGTATTAAAGATTATTTAATATGTTAAGTACGCAAGAAAGCTCTGATGGCTTTACCTTGTCAACAGGCTTGTTGTTCTTTACGCAGTCTGCAAAATAATTGATTTCGTTTGCGTAAGCATCACTCTTAGGCAGATTAATTGCGCCTGTGTCACCTTCTGCATCCTGTGAAAGGTCAATTTTTTCATCATCTCTGAGGTAAATAATCATTTTACCATTTTCGTTGGCAACTACAGCATCCTCAAACTGGAAACGGAACTCTGCTGTAAAGGGGTATGATGTTGCATACCATGATGCCTCTGTATTGATGAAGAAATCACCAAAATCATAAGTAAGGCTGATGAAATCCTGATCAGGAAGCTTTGAACGGAACTGGTGTGCAACCTTGGGCTCACCAAAAGCATATACCATGAAATCAAGGTCATGAATATGAAGGTCAAAGGGCACAAGACCGCTACGCTTTTCATCCATCATCCAACCATCCCAGCTCCATCTGGGATAGCAACCAAGACGTGTCATTGTACCTGAAAGAAGCTTACCGTATTTCTTTGTATCGTAAATCTCCTTAAGGAGTTCATATTCGGGCCAGAAACGAAGTACCTGAGCAACCATAAATTTAACGTTGTTCTTTTCAGCACAAGCGTAAACGCGCTCAACATCCTCATCTTTAAGTGAAATGGGCTTTTCTGTTATAACGTTGATGCCAAGGTCCATAGCCTTGCAAGCAACATCTGCATGAAGGTATGTGGGCAAGCAAATATCAAGAATATCAAGCTCTTCGTTTTCAAGAAGCTCATCAATATCTGTATAGCATCTTTTACCCTCGTATTTTTCCATTCTTTCGGGACGAATATCGCAAAGAGCAACAAGCTCTGCATCCTTCATTTCCTCCCATGCAGGTATATGAGCGCCACTGATACCGCCAACACCAACAACCGCAACTTTAAGCATAATTAAACGCCACCTTATAATAAAATATACACTTAAATTTTAGCACAACAAGAGTTATTATTCAATAGAATATTCTTTTTTCACTACAAAATAAAAGAATAAAATTATATATAAAATAGACAATAACAAAGTAAAAAGAGCCACTCTCATCCAAAAATGAGAGTGGCGTTTGTTCATTATAATCAATATTTATCGTAACAGCTGATACCTGAGTTATATGCACTTGTTGTTGAGCCGTAAACGGCCTTTACTGTGTAGGTGTAGGTTGTGCTCTTCTTTGCTGTTTTATCAAGGAAGGTTGTATTGTTTGTACCACCTACTGCAGCAATATAAGTCCAATTAGAATTTGCGGTCTTGCGATATACATAATAGCCGGTTGTACCCTTAACTGCGCCCCACTTTACAGTTATACCCGATTTTGAGCTTGTGGCGCTTACAAGTGTGGGATTAGCAAGTCGCATCAAGTAAAGACCTGTTGTGTCAAACTTGCTATGGTAATCACCGTCTGCAATAACCGTATAACGGAAGTACTTGCCACTATTATTCTTCACTGCGCTATCAATAAAGTAAAGGTTTTTTGTTGTGCCAAGGTAGGTCCAGTAGGTTGAGCCTGCACCACGACGATATACACGATAACCGTTTGTAACACCTGCTACAGCATTCCATTTGATTGCAAGACCATTTACGTGGTTATAGATTGTTGTAAGCTTTGGTGTTGCCATATACTTACGATTCTGTGTGTTTGCCTGAACAAAATCGCTATACTGACCTAGAGAGTCATATGCTCTTACAGAATAGCTATAATAAACACCACTTTTGACATTCTTGTCAAAGAGTGTTGTGCCTGTTGTTGTGCCGATATTCACCCAGCTTTTGGTGCCAGCCTGTCTGCGGAAAACAACATACTTTGTTGCATTATCAACTGCATTCCAAGAAACTTGAACACCATCAATTTCATTGGTTGTGCTAACCTTGGGTGTTGCTGGTTTTGGAGGAAAGTCAACATTAACAGTACAAATATCGCTATATCCACCATCAACAGTTGTTGCTGTAATGATAGCTGTTCCTTCTGAAACAGCTGTAATCAAGCCTTGCTGGTTTACTTTCGCAACAGCAGGATTACTACTTGACCATTCAATCTCAGGCTTTATTGCATCAGGAGGCACAATTACAGCCTTAGCGTATGAGGAGCGATTGTTTTCTGAAAGCGCAATCTCTTTTGTAAGCATGATGATGTTTTGTACTACACCATTACTTTTTATATCGATACCACCAATACCATACCACATACCATCGTATCCATTGTTACCTTGCAATCGCAAAACAACTTGATGAACATCTTTTAATGACACAGTGAATTTTCGAGGTAAGTTTGATGAATAAAGTAATTCTTTTTCGACTTCTTCACCATCGACTAATATTGTAAATTGTGCAGACTCCTGTATACCTGAAATATATCCCACAGAAAATGTGAGTGATTCATACATACCATTGAAGTTAAACATTGCCTCACCAGTGTGTCCGTCTGAAGAGCCGGTATAACCCATTCTAAATTTAATGGCATCATCGTAAGTATCTCCACCCATAGAAATATCGGAAATCTCACCGTTTTTTAAGAAGTATGGTTCACAATTGTTAACCATATTAGATGTATAATGGTTAGGAGCCTTTACATCTGTATCACTTACAGCATTTATTCCACCTATACCAAAATACATGCCATCATAACCGTTATTACCATCCAAACGTAAAATAACTTGGTTTACACCTTCCAATGATAATTTATACTGTTTAGGCAAATCATAAGTGGTGAGCAAAACATTCTCTACTTCTTTACCATCAACGAATATTCTAAATTGTGCTGTTGATGTTTCTCCAGAGATATATCCAACACAGAATGATAATGATTCATATTTACTGTTAAAATTAAATTTTGCATCTGCAATATGTCCATCAGAGGTTCCTGTATAACCCATTCTGCATTTGATAGCATTTTTGTAGGTGTTACCACCCATACTGATATCCGTAATTTCCGCATGAGTCAAAGAATATGGGTCAAAGTTTCCTACCATATTAGATGAAATTGTTGCTGCATTTGTCATTATGGGTATACTTGTAAAAATGCCAAATACCATAACAATTGTTAACAATAAACTAATTGTTCGTTTCATAGTTGATTTCTCCTTAAAAATATTATAGCAGAAAAATAATACTACAAATAACCAGAAAATTCAAATAATTTACAGTGAAATAGTAAACAAAAAGGACTCTGTAAATTTAGCAAATATTTACAATATACGCAAATACAAATAAAGGACGAGCATTTGATGCCCGTCCCCTACTTAATTTTATTAAATTGTATTGTAAGAATTACGCAACAACCTTGTTAACAATAGCCTGATAATCTTCAATGCTGATTTCATCATCCAGGTTACTGTCAGCCGCCATTTTGTATGCACCGTCAATAGTCTTCTGACCATTTGTAACAAGTGCCACTTGTGCCGCATCAAGTGCGTCAACTACGCTGTCGCCATTAGTGTCACCATTAATGACAACTGTATATTCTGTATCAACGCCATCTTTTTGCATTGTGATTGAAGTGCCTGTACCCATAAAGCCAAGAGCATCGGCATTTTCATCAACAGTAGCAGGAGCAAGATAGCTTACAAAGTCCTTGAAATCTCTTGCAAGACGAATATCGCTGAATATCACCCTATTAGTATAGTCAATTCTTGACTTAGGCTGTGCAAACAAGTATTTCTGTGTGCCTGTCGTAAACTCAAACTCATATGTGCTGAAGTGGTCAGTTGTAAAGGTCATCTGCATACCCTTCTGTTCACTATTAAGTATTGTTCGCGAGCCATCATCATTTACACGATATACAGTTGCAGTTGCATCTGCAGGGATTTCGTTTGTGAACACTTCATCAAGCTGAACAGATATTTCAACGTTACCATCAGGCTGATGCTTATCACCATTCTCGTCGATGTAATCAAGCTCTACAGTAGCAGTATTGTAGCTTGCATCTGCCATCTGATACGTTGATTTGCCTTCAAGACGAAGTGCCTTTGAATCCTTGATACCACAAACCGAACATCTTGAGCCTGCATTTTCAATAGCATTCTGGTTATTGGATGCAGTAATTACCTCCCAATTGTGTTCACAAGGAGCAATTTCTTCGGTATAGGTATGACCACACTCACAGGTGTAAGTAAGTGTGCCACCCTCGGTACAGCTCTCAAATGCCTTTGTAACATCATATTTATGATAGTGAGCATCATAAATGGCTGTAATTGTAAGGTTTTCACTTGGCATTGTTTCGGGGATATCCATATCCCAACCAACGAATGCGCCACCAATTGAGTTGTTACCAACATGGGGTACTGTGATGAAGTCACCTACTGCATATTTAACCTCGGTAATTTCACCATCAATATTCCAGGAAAGCTTGTATTCGTTCTTAAGAAGCTCTGCCTCGAATACTCTTGCCTCGTTATTGAGTGTAAGGTTATTAGGTACATTCCAACCGATAAAGTTGTAATCTGCACCAAAATCAGTTGCAGGAGCAACTACCTTTGTTGTGGATGAAAGTCTGTTGATAGCATAAGGCAGGTTATTGATGTTAAATACAGCAATACCACTTGTGCCACCAATATCCACACTCTGCGGTGCGAACACAGCTTCGTAGCCCTCACCATTTTCAAGGATTACGCCACTCTCAAAGGTACCAACCTGATATGTACCACTCTTAAGAGTATTACCGTTTGCAGTTGCACGGAATGTAAAATCAATCACATAATTTGTACCACTTGCCCAAGGCTCAACATCGCTGATAACAATAGTTGTTGTGCCGTTATCATTACGTGTAATAGAAATCTGCTCGTTAGTTACACCAAGCTTTTCAACTGCATCCTTACGGATAGCGTTTTCCTGATTGATTGTGAGAACAAAGTTATTTGTAAGTGTATATTTAAGTGTAGCCTTTGTAAATCTGCCTGTGTGAGTTGTTGTTTCCTCAACAATAGATGTAAATACATCTGAAAGCTTTGAAACGTCACTTACATCAAGGTAATAGCCACCGATATTTTCGGTTGTTTCTTTTGAATACTTACTCATTACAACATCCTCACTATAGTTTGAGGAAACGTAATTCATAAAGTTGTTGACCTTTGAATCGGCAGAGGTACCTCTGTCAAACACACCAACGCTATAAACGGTTGCATCGTATGTATTCTTTAACTGATATGCATTCTGAATAGCAACGTTTGCTACATTGTATTCAAAATTGCTATAGCTTGTGGGAACACCATCTGTCAAGAACACAACAACACGTTGTCTGTTATCTGTAACAGGGTTATTTGCAAAAATGTTTGTTGCCATTTCAAGACCGATATCAGCCCTTGTAGCACCCTCTGCATCAATTGCATTAATCGCCTTTGTGATAACATTATTCAATGCTCCGTTATTGTTAACGCTTACAAGTGAATCTGCATAATCACTATTCTTGATATTATCATACCTTACCTCACTTGATGTAAGGAGCTCGGTATTAGCATAATTAAGACCGTAATTGTTACCTGAAGCAAAGCCTACAACAGCAATTCTGTGGTCAACTGAATATTTCTTTGCATCGTCAAGAATAGCATCGCTGAATGACCTTACTGCAGATTTAAGAGCATCCTTTCTGCCATATTCCGCCATACTACCTGACTGGTCAAGCACAAAGACAATATCAAGAGGTACTGTCTTGGTTGTAGTTGTCACAATAGTTCTGCTCGGTGCAGAAACGTTAAGATTAACCTCGACCTCACCTGTTGATGCATAGTAATCGGCTGTGTTGCCTGTTTTGATACCCTCTACCTCATTTGCAGGGATAGGAGTATATACGGCATTAACAGTAAAGTTTTTGTTTCTTATGTCGAAGTTCTCCCACTCGCCGTTGAATTTATCCTTGTGGGGTACTTCAGGGATTTCAATCTCTGTTGCATCCTCAGGGAAATCAACTGTTGCAACAACATCGCCATCGGCAACAAAGGTTGCTGTGTATTTAAGGAGCTTAGGAAGCTCTGCCTCCTCTGTCATTTCACAGTTGTAGCACTTATGAGCGCGTACACCGGCTGTGTCCATTGTAGCAGGTGTTACAACGTACCATTTGCCGTAAATATGATTTGCAACGGGAATTGTTGTTACATCCTCAACACAATCACAACGTAAACAATGGTGAGATTTAAGACCTTCGCTTTCGCAAGTGGGATCTTTATCAATAGTCCACATTGTTGAAATATGGTGGCCAAGAGGCTGAATTACAGTAACATCTGTTTTGCTTTCGCAACGTGAACAATGATGTGATTTTGAACCAGCTTCTGTACAAGTTGCTTCAACATCAACAGTAAATACAGACTGATAATCGTGACCGTAAGCCTTGATTGTTTCGTTAACTACAGTGCCACAAACTGTACAATTTGTATGTCTTGCGCCATCGTTTTCACAATCAGCCTTTGCATCAACAGTCCATTCATTATAGGTATGGCCAGGGGCTGTTAAAATTTCAACATCCTCCATATAACAGGTGGAGCAC
This sequence comes from Acutalibacteraceae bacterium, assembly GCA_045629785.1. Taxonomy (GTDB): domain Bacteria; phylum Bacillota; class Clostridia; order Oscillospirales; family Acutalibacteraceae; genus DTU089. The sequence continues at coordinate 18,644 of JAZQRX010000006.1, read as the reverse complement.
ATTCTCACACGCTGACCATTTACAGTACATGTAGCTTCCTCAAGGAGCACCCATTCACCAAATGTATGACCGGTTGCAGGAATTACTGTAATATCCTTTTTATCGCCACAACGGTTACAATGGTGTGATTTTGAACCATCAACTGTACAAGTTGGTGTTTTATCTGTTGTCCAGATAATAGAATACGCGTGACCGGGTGCTGCAATTGTTTCTGTGAAATATTCTCCACAACCTGTGCAACTACGTGTTCTTTCGCCGTCTGTTTCACAACCTGCAGGTGTTGTAACAACCCAATCGGTATAATCGTGAACAGAGCTTTCAATTACTGTAACATCTGTTTTAGCATCACAGCGTGAGCAATGGCGTGACATTGAACCGGGCTGTGAACAAGTAGCTTCAACATCAACTGTAAATTTGGTTGAATAATCGTGGCCAAGTGCAGATATTAAAATTGGTTGGCCTACTGTTTCACCACAAACAGAGCAAAGGTTATACTTTACACCATCTGCTCCGCAGGTAGGCTCAAGGGTTACCTTTTCACCTGATATTACATGTTCACCGCCATAGTTTTCTATGTATGAGGAGTCACAGTACTTACAATCAAACTTCTTAGTACCCTCCTCAAGACAAGTTGCTTGTTTAATAACTGTTTCAGCATAATCGTGGCCAGTTGCAGGAATAATTTCTGTCCTTGCAATTTCGCAACACTCTGTACAGTAAAGGTGTTTTAATCCATCCGCAGAACATGTAGCTTCTGTTTCAACAACCCAGAAATCAGCAGGAGCATGCATAAGAATAGCTATTTCATATGATAAATTCTCATATTTAAGTGTAATATATCCCACACCTGTGAAATCGCCGAAACCTTCAATTGTGTAATCGGTAACCTCTTCTACTGCACCATTATTAAATGTTACGGTAACAACCATACCTGTTGGGTCGAACTCGTCACCTAAAACATATTCAAACTTTTCCGGGTCAATAACAGTCATTGAATCTGCTTTCTTTTCAATAACTGTAACCTGAATTATAACACGCTTGCCGCCAAATAAAACCATAAGGTTCTTTTTACCAACATTTTGCGGAAGTGTAGAAACTGTATAGCCTGTTACCTCTTCTGTTATACCATTATCATAGGTTGCAGTAACAACCATACCTGTTCTATCAAAGGTATCACCGATGACATAGGTTGTTTTATCGGGCATCTTAGTAACCGCAATTGAAACAAGATTCTTTGCTGTAAAAGTCACTTTGAAGAAGGCTGTTACATTACCAAAGCTTACGGTAACATCTTGCTCACCGGTAACAGAATTGTCATAAACTATATCGTAATCAGTGATAGCTTCTGTTGTACCATCTTCAAACTCAAGCTTAACAACAAGACCGGTTGTATCAATAGCCTGACCCTCAACATATGTAGTCTTGTCGGGTAATGATTCAATAATCAACGACTTGATTACTACAGGATTTTCATCAACCTTGGTTGAACCGCAATCCTCACACTCATATTGTTTATGATACTCGTCAGGATTTTCGGGATTCTGTACGTATTCATAATTATCATAATTGTAATTATGTTCGGTTGTTGGAACAGCTTCTGTTGCACATACTTCGCCGCACTCTGCACAATAGCCAACCTTCTCACCCTCTTGTGAGCAAGTGGGTTCGGTAGTTACAACCCATTCACCAACAATATGACCTGGTGCAATGATTTCTGTTACGTCTGCTTTATCGCCACAATTGTTACAGTGATGAGATTTTGAGCCATCTGTTGTACATGTTGCAGGAACGTCTATTGTCCAATCTGTTGAATAATCGTGACCTGTTGCGGGGATTACTTCTGTTTCAACCTCGTTACAAGAAGAGCATGTTCTGTGCTTTGAGCCATCAGCTTCACAGGTTGGTTCTAAATCAACAATCCAATCGCTATAGATATGAGCACATCCACCTCTGTGGGGATTATTTCTCAACTGAGGATATGGATAGCCTGTTGAATCATCAATGAACCAAATATCATTGAAATCGAAACCGGAATATGCAGACTGTACTCTCATTAAATCTTCGCTAAGTGCAGTAGCACCATATGGCTTTGAACCGCACCCATCAAGATAGTAACAACGCACTATATCAACCATGCTATCTTTAACCGGGTATATCATCGCGTTCATTGATGACGAACCTTCCAATATTCCATGATTATAACAATATTCAAAATAAACACTATCTTCGACAGGACTACTATCAGCAACGCCACAAACACCTGAAACATGTGCACCATAAATCATTCCATTGTTATATGAATTATACACTTCAAGATTATAACCACTAGAAACTCTGAAATGTCCTACAATACCGCCAGATCTTGAACTATGTATTTCACCAATATTTAAACACTGCGAAATCACACCTTTTCCTTCACATTCTCCTACAATACCACCGGCATCATCTTCACCAACAACTATATTTTCGTTACTACATAAAAATATATAATAATTTGTTCCAGTTGCATAACCAACTATGCCACCAACATCGTTTCTACCATTAGAGATATTCATTTTACAATTCGAATGACAATTTTCTATGGTACCACCACTTAAACGTGAAGCTATACCGCCAACATATTTATCATTAGAAACACTTGAACCAATTATACCGGAAATAGTAAGGTTTTTAATTGTTCCAGAAACACTAGAAAAAAGACCAAGATATATTTGACCTGTATAGTTTTTGGGTGGAGTAGTAGCATATATACGAAGTCCAACAATTTCATATCCATTACCATCAAATGTACCGGAAAATGATGTATAGCTGTATTTCTCGTTTCCACCAATAGGCTTCCAACCATTGCACATATAATCATATATGCCACCCTCGGAAGTCTCTTCAGTGAGGTCAATGTCATTCATCATGACATAGTTTGCTTTAAGGTCATTATCAATATTTCTAAGGTCACTAGCAGTTCTTACAGCAATATACGTTTCTTCGCCCAATGTAGTTGCATCGCAATCTTTACATTTGTGTTCCCTAACAACCTCAGCTGAATTATCAGGATTAGCAACATATTCATAATTATCATAGTCATAATTATGCTCAGTTGTTGGAACAGCTTCAGTAGCACACGCTTCTCCACAAGTGCCACAATAACCTGTCTTTTCACCCTCCTGTGAGCAAGTGGGTTCTGTCGTAACAACCCATTCACCAACAATGTGACCCAAAGCAGCAATATAATATATATCGGTTTGATAATCGCAAATCAAACAATGGTGAGATTTCGAACCTGGTTTTGTACATGTTGCAGGAATGTCGATTGTCCATTCAGTTGAATAATCGTGTCCTGTTGCAGGAATTACTTCTGTTTCTGCTTCTCCACAAGCAGTGCATTCCCTGTTTTTTAAACCAACAATTTCACAGGTAGATTCATGCTCGATATGCCAATCGCCAAAAGTATGACCAGTTGCTGCTATTTCAGTTTCATCAGTTCTTTTTCCACAATTATAGCAATGGTGATATTTATAACCAGATTTTGTACAGGTTGCATTTTTACCAATCATCCATTCAGTTGAGCAGTCGTGACCTGTTGCAGGGATTACTTCTGTTTCAACCTCGCCACAGCTTTCACAAGTTCTGTACTTTGAACCATCAGCTTCGCACGTTGCTTCTGTATCAACTACCCAATCGCTATAGATATGAGCGCACCCACCTCTATGGGGATTATTTCTCAACTGAGGATAAGGATAGCCTGTTGAAGGTTCAATAAACCATATAGAAGTAAAATCGAATCCATCATAGGAATCCTTTAACTGCATATCACTTTCACTTAGAGCTACGGCACCTGTCTGAGCATCACATAAACCATTAAGGTAATAACAGTTGCTTACAGTAGTTGTTTTAGCTGTTTGAATGTAAACTATAGCAGTTCCAGAACCATTGAAATTACCTCGGTTGTAGCAATTTTCTATAAGTAACTCTGTAAAATTCGGTGAAGAGGTATAGTAATAATCACTACTATAACCAACTATACCTGCTGGGCTTGTACCAGAAATTTTTCCGGTATTATAACAATTACTTACTTTACCGGATGCATTAAAATATATCATATGCCAGTAGCCAACAATACCGCCACTATAGAAACCGCTTACATCACCACGATTGTAGCACTGTAGAATTTGTGTACTATTTTCGGCCATACCCACAATACCACCGGCATAATGAGCATCGGTGGTTGGCGATAATTCGACCTTACAATAAGAACTGCAATACCTGATAACAGCATCTTTAGCAAAACCGCAAATGGCACCTGCGCGAACATTATTCAAACCCGATACTTTTATTGAACCTGAAACAGAAAGATTTTCCACTGTACCAGTAACGCTTCCAAACAAACCAAGCATTTTTTTACTTGATGTGCCGGAATCATCTATACGCATACCTATAATTTTATATCCATTACCGTCTAAAACACCACTAAAACTACCCGAGGAGCTATTGTCATTACCAATAGGCTTCCAACCGTTGCCGTTGAAGTCATACTTACCACCTTCAGCTGTTGCTTCGGTAAGGTCAATGTCATTCATCAATACATAGCTTGCAGTAAGGTTATTATCAATATTTCTAAGGTCATCAACAGTCCTAACGGCAATATATGTTTCATCACCGAATATAGTTGCATCGCAATCATTACACTTGTATTCCTTGAGACATTCGTTTTCGTTATCGGGATTCAGAACGTATTCATAATCGTAATTATGTTCAAGTGTTGGAATTACTCCTGTTTCTGTTTCTCCACAAGTAGAACATTTTCTATACTTTGAACCATAGCTATCACAGGTTGCTTCTTTATCAATAATCCAGTCGCTATATGTATGTTCATGATAATGAATAAACGCTGTTAAAAGGCAATCATTACCTGAACTTATAGCTATATTTGCCCAATCAGCTTGTGTGCCGATGTAATAAACATCTTTAAGGCTTGTGCAATACCCAAATGCAGATCCACTTATACTCGTTACACTCTTAGGGATTGTGATTGAGGTAAGGCTTTCACAACCAAAGAAAGCACAATCATATATAGTTGTTACACTATTAGGGATTCTAATATAGGTAAGGCTTGTACATCCCTCGAAAGCATAATGACCTATACTTGTTACACTATTTCCGATTGAGATTGAGATAAGGCTTGTGCAAAAATCGAAAGCATAAGGACCTATATATGTTACACTATCAGGGATTGTGATTTTGGCAAGTCTACTGCAATCAGAGAAAGTACCATAACCTATACTTGTTACACTACTGGGAATTACAATAGATTTTAAACTTGTACATCCAGTAAATGTATAATCAGCTATGCTTGTTACACCATACGGGATGGTGATGGAGGTAAGTCTTGTACAACCACCAAAAGCAGAACCACCAATTGAAGTTACGTTATCCGGAATTGTAATAGATGTAAGACTTGAACAACCACCAAAAGCACCAGAACCTATACTTGTTACACTATCTGGAATTACAATTGTTTTAAGATTTTTACAATTTAAGAACGTGTTAGAATTGATATATGATACTCCATCAGGTATTGTAATAGAAGTAAGACTTGAACAATAACTAAAAGCCCATCCACCTATATTTTTTATACCATTTGGAATATTTATAGAAGTAAGACTTGTACAACCATAGAAAGCAGAATTACCTATACTTGTCACACTATCGGGAATGGTAATGGAGGTAAGGCTTGTACAATCCTGGAAAGCACTGCTACCGATAGATGTTACTGGTAAACCATTGTAATTATTCGGAATTATAAGTTCATCTGTTGCAGATGCATCACAATCAGTAACAGAATACGCTGTACCATCATCGTTCAATGTAAATGTTAAATAATTTACATTAGCTAATTTTTCTGTTAAAGCATAACCACAGACAGTACATTCACAAGTTTTTGTGTTATTCGAATAATCATAAACATATTCACCATATGTATGGTCCGCAGCTTCATAGTGAATAACATTATTAAGCAATTCGTCATTATATTTTCCAATAACAATCTTTCCAGCCGCCTCTACGGTGCCGGTATAAAAAACATTATCCAAATTACTGCAACCTCGAAAAGCGTAATCCACAATAGTTGTTGTACTATCAGGAATTGTAACAGTTACAAGGCTTGTGCAATTATAGAAAGCATACTTACCGATACTTGTTACACTATCGGGAATAACTAAATCTGTAACTAACTCACTATTCAAATAAAGATTTTTTGCATAATACAACGGATTAGATGCAGAATTACCAAAAACTATCATACACCATGCACTAACATCTGTTATATGCACAGCATTAAGGCTTGTGCAATTATAGAAGGCATACTCACCGATACTTGTTACACTATCAGGAATTGTAATTGAGGTAAGGTTTATGCACCTATCGAAAGCATTACATGCAATAAATTTCAAACCATTTTTTATTGCATATTCTCCAGATAATGTTGTTTTTGCTTCTATAAGATGATTTCCTATGCAAAGAATATCATTCACCCAATTTGCTGAATTGTTATAGTAACCTGTGTTATAGAAAGCAGAAGAACCTATACTTACCGCACTGTCAGGGATGGTTATGTCGGTAAGGTTTGTACAGTTTTCAAAAGCATTGCAATCTATACTTGTCACACCGTCAGGAATGGTTATGGAGTTAAGACTTGTGCAATTATAGAAAGCCCAAACACCCATACTTGTTACACTATCGGGGATGGTTATGGAGTTAAGACTTGTACAATTATAGAAAGCGCCTCCACCTATACTTATTACACTATCGGGGATGGTTATGGAGTTAAGTCCTGTGCTATTATCGAAAGCATAAACACCTATACTTGTTACACTATCGGGGATAGAGTAAGACGTCCCTTGTTTACGTGCAGGATATTTCATAATCGTTGTTTTATCTTTGTTAAATAGAACACCATCAATGGATATATAATAGGTGTTTCCCAAATCAACATTTATTGATGAAAGGCTTGTACAACTATAGAAAGCGTTCCCAATTACACTTGTTACACTACTAGGAATTGTAATGGATGTAAGGCTTTTACAATACTCAAAAGCGAAAGAATCTATACTTGTAACAGGTAAACCATCGTATGTTGACGGAATAATTAGATTACCGCTTGCGTAATTATCACAATCGTCCACAAAATACGATTTACCATCATCGTTCAATGTGAAAGTTAAATCACTTTCACTCGCTGCCTTTGCTCTGACCGTAAAAAGGCTATTCCAATCAACCTCAGCAAGCCCTACGTAAGCAGAGCCCATGATGATTGTGATTGCAAGAAGTAATGACAAGCTACGTTTTAATGCTTTTTTCATTTCTGACACCTCATAAATTTTCTTCGTAAATTTTTATAATCAATTGAGATAATAGTTATATTTTTCCATTTATTATTATATACCTTATATTGGAATAATTTAAGGTTAAAAATAACCAAATTTATATACCTAAAATGTACACCTTTACCATAAATTTATATATTTTTCTGTACGCAAGAATACGTTTACTACATTGTTCAATCTAATTGAAGACTATCAACAACTTGAACTACCCACAACTGTTGTTCTACCCAACTGAAGAGAATTAGCAAGAGAACTCCCCACCAAACAAGCGTAGCTTGTTATCCAATCCGAAGGATTGGTATGTAATCACGCTTTAGTGTGTATGTCATCATTAACGATGTATGTAATTTTATGAGTTTTTTTCGAATTGATTACATTCATAATTTCATTACGATTACATTCCGTCTTGTGACGGATTACATACACGACTTCGTCGCAATTTATTCCACACCTATTAAATCAAAGATTTTGGTCCCTGCCCTCTTGTGGTACCCAAAATTGTTTGCTCGTTACTCACTTCGCACAATTTTGACCACTACGCCAACTCACACTCCCTGCATCGCCCACCGGGCGCAGTCGTGTTCCTTGCCTCCCCATTCAATTTGCGATTGAGGATGTAAGGCTTCGCAACTCTTTCACATTATTTTTGACATAAAAAAGGAACGGTTGCCCGTTCCATAAAAAAATACACAAATAAAATTAAATAGTAATTCAAATAAACACAAATCATTTACTTTTATCACTCTTCTGTCTTTTTGCCATTTTCTTCCAGCTGACAAAGCCGTACAGGTCATTTATGAGGAAAACTATGAAACAGACTACAACAGAAACGTATGATAAATCCTTCAATGATGCAAGCACCCACAAAACGATTAGCACAACGTCATTTAAGGCATATGCCAACGGGAAATAAGGTGTACGCTTATAAGTCAGGAATGCTGCCGCAAAGCTTGTTGCAACAGACAATATACTTGGAACGATATTAGCGGTATTAAACTTAACCAACACCAAACCAAGAACAACAGTTACAACAATTGTTGACAAAAGCATCTGTATAATTATTTTTTTACTTAAACAACTTATTGCAACCTGAGATTTGTTACCTTTGTATGGATTTCTAAGCCAACTAATTAATGAAAATACAGCCATAGGTAATGTCATAGCAACGTAGGTTATCATTTCACCATAATATGAGAAAGTATATGAAATATAGCCGTAAATTATTGAAAAAATAATCATCAGAACGTTACCAAATGGGTTTCCTTTAGCAAGGAAAATAAGCGAAGTAACACCAACAAGTGATGCAATCAATGAAATATATCCATCCTTACTAAAAAGCACAAACGAAAGGATTATAAAAGCTACCGAAAAAAGCCACAAAAGCTTTTCAAACTTACTGAAATAATTTAAACGCTTCAAATTAACCTCCAAAAACAAAGCATCCGTCAACACATCTTCTAAGACCTAACGATGTGCAAACGAATGCTTAAGCATTCACTACCCGGTGGCAGCAAGAAATTAAATTATAAAATGGATTTATCTATTTTTCTGTCCTTAAAATAATACTCTCTGTCATGGTCGTTGATTTCACGCAAAACCCTGCAAGGGTTACCAACCGCAACCACGTTTGCAGGTATATCCTTTGTGACAACACTACCTGCACCAATAACAGAGTTATCACCGATTGTAACGCCAGGCATAACAAGCACACCTGCGCCAAGCCAACAGTTTTTGCCGATGTGTACAGGCACGTTAAACTGATACGCCTTTTCGCGTAGCTGGGGCAAAATTGGGTGACCTGCCGTTGCAATAACTACATTTGGTCCAAGCATTGTATTATCACCAACGTAAATGTGTGTATCATCAACCATTGTAAGGTTAAAGTTTGCATACACATTGTTGCCGAAATGACAATGCTTACCGCCCCAGTTTGCGTGTAAGGGTGGCTCAATATAGCAATTCTCACCTATTTCGGCAAACATACTTTTGAGCATAGCTTCACGTTTTGCCGACTCTGACGGACGTGTCAAATTATAGTCATACTGCTTTTCAAGGCACTCTGCCTGGAGCTGCATTATTTCATCAGACGAGGGATAATAAATATCCCCACTATGTAATTCATCAAAAGGATTCATAGCAATACCTTATTTGTTCATTAAATCATTTGCTTTAATGTAATCAACAACCTCATCAACAGTTGTAAAGGCAAGTGCAACAACTGTATCAGCACCGCCATAGTAGATAGCAATTTTACCACTATCAGCATCAGCAAGAGCTGCGCAAGGGAATACAACGTTGGGAACGTCACCAACAAGCTCGTAATCCTTATGGGGTGCAAGTAAAAATCTATCTGCTCTGTGTTTAACAACCCAAGGCTGATCCTTATCAAGGATTGCAGCACCCATAGCATAAGTAAAGCCGTTACAGCTTGTAAGAACACCATGGTAGAACATAAGCCAACCATCCTCAAGCTCAATGGGTGTGGGGCCAGCGCCAACCTTTGTCATTTCCCAGTTCTTTTCGGGCTTCATAACAAATCTGTATTTGCCCCAATATGTTAAATCCTTACTATGAGCGAGGAAAATATCACCATAAGGTGTGTGACCTCTGTCGCAGGGTCTGATAAGGAGCATATATTCGTCGTTCACCTTACGAGGGAAAAGCACACCGTTACGTGCAACGGGATAGCAAGCATCCTCAAGCTGAGTCCACTCCTCAAAATCGGTTGTGTAAGCGATACCGATTGTTGTACCGTGGGGTGTAAGGTTTACCCAAGAGAGGTAGTATTTACCATCAATTTCACAAAGACGAGGGTCGTAACCTCTGAAAATCACCTTTTCCTGAAGATTCCAGTTAATAGCATCGTCAGAGTAACCAACAACAAGTGTGTGGTCACGGCAAACGTCATCCACACGGAACACACCTGCAAAGCCACCCTTAAAGGGAACAACTGCAGAATTGAAAATACTGTTTGCATTATAAAGATTATCCCTTGTGATAACAGGGTTACCGTCATAACGCCAAACGGGATATTTGTAGCCCTCAGGTTTATCCTGCCAAGGGATATTTGGTATTGAAGCACCGATTATTTTAGCCATAATAACCTCCGAATAAATGTCTTTTTAAACATTATATATTAACTTTAATCAATAATCAATATATTATTATAACATTGACAATAAAATCACATAATGCTACACTTGAATTATAAAAATACAGTAAACGGATTTGACTATATGAATGAGCTTAGCAAATTATTTCTTAATATAAAAAATGGTGACACGGTTATACTTAAAAAGGACTACGTTTACAACGTTTCTCAAGAGGACGGTTTTCATTTAACGGGCTTTTATTGTTCAAACACAGCAAAAAAGAACGAAAACCCTGCAGGCACCCGAAAAGGCGCAATATTCCTTGAAAACAAGCGAGATATCACCATTGATGGTAATGGTGCCACCATAATGATACACAGCAAAATGACCCCGTTGGTGCTTTATAAATGCCATAACGTGAAAATCACAAATCTTACGATAGACTACGCCTGCCCTACTATGTCTGAATTCGACATTCTGGAGAACAACAACGGCAAGTGTAAAATCAAGATTCACGATGATTGCCTTTACCGAGTGGAAGGTGACAATATTATATGGCACGGTGAAATAGGGTCTGACGGCAAGCCCTATTGGGAGCAGCCTTACATTGCAGATAAACGTCATTTAAAGCTATATGACACCAAAAACAACATCACACAGGACATCAACCGCAACAAGCTTAAATTTAATAATGTTAAGGACCTTGGTGACAACCTTCTTGAATTTGAATTAGAGGATACTGATGTACCATTCCGCGAAGGCTGTACAGTGCAGACACGTAATATTGTACGCGACCAGACAGGCTCATTGTTTGAAAGGTGTAGTAATTTGCATTTTGAAAATCTGCGGGTTATGTTTATGCACGGATTAGGAATGGTTTCCCAATATTGCGAAAATGTATCATATATAAACTGCAACTTTAATCCAAAGGAAGGCAGAACTGCAGCAAGCACGGCTGATTTCTTTCAGTTTTCGGGATGTAAAGGCACTATTCTTATAAAAAACTGTCAGGCGAAGGGCGCACACGATGACTTTGTAAACGTACACGGTACTCATTTGCAGATTACACAAGTAGATTATGAAAACAAAAGGCTCGTTGTCTGCTTTAAGCACGATGAAAGCTGGGGCTTTCAGGCATTTGACAAGGGTGACACGATTGACTTCATAAAATGGAATACGCTTATCCCCTTCGGCACAAACAAGGTAAAGTCATACAACAGACTTGATGATACACACATTGAGCTTTTCCTCGAAAATGATATTCCGCCCGTTGAAATCGGCAAGGATGTTATTGAAAATGCAACCTGCACACCCGATTTAATTGTACGTAACTGCACTTTTGGTCTTACGGCAGGCAGAGGTATACTATGTACAACACGTGATGAAATAATTATCGAAAACAATACCTTTGACGGCTTGTGGGGACCTGCACTACTCATCGAGGATGATTGCAACTTCTGGTTTGAATCAGGCTACACAAAAACAATAATTTTCCGTAATAACACCATAATAGGTTGTGACTACGGCAAAACCTATCCCGACTCCCCTACCATCAGGTATTCACCAAAAGTTATGAAAGAGGATTCAACGGAATTTGTTCATGGCAACCTGATAGTGAGCCACAACACCTTCAAAAGATGCTATGGTGAAATGCATTGTATCAATCTTGAATATCTTGAGGGTGCAGAAATACGTGATAACTGCTTTGACAAAGCATTTAAGGTAAATAAAAAATGCGTTGGAAAAGTTGTTGTAGATGGCAACATTATTCACTAACACAAGGAGGTTTAAATATGCATTATATTGACTTATTAAACTATCTCATTGACGTGCAGAAAATCGAAAAGGACGAATTGTGCGAGCTTATTGCTATCCCTAAGAAAAAGCTTGATAGTGTTCTTACGGGAGCTACTCCCCTAAAAAAGAAATGCCTTAAGAATCTCTCTCTTTACACAAGCATTCCTCTTGATTCAATCAAGTCAGGCAACTTCGTTCTCAATATTCCGCAGGCAGAAGCATCCGAGGGTGAAGAAGCACCCAAAATCATAAAGGATGCATACGTGCCCGAATACATACGAGAGGCTAATACAAAGAGATTAAAGGCTTATTGTAAAAAGAGATACAAAAACAGACGCGATGATATTCTTGGCTTTAATATAGTTAATATAATATTTTTCGTTATAAGCATAATCGTATCATTCTCTTTAATATATAATTTCACTATCGTCAGCTTAAGTGGTTCTGCAAAGATTCTTGCAATTGCATTGATTCCTACAGTGTTAAGCATAATAATAACCATAAACTCTTACAAGCTTGCATGGAACGGTACGTTAAAGGAAGAAAAGCTATTCATATTCTATGCAGTGTTGAATGTTATTCAGATTTTAACCTATATTATAGCACTTGTTGTGGCAAAATGGGCTCCACAATTTACACTTTTATTAGGTATTCTTGCTATTGCACCTGTTATATACACAGTTTTCTTGGAAAATAAGGATAAATCAAATTATGTAAAGTCCCTTGTTTTGTATTTATTCTCTGCATTTTCTACATGTGTTGTATGCATACTTGCTTCAACAAGCGAGTATTTTATGAATCTTGAAGACGAAAGATCACTTATAATTGGCATTGTTATTAGCTTTATAGGATTTTTTACTATTGTTATCACAACAGGAATTCTTTTGGCAGCCTACACCTTCTATCGCAAGAGAAATTATATAGCTAAACACTTTGAGCCTGTCAGCAAAAAGCGTGTATTTAAAGGTAATAAAATCGCAAAGGACATTATCGTAATTCTTCTTTTAATCTCCTTAACCTGTGGTGTTTTGTACGTTTTGCCTGTAATGGGAATCCGCAATAATATGGGAATAAACTTTGAAGATACTCCTGTTGACAGATATCTTGATTATAACAAACAGACCATCACCTACAAAAATACAGATACCTACTCCCTTATCGATAATGATACTTATTCAATCAAAGTACCAAAATCATTTATAATGAGTAGTGATACAGAATTAAATACCATATATAAAAGTGACGAAAATATGTATTCTGTTATAATTGTTAAAGAATATATCAATCTTGACGAAATTATCGATGATGTTACACAAAATAGCGAAAAAGAATATCTAACATATTTACATAACGTAAAACAAACAACTATTAAAAGATATGGTTTTTACCCTAGAACCGAATACGAAAACGATAAATTGATGAGGATGATATACAATGATGATATAAGTATATTTGACAGAGATTTGAATATCGCGGTTTATTACCATATATTAGTTGATACTGTTTTAGAAAATGATTATAAAATATATTTATACGAAGACGAAGAGATTGAATTTCGTATTCGAAAACATAGCTATGACACTAAAGACGGAAAGATAACGTATCTTTATGACGTATCAGGAAACGCTAAAGGCAATTATGACAAATATTTCTCTTTTACAGTGTTCACCGCAACTGACGGATCAGAGGATGACATCGCGTACAAAATCATAAACAGCATTGAGATAAAATAAAAAAACAAGGACAGTCCCGAAAGGAACTGTCCTTAATCTTTAATTATAAAATATCATCAAAAAGCTTGAAGTTATCTGCAGATGCTTTAAGCTCACCAGCCTGAATCTTTTTAACAATCTCAACGATTCTGTCATTGATGGGTGTTTTTACACCGTACTTTTTACCAAAGTCGCAAACAACACCATTGATTGCATCAATTTCACAAGGCTTGCCGTTTTTGATATCCTGCAGCATTGAGGGCTCGATATCTCTGTGCTTTTTCATTGCAATGGGAAGAAGCTTGCAACCGATAGCACGCTTGATAGCATTCTTGTAATAGAAAAGACCAACTATGTTTTTACCCTGAACAGGTGCAAACTCTGTACCTGAAGCGTGACCAACGTCGATACACTCTTTCATACAGCGAATAGCCACCTTCTGACCTGCCTTGTTTTCAGAAACATCACCGAACACACCGCCAACAACTGTGCCAAGGCCTGAGAATGTAGCGTTTATAAGGAGCTTTGACCAACGTGCGCCCATAAGGTTTTCTTCCTCATGCACAGGGCACATAAGCTCAAGCAAATCCTTAACCATTTTGAACTGCTCGTCTGTGATGCCGGGCATTTTACCCATATGGAATGAAAGGCTGTCCTTGTCACTTGTAAGTCGGCAAACGCCTGGCTCAATAAGTGCTGCGCCCCATTCAACAGCGCAACCCATTGTATGCTCTGAGCCTACAATTTCTGCAATAAGGGGCTCGGGAATACCGTTCTGTAATGTTACAATAACACCCTTTTCAGAAAGGAACTCTTTAAGCATTGTAACAACCTCTTTATTATGAAGCTGCTTTGTAAGGAGTACAATTACATCATACTTGCCTTCCATCTCACCGGGAGTGATAGCCTTAACCGGGACTGTCATATCAACAGTACCGATGATGTGAGCACCCTTTTCGTTAAGCAAATCAACGTGAGCCTTATTTCTGTTAATAAGGTCAACCTGACCGCCATTCTGTGTAATAAAAGCGCCAAGCACAGTACCAAGTGAGCCAGCGCCGTAAATAGCATTTCTACCCATAATAATACCTCGCATTAAATTTATAATTTCATTATATAGCAACAAAGCTGATTTTTCAATATTTTACAGAAATATATTGACAAAACATTAACAAAAGTTGTATGCTTGTATTAGCACAATAATACAAGGAGGCGATTAAATGGCATGGAGCTTCAGTTCTGACAAGCCCGTTTATTTACAGATTGCAGAACGTATAACAAAATCGGTACTTTCTGCAGAGTTCAGCCCCGGTGAACAGTTACCCACAGTTAGGCAGCTTGCGATGCACGCAGCAGTTAACCCAAACACTGTACAAAGAGCCTATCAGGAGCTTGAAAATGACGGTATAATCATTGTTAAAGGTACTCTTGGGCGTTTTGTTACAGATAATACTGAAATTATCACCCAAAACAGAAAAAAGCTTGCAAAGCATCTTGTAATTGAATTTTGCAACAGCTTCGGGGAGTTGTCACTCCCCCTCTCACAAGCCATTGAAATGATAAAGGAGGTTGACAATAATGAATGTACTTGAGTGCATCAACTTAACAAAAGCATACAAGAAGCATTTTAACGTATTGCAGAACTTTAATCTTACATTACCTGCCGGTAAAATTATTGGTCTTTTAGGTCCAAACGGATGCGGTAAAAGTACTCTTATAAAAATGATTGCAGGTATATTACAACCCACAAGCGGTGAAATAAGAGTTTGCGGTGAGCCTGTTGGTGAAAAATCATGTAGTATGATTTCATATCTCCCCGAAAGAACTTATTTTACACCATCAATGAAGGTTCTTGACGTAGTTGAATATTTTGCAGATTTTTACGATGATTTTGATCAGGAACGCGCTCTCGGTCTGCTTCGTGATTTGGGTATTGATATAAAAGCAACACTTAAAACATTATCAAAAGGTACAAAAGAAAAGGTTCAGCTTATCCTTGTAATGTCACGCCAGGCAAAGCTATATCTTCTTGATGAACCAATCGCAGGTGTTGACCCTGCGGCGCGTGAGTACATACTCAGTACAATTGTCAGCAACTACAACCCCGAAGCCACAATCATAATCACCACTCACCTCATTACAGATGTTGAGCCTGTTCTCGACGACTTTCTCTTTATAGGCTATGGCGGACAGATTCTTATGGCTGGTAATGCAGAGGAAGCTCGTAACCAAAGCGGCAAATCCCTTGACGCTATGTTTAAGGAGGTATTCAGATGCTGAAGAAATTGATACATTATGATCTTAAATCAATATCAAAAATATGGCTTATTGGTTTATTAGCCACTCTTGCACTTTCCTTTGTTGCAGGTATCTGCGGATATTTCCTCTATAGTGATAAGGAGTATACTGAAGTAATCAACATACTCTCTGTTTTTGTTCTTATAATTTCTTTTCTGGCAGTTGGTATTTTTGCAGTTGGCACCAGCCTTCTTGTTTACATACGCTTTTACAAGCACTTTTATACAGATGAAGGTTATCTAACCTTTACACTCCCCGTAAAACGAAGTCAACTACTTAATTCAAAAATTATTTCGGGTGCTATTATTGAAGCTGCAACAATATTTATGGTATTTCTTGAAATAATTATAGCTATCGCCATCGCTACAAGGGAAGATTTTTTCTCTGCAGAAGCCTATAATTTTTTCAAAGAAGCTATTGCGGAGCTTCAGGCAGATAACGAACTGTTATTTGGTGTTATTATAATTTTCGCAGAAGTTTTAATATCATCTGTTCTGTTATCATTAGCGTCATTGTTATTCACCTATCTGTGCATAAGCATCGGTTGTTCAGTTACACGAAAAAACAAGGTATTGACCGCAGTAGGTATATATTACGGCGCAACAGGTGTTTTGACGTTTATTTTACAGATTATCTCTTTGTTTGGTATTTCGGGTATTTCAGCATTAGTCGATAAAATCCCCGATGATATGAGTGACGGCGTTATTCTTCTTGGTTTTGCCGTTCCCATACTTTTTCTTTCAATGATTGTCACTATATTGTACGCACTCAATTATTGGATTTTAGACAAAAAACTTAATCTTACTTAAGGAGGCAGTATTATGAAAAAGATAGTTAGCATATTACTTATATCAATCACTCTTATTCTCTGCCTTACGGTAAGTACATTTGCCGAAAGTATAAAGCCTAAGGTAACTTTTAATGACGATTTTACCAGAATGTATTATAACGGAAAAAGCTTTTCACGTATAAATACTAATAACATTGACTACAATTACGTTGATAAAATTGTTGATGAATTTGAATTTGATGATGGTGTATATGCCTCAAGTGCCATTAATGAATTTGATGAATATGAAGTAGTACCAAATAAATCACACACAAATGTAGATGACATCACAGTTAATTCTAATACTGAAGAAAACATCTTCTTTGTATATGTGGATTATAATGACGGCGCTACCCTATCATGCTCATTCCTACGCGATGATTATCGTACTGAATACGATAATATGCTATCAGGTAAAACAGACAAGTATACTGTAGATTTCTCTTGGAATGAAACGAATGAGATTTACATTGATGCAAACAAGTTAAAAACAGGCAAAACAGAAACTATCAATTACTACACAGAGGATAGTTATGATGTTTTCATTGAAGCAAAAGACAAATCATTCAGATATTATTCAGGTATAATTCTGTATTCTGATGATAATTTCTATTATTATGATTATCTTGATGCCGGTACAACATATCATGAATTTATCAATGGAGAGGAAATTCATTTTGAAATAAAGGCAAGAATTATAAAAGATGAAAATACACTCCAACAGCTTCGTGAAGGCAAAAGCTTTTATGATGAGGAGTCAGGATATATTTTTGATGATAGCTTTGCAATAGGTGTATCTAAGCTGTTTTTTGGCATATTGCTACTATTCATTCCGTTCGTCATTTGTATAAGCAGCCTTGTGTTATTCACCAAAGCCAAAAAATCTGCATATAAAAAGATATTTGCAACAATATGTGTACTTTCATTACTGGAAATTATCGCTGTTGTATTGATTATTATTCTTTATAACAAATACACAAATCCATAAACAAAAATGCTACAAGCTGATTCATTCAACTTGTAGCATTACTTTTTATATCATCTAAATTTATCTGATACCATAATTCTCAATGATATAGTCCATATCCTTATCGCCTCTGCCTGAGAGGTTGATAAGAATTGAGCCGTTATCCATTGTCTGAGCAAGCTTCATACCATAAGCAACAGCATGTGAGCTTTCAATTGCAGGTATAATACCCTCAAGACGAGAGAGTTTATAAAATGCATCGATTGTTTCTTCATCATCAATCACATCATATTTAACTCTGCCGATTTCCTGAAGGAAGGCGTGCTCGGGACCTGATGAAGGATAGTCGAGACCGCTTGCAACTGAATATACGGGTGCAGGCTCACCATTCTCATCCTTAAGCATAATGCTGTTAAAGCCATGCATAATGCCCTCTGTACCGTATTTAAGGCTTGCGGCGTGGTCACCAAGCTTTGGACCTCTGCCAAGGGGTTCGATACCATAAATATCAACAGGATCATTAAGGAAGCCTGAGAAAAGACCTGCAGCATTTGAACCACCGCCGACACA
>JAZQRX010000005.1:0-4091 GCA_045629785.1 Acutalibacteraceae bacterium | reverse complement strand
AAGCGGTCCACCTGTCATAAGCTCAGGGGCGGCATCCTTAAGGTGTGTAAGTGTTCTTATAAGTCCACCGTTTTTAATGCGGAGCTTTTTAACAAGCTTTAAGGGGAAGGCAAGCGCCTGTGTGAAAACGATATAATATGCCGAGCCTTCCTCGTGGGTTGTGAGTGAGCCATCAAGAATAGCGTGGAATGTTTCGAATATAACATTCTTAACTAAAACGTCACCAATCTCTTTAGCAGCTTTTTTATTAATTGCTTTACCAAATGAAATAAAGTTCATTAATCGAGCGGTTTTTTTAACTGTTAATTTGTTTAACCATTTAAGCACAGGCTTTGCAAACTTCCACATCTTAAATGATTTTTCGTGGCTCATACCAAGGCTTTCCATAAGTGCGGCAAACTTGATTTTTTCGTTACTTGCAGCAGCATCAATAACCTCTGTAAAGAGTTTTGTTGCATGGTCTTTAAGGTATTGGTTTGTATATGTTTCACCTTTGTATGTAAAGCTTTCAAGGTGTTCTGTTTTAATATCGATGCCGTTACTGTCAACTGTACAGTATGCAATAGGGGCAGGGTAGCCGCTTATTGAAGCAACATTGACCTCGTAAAACTCGTTGCCCTTTTCTGAAACAAGCTTTCTTATGTGTTGCATATGTGAGTGACCTGTGAACATAAGTGGAAAGCCGATATCTGCAAATTTATTGCAAAGCTTTTCGCGGTATTCAACAGAGCCTTTGCCGTTAATTACACGGTCAAACTCAGTAAGGTGCAAGTGGTGGTGCTGCATACCAAAAACAACGTCACCACGTTTTTTAGCCTCTGCAGTCTGCTCTGTAATCCATTTGAAATGCTCGTCAGAGTAACCTGAACCACCTTCACCATTCTGGTCATCATCAAGGCAGAATACAGTAACACCCTCGCAAGGTCTTACAACAAACGAAACCTTGTCCTGGTGTGTGTGGAATTCACTTAATGACTCATCGGGACCAAAATCCTTGTAAAACTCGTGAAGCTTTTCGGGTGGAATAGTTTCAACATCGTGAAAAATTTCGTCACCCTCGTATCTTCTTGGGTTACCGTCACAGCACCAGTCGTGTGTGGCGGTAATTACATATACGGGCATTGTTTTTTTGAACTCGTATAATAATTGGCGCATTTCCTCGTGGGAACAAAGCTCACCATCGTTTGAAAGGTCACCTGCAATCATAAGGAATTGCGCACCGGATTTTTTAATATGCTCAAATGCTGCAAGCACACAACCCCTTGATGGGGCAAGCATTTTCTGGTCAGAGCCTGCTCGTCTTTCGTAAGCCTTGCCATCGCAACCTAATTTTTCTGAAAAGTAGTGGGGGTCAGCAATAACTGCAAATTTTACACTCATTTAAATCACCAGACAATATTGATTTTTGAACCCTTTCTTGAATAAGTCATAGGGTCAAGTGGGTCTGTATTTGCTTGTTTTTTCAATGCCTTCATAAATTCATTTGCCATCATATTATCAGCAAAGTTAAGGTTCATATCCATCTCAATAAACTGCGGTACACCAATGTGCGCAACCTTAAATCCGGTCAACCACCAATGCTTTTCGGGTCCGCGTGAGAAAACGTATTCGCCCATATTGTAAAAGTCAAACTGCATTTCAATAAGCTCTGAGTCATCGGCACAGTCATACTGCATAACCTTTGAGGGGTCACGGCTGTAAAGACCGATTTCTGCACCGGCTGTAATGCCGTACTGACCCTTCCAGATCTGTACCATCCATTCCTTGCCACCGTATTCGAACTCGATACGCTTTGTTGAGTAGTGCATACCTGCAAGGGGAGCAGCCATATCATAAACAAAGTTAAAACCGAATTTTCTCTGCAGGGGATTCATCTGTGAATAATAAATACCCTGTGCCTCATCGTATTCAAAGCCTGCTGCAAGAAGAATTTTTCTTGCGGTGGCTTCATCATCAGTTGCAAAAAGGATATCCTGCACCTCTTTAACCGGCATATCTTTAACATCCTCAACTGTTGCATCGTCATCTAATTTTGGCGGCTCAGTTGTACCGATTGTTGTACCGGGTATAGTAGTTACAGGTGCGCTGGGGTTAACTGTAGGCTTTGTTGAAGCACTTGTAGTACCTTTGGTTGTGCTTTTTGTTGTGCTATACGATGTTGTGTAATTGCTTGTTGTAACAACAACGCTTTGTGATGTAGCAACACCATCATTTGGCACTACGTTTTCAGCACCGCCTACAACCTCTGTAACGTCGGTGTTAACAGGCTCTCTTTTGATAGCAGAGCGTGCGTAGTCAATAATTCCACAACCTGAAAAACACAATACAATTGCAAGTAAAAGGGCCATAGATGATATTGTCCTTGCGTACTTTCTCATTGAATTTGCCTCCTGTAAGACATAATATTTCATTTTATCTATATTACTATAACATATATTAATATAAAAGTCTATTGTTTTACAGATTTTATCTTTATTGACAAAAGCCGTAAATATTATATAATCTTAAGTAGATATAAACAGAATGTGAGGGCTTATTTATGTATTCTGAGTTAAAAGAAATTGTTTGCAAAGCAAATATTGAATTACATGCTCACGGGCTTGCGCCATTTACCTGGGGCAACGTTTCAGAGGTTGACCGTAATCTTGGTGTTTTTGCAATAAAACCATCAGGTGTGCCATATAGCGACCTTACACCTGATAAAATAGTTGTTGTTTCACTTGCAGATGGTAAGGTGGTTGATGGGGATTATAACCCTTCATCTGATACACCCACCCATTACGTTCTTTATAAACAGTTTAGTGACCTTAATGCAGTTGTACATACCCATTCTGTTAATGCATCCTCGTTTGCTCAGGCGGGCAGGGGTATTCCTGCGTATGGCACAACTCACGCAGATTTTTCATATACTGCAGTACCTTGCACACGCGCCCTTACAGATACTGAGGTCAATAGTGAGTATGAGTATAATACAGGCGTTGTTATTGCCGAGCATTTCAGAAAAAATATGCTTGACGTTAAATCTACACCTGCTGTGCTTGTGCGCTCACATGCACCATTTGTTTTTGGTAAAAATGCAAGTGATGCTGTACATAATGCAGCCGTACTTGAAATTGTCGCAGAGATGGCACTTAAAACCGAGCTTATAAATAAAGATGTTACAGAAATTGATGGTTATCTATCAGATAAGCACTATTTCAGAAAACACGGCGCAAATGCCTATTATGGTCAGAAGTGATTGATATGACAAGATTTACACACCTTCATCTTCATACAGAATATAGCCTTCTCGATGGCGCGTGCCGTATCGAGGAGTTAGCTTCCTGTGCCAAAAATTTAGGCTTTGAAAGCCTTGCTATCACAGACCATGGTGTGCTTTATGGTGCTGTTGCATTTTATAAGGCTTGTAAGGCGCAGGGTATAAAGCCTATTATCGGTTGTGAGGTTTATGTGGCCCCAAGAAGTCGGTTTGATAAGGTGCACAATGTCGATAGTCAGCGCTACCATCTTATATTGCTTTGCAAAAATGAAGAAGGCTACAAAAATCTTATAAAGCTTGTATCAAGTGCTTGGGTAGATGGCTTTTACACTAAGCCCAGAGTGGATAGAGAGCTTTTGGAAAAGCATCACGAGGGCTTGATTGCTCTTTCAGGTTGCCTTTTTGGTGAGGTTGCGCAAAAAATTACTCAAAGAGATTTTGAGGGCGCTGCCGAAACTGCTTGCTGGTATAATAATGTATTTGGTGAAGGCAATTATTACCTTGAGGTACAAAATCACGGAATGATCGAGGAAAAAGATGTCCTCGATGGTGTATTAGGTATTAGCCGTCAACACAATATTCCTATTGTAGCAACTAACGATGTTCATTATATAAATAAGGAAGATTCCGAAATACAAAATGTACTTATTGCAATCCAAACAAATAAGATTGTAGGCGACAGTAATGCTCTTGCCTTTGAAAATGATGAGTTTTACTTAAAAAGTGCAGATGAAATGGCAGTTGCCTTTGCCGATTATCCGGAGGCTATAGAAAATACACAGATTATTGCCGAGCAATGCTGCTTCGATTTTGAATTTGGTGTCACCAAGCT
>JAZQRX010000004.1:0-28557 GCA_045629785.1 Acutalibacteraceae bacterium | reverse complement strand
TAGGGATTTAATAGCCTTAAATCATTATATTTAGCGCATAGCTTTGTTAAAATGCGAGGGAACCCGTCAGGGTGCCCTCGCATTTATTCCTTGCTCTGCATCTAAATCTAATTGATTTAAGGTGCAAAGCAGTTTAAATTTAAATAGTTTTCGTTTAGACGAAATGACAAAATCACCGTAAGGCTGGCGCCTACGGTGATTTTTCATAAAGTATTAACGGGAAATATTAAATTTAAACCTAATAAATCCCTAATTTACGCTCCCTTTTGCGAGAGGAGTTTTGATTATATAGATATTTTTAATACTTATCGTAACAACTGATACCTGAGTTATATGCGCTTGTGGTTGCACCATAAACTGCACGTACTGTGTATGTATATGTTGTACCCTTCTTTGCAGTTTTATCAAGGAAGGTTGTGTTGTTTGTACCACCTACTGCAGCAATACGAGTCCAACCAGAGTTTGCAGTTTTGCGATATACGTAATAGCCTGTTGTACCCTTGATTGCAGACCATTTAACTGTGATACCTGATGTTGAGCTTACAGCACTTGTAAGTGTGGGGTTAGCAAGTCGCATCAGGTAAAGTCCCGTTGTATCAAAGGCACTGTACCAGCCCTTACCATTTGTACCTGCAACGGCTCTTACTGTGTATCTGTAATATCCACCGTTAGCAATCTTAACGCCTGAGTCTGTCCAGGTTGTATTGGTGGTTGTACCAAGGTAATACCAGTATGTTGAGCCTGCTCCACGACGGTATACTCTGTATTCTACATTACCGCCACCATTGACAGCATTCCACTTAATCTGAAGGCCGTTTGTTGCATTTGAAATGCTTGTAAGCTTAGGTGTTGCTACATATTTGAGATACAGACCATTTGTATCGAAGCCGCTATAGATGAGATAATCCTTGCCTGTGCTATCCTCACCATCATAAGATGCCCTTACAGTATATCTGTAATAGTTACCACTCTTTGGCTTTGCAAGAGCATTTTTAGAAGCATCATCGGGGAAATAGTTTGCAGTTTCAAGGTCTGTGAATGTATCAAGTGTTGCGGGGAAATCACCAAGGTAATACCAATAATTCACACCTGCACCACGGCGGTAGATTCTGTAGCTTGTAGCACCTGCAACCTTTTTCCACTTGATAGTAACACCGCCAACAGCATTGGTTCTGGAAAGAAGTGTTGGTGTTTCAATAAAACGGCATTCACGCTGTGGTGAGTAATCGCTTTCATTACCATATTGGTCAACTGCCTTTACAGAATACTGATATACAGTATTACCTGTAACATTTGTATCCTGATATTCAAGTGCTGTTGTTGACTTAATCTCTACCCACTCTGTCTGTGACGGAAGCTTACGATAAACCTTGTAAGACTTTGCACCATTTACAGCATTCCACTTAAGCTGAACGCCCTTAACCTCGTTATAGCAGGATGTGAGCTTAGTTGCTGATACTGTGATGTTTTTAGTTTCGAGAATTTCACCGCACTCGGTACATTCTTTGTACATTGTGTGATTCTCATTATTTACCTTCCAATCACTGGGTGTATGTTCATGAGGAATATTTGTAATATCAGAAACAACATACAAATCAAATGATGATTCGATATTGCTGTTATCCAATGAAACGGTAACCTTCACATCACCGGGAAGCTGAGTATTAACTTCGATATAAGCCTTGCCACTTGCATCAAATGTTATATTCTCGGTTACTCTTGCTATGAAACTATCATTTTCATCAAAGTTACCACTTAACTTAACAGTTGCTGTTCTACCCTTTGCAGCCGCAGCAGGAAGTGCACTAACAACTACTTTTGTTGTTTCACCTGAATCAACGTATACACTTTCTTTAACCTCAAGCCTTTCAACTCTGTCAATAACGTTAAATGTTTTATTATACGCTGAAGCGAGCTGTTTACCGCAATAGTTCTTAACACCTGAAACAGTAATTTTTGCGGTTTTTGACAATATAGATTTTGATTTAAGGAAGAACTTCTTTGCAAATTGTGTTCCGTTACCATTATCTTCAGCATCCAATGGTTCAACATCAAAGTCCACGCTGTTGATATTGATGTTACTCTTATTAACACTATCAACATCCATATACTGACTGAAGCCGATTTCAACACCATCAGAGTATGCAACAGCATATTCAATTTCGGGAGCAAGAGTTGAATTAAGAGCTATGTTTACATCTGTTCTCTCAGGTGGAACATACATCCACTCTGAATAAGCTGTTTCGTAACCATCCTTTTCGTATTTAACCTGCCAATAACCCTCGGGAACATCCCACATATATGAGCCATCCTCATAGGTTATTAACGGATTAACCTGGTCATATTCACCAGCATCCCATACAACTGCACCCTCACCGGTTTCGTATTTACTGTAATAAATGGTAGCAGTTACACCCTCAAGCCTATTTGAAGGAACGGCTTCATATACGTAACCTGATGGGTCGATAGCGTATTTTTGCATAGCTGTTAAATCTTCGCCCGCTATCGTAGTGTACAGCAGATTAATTGTTTCGTGTCCTTCTTTATATGTCGCCTCTAAACCATCAACCTCTAAAATATCAAAAACTGCACTAAGCAGACAACTTACAATAGGCACATCGATTGGTGGCTGACAAACATTAACAAATGCAACTGTTACTTCACCCAAAAACTCAGCAACAACATACAAAGCCGTAACTAAGTCAGCTTTCCTCAGTTCTGAATATTTTTCTTGTTTTTCAGCTTCGCTCAAGTTAGAATTGTTTTCAACACTATACCAAGCCTTCTGACTAAGGGTATAAAACTCATCAATAGAATTTATCAATGTAACCGGAACATCTACTACCTTCTCGAAGTTTTCAAAATAATCCTTTAAATCCTTAAATACATCAAAACTTTCCGACAATAAATCATCTTCAAATGATTTAATTATTTCTTCAATAAAATGGTCTTTAACCTCATCTACATAATAATCAGAAGATGACTCACCTACTCCGCGAGCACCAAGAGATTTAACAACGGTATAAACACGCACCGCGCCATTGCCACTAAAGAAATCATAATAGCTTATAGAACCATCGTCATTTTCAAGTACAACCACACTCGGATTATTAACAACATGGTCTGGTAACCCGGGGATTCTTGACCTACTGTATGACAAATCGAGAATTGTTTCGCCAGTATCTTTGTTAGTTAATATACCTGAAAATTGACCCAAACCATTATCTGCATCCGTAATTTGACTACTAGTGATTTTTCCTTCAACTTTTGAATAATCAGCATTTTCAATAATTTCAATTCGCTTTGAAACCTCGCGTTCCAATTGCAATATATCAGATTCATCGTATACAACAACACTTATAATTCCGGGAACGTAATTTTTAAATCCCGTAGCAACATACGCATCAAGCTCATCATCATAATAGGCTGTTAAAAATTTCTGTTCGGAACCTTTTGTACTTTTAACGATTACCTTATGAACTTTATCAGGTTTATCAACTTTAACCACAAAGCTAAATGATGTGTTATATGCCCAACTTATAACAGGTAGTTTACCCTCTGATTTTAATAGGTCATATTCGTTACCTCTGTAAATCATTTTTGCAGAGGTTATTGAAACAGCATCATCTTCATAAACTACTTTAGTTGAAGCTGTTTTATCACCAACCCTTGCTTCAATGAGATATTCTTCACCATCTTTGCAATTGTTAAGCGTTACTGTAGAACTATAGCTACCTGTATTTCTTGCTATTGTTGTGTTTTGTTCTATACCATCAACAAATATTTTAACCTCATCACCGGCAACAGCAAGACCTTTTACTTCTATCGAGCTTGAAGATGTCTGTGAAGGTGCAGAGATAGTCAGAAGATTATCGTTAATATTTACAATGCCGATGGTCTCGGTTTTGGTTTTCCCGTTAAGTTTATATTCTATCTGAGCATAGCTTGATAAGTAGCTTGTACCAGATACTCGAACAGAAAGAGTGATTTTACCGGATATAGTAGTTGGATTTAATATTAATAAACCACGACTATTTGGTACATTATCAACCATATTTCCGTTGATTTTTGCACCCAGGAAATCCACGCTTGAAGGCAACTTAATTCTTACAGCAGATACCGTCACATCCTTTTTTACAGCATCTTTAAAATCGTAGTTAACAACAAGGTTTAATGAGTTAGATAGTGAAAGATTACTACTTGTTGAATAATATGATGTTTTATTTCTATCTAAATAACGGTCGTCAGCATCATTGATTCCGGTATGCTTTGCTGTATACTGAGTTTCATTATCAATAAGAGCAATAACAACATCAGAATCTTCATTATTAATCTTAATGCTAAAATTCGGATTATTAGTGGTGAACGCATTACTACCTATACTTTTTACGCTATCAGGAAGTGTAATTGATTCAAGTGATGTGCAGTTGTAGAAAGTATTGTTACCTATACTTGTTACGCTATCACCAATTAGAACCGAGGCAAGGTTTGTACAATTAGCGAAAGCCCTTTCACCTATGCTTGTTACACTATCAGGGATTGTAATAGTTGTAAGGCTTGTGCAATCATAAAAAGCAGAATTACCTATACTCGCCACGCTATTTCCGATTGTAACAGATTCAAGATTTGTACAAGCTTGGAAAGCAGAATAACCTATATTTGTTACACTATCAGAAAGTGCAATTGATGTAAGGCTTGTGCAATCATGAAAAGCAGAATTACCTATACTTGTTACATTATCACCAACCAAAACCGAAACAAGGTTCGGGCATTTAGAGAATGCATAATCACCTATGCTTGTTACACTATCGGGAATGGTGATTGATGTAAATCTTGTGTAACCATAGAAAGCATAATCACCTATACTTATTACATCATCGGTTATATCCGTTAACAGTGCATTATTCACATATAAATCAGCACCATTGAATAAAGGGTTTGAACAATAATTACCAAAGCCAATAGAACACCATGCAGTAAGATTGTTAATATAAACTGACTTAAGGTTTGTACATTTATAAAACGCATAATAATCTATACTCATTACACTATTGGGAATTGTGATGGATGCAAGGCCTAAACAACCACTAAAAGCATAACTGCCAATACTTGTTACTCTATCGGGAATTGTAATTGAATTCAGGCTTGTACAATTAGAAAAAGCATGCTCTTCTATAATAGTTACACTATTAGGGATTGTAATAGTTGTAAGGCTTGAGCAATGGCTGAAAGCATAATCACCTATACTTGTTACGCTATCACCAAGTAGAACCGAGGCAAGGTTTGTGCAATAAGCGAAAGCACAATCACCAATACTTGTTACACTATCAGATATTGTAATAGATGTAATGCTCGTACATTTTCCAAAAGCAAAAGCCCCTATACTTATTACGTTATCACCTATTGAAACTGAAGCAATATTTGTGCATTCATAGAAAGCATAATCACCTATAGTGGTTACACTATCAGGGATTGTAATTGATGTAAGACTTGTACACTTATAAAATCCCCACTCACCTATACTTACAACATTATCACCTATTGAAACTGAAGCGAGATTTATACAACCACAGAATGCCCTATCACCTATGCTTGTTACGCTATTCCCAATCACAGCCGAAGCAAGGTTTGTGCAATTATCGAAAGCAGAATCACCTATACTTGTTACACTATCAGGGATTGTAATTGATGTGAAACTTGTACAACCACAAAATGCATAATCACCAATACTTGTTATATCATCCGTAATATCAGTTAATAGAACATCATTTACATATAAATCAGCACCACCATATAGTGGGTTTGAACTATGATTATCAAATCTAATAGAACACCAAGCAGCAAGGTCAGTTATATAAACAGAACGAAGATTATTACAAGAATTAAAAGCATCATCGCCTATACTAGTAACAGTGCTAGGAATTGTAATTGAAGAAAGACTATCACAATTCCAGAAAGCATCGCTACTTATTGTTGTTAAATTATTAGATAATTTGACCTCTTCAAGCGCGGTAGCATTATTAAAGAGATCACTACCAATACTCGTTACGCTATCAGGAATTATTAGTGATGTTAAGCTATTGCACCTGTTGAATGCACCACTACCTATGCTGGTTACTCCTTCACCAAGGTCGATAAATAAAATGCCTGTACAATAAGAAAAAGCGTTACTTCCTATGTATAAAACACTATCAGGAATTACAACAGATGTAAGTCCATCGCAGAAAGCAAAAGCATTTCCCCCTATCTCAGTTACAGGCAATCCATTATAAACAGAAGGTATAACAAGTTCTCCTGCTAATTCCTCATTCCCTGCCCTAACGGAATATGATTCGCCATCATCATTAATATTAAAAATCAAATCACTCTCACTTGCCGCATTAACTTTAACAGCAAAAGGATTCGTAATATTAATACTACCAAAATCAACCTCAGCAAGCCCTACGTATGCAGAGCCGAAAACAAGTGTGATTGCAAGCAGTAGTGATAAACTACGCCTCAACGCTTTTTTCATAGAAATACCTCCTACAAAACCTTAAAAAATACATCCTAATTATGATAGCACAATTTATAATAACATTTAATTATCAAAATAGCCAAAAAGAGTTGGTGGTTTTTGTGGAATTATATATACCCCTATTAAAATTGACACACCACCCTACTTTTAAAATGGGTATTTACAAATCAGGAAATATATTGTATAATACTTTCCAACAAAAGGGAGTAACTCGCGCGGAAGCGCGGTGTCGGTCGTCAATACGGCAATAGCCCGCCTACACCTTAAAGAGTGAGACTTTTACCCACCCCGCGGTAAAAGTCTTTTTATTTTTACTCCTGATTGAATAAACTTGAAAGGGATTTTCTAATGAAGCACTATCTCGAATCTGCTGAAGCAGTATTTGCCGAGGTACAGTCAAGTGAAAGCGGTCTTTCCTCACAGGAAGCTGCTGCAAGACTTGAAAAGAACGGCAAAAACAAGCTTGCCGAGGCAAAAAAGGACTCAACACTCAAAAAGTTCTTTGACCAGATGAAGGACCCCATGATTATCATCTTACTTATTGCTGCAGTTATTTCTGCTGCAACTGAGATGATCGAAGCCGGTAAGTTCGTTACACCTACAGACTCTATTATTATCCTTGTAGTTGTTCTTATCAACGCTATTCTTGGTGTTATTCAGGAGAACAAGGCAGAAAAGGCTGTTGAAGCCTTACAGAAAATGGCTGCTGCTACAACAAAGACTTTACGTGATGGCAAGGTTGAAACAGTTAAGAGCGAGGACCTTGTTGTTGGTGACGTAATTCTTCTTGATGCAGGTGACGCTATCCCCGCTGACTGCCGTATCTTTGAATGCGCAAGTATGAAGATTGAAGAGGCTGCACTTACAGGTGAATCTGTACCGGTTACAAAGCTCGTAAATGCACTTATGGGCAAAGAGGCTGACGAGGTTCCCCTTGGCGACCGTAAGAATATGGCATACATGGGCTCTACACTTGTTTACGGCCGTGGTAAAGCGGTTGTTGTTGCTACAGGTATGGATACCGAAATGGGTAAAATTGCGACTGCTATCTCTACAGCAGAAGAGAACAAAACACCCCTTGAAATAAAGCTTGAACAGCTTTCTAAGGCTCTTACAAAGCTTGTACTTGCAGTTTGTGTTGTTATTTTCGGCTACAATATTGCAGTACATTTCATCTCAGGCAGCGATGCAGAATTCTACCACGTTGCACTTGATTCATTCATTACCGCTATTGCCCTTGCTGTTGCGGCTATCCCCGAGGGTCTTGTTGCGGTTATGACAATCGTTCTTTCAATTGGTGTTACCAATATGTCTAAAAAGAACGCTATTATCCGTAAAATGACAGCTGTTGAAACACTCGGTTGTACACAGATTATCTGCTCGGATAAAACAGGTACACTTACCCAGAACGTTATGACAGTTGTTGACCACTATGCGCAGGATGAAAAACGCCTTGCTACAGCGATGGCGCTTTGCACAAATGCTGAAGTTGAAGAAGATGGCAAAAGCACAGGCGAGCCTGACGAGGTTGCCCTTATCAACTATGCAGCAACACTTGGCCTTAACAAGGCAGACCTTGTTGCAGCTAACCCCCGTGCAGGTGAAATTCCCTTTGACTCTGGCAGAAAGATGATGTCAACAATCCACAAGGTTGACGGCAAATTTGTTCAGTATACAAAGGGTGCACCCGATGAAATCCTTAAAAAATGCACACACGCCCTTGTTGACGGTCAGGTTGTTGCTATGGATGAATCAATCCTTGCAAAGGCTGCCGAGGAAAACACAAGAATGGGTAACAAGGCACTTCGAGTATTTGCTGTTGCATACAAAGAGTACACAACAGAGCCTACAGCATACGAATCAAACGCTCTTGAATGCGATATGATTTTTATCGGTCTTACAGGTATGATTGACCCTGTTCGACCCGAGGTAAAAGATGCTATCGTTGAGTGCCGTAGTGCAGGTATTACACCTATTATGATTACAGGTGACCATATCAACACAGCTAAGGCAATTGCCCGTGAGCTTGGCATTCTTAAAGACGATTCACAGGCTATGATGGGTGCTGACATTGATAAATACTCTGACGAAGAGTTTGAAAAAATTGTTGAAAACGTATTCGTTTATGCACGTGTTCAGCCCGAACACAAAACAAGAATTGTTAACGCATGGAAAAACAAAGGCTACGTTACTGCCATGACAGGTGACGGTGTTAACGATGCCCCCTCTATCAAGAGTGCTGATATCGGTGTTGGTATGGGTATCACAGGTACAGACGTTACAAAGAACGTTGCTGATATGGTGCTTACAGACGATAACTTTGCAACTATCGTTTCTGCAGTTGGTGAAGGCAGAAGAATTTACGATAACATTCGTAAAGCAATTCAGTTCCTGCTTGGTTCTAACCTTTCAGAGGTTATCTCAATCTTCTTTGCAACAATTATGGGCTTTACAATTCTTAACCCCTCTCACCTTCTTTTCATTAACCTTGTTACAGACAGTATCCCTGCACTCGCACTTGGCCTTGAAAAGCCTGAGCAGAACATTATGAAACGTAAACCCCGTAACAAAAACGACGGTATTTTCTCAGGCGGTCTTGGTGTTGACTGTGCATACCAGGGTATTCTTGTTAGTATACTTACAGTTACTGCATTCTACATTGGTGAATTCCTTGAAACAGGTCACCTTGTATTCCGCAACATTCCCGACAGCAGCGAAGGTATGACAATGGCATTCTTCACAATGGCTATGTGTGAAATCTTCCATTCATTCAACATGCGCTCACAGAGAGGCTCTGCTGTTGCTATGGTATTCAAGGGTCACCACAACATCGCACTCTATGGTGCTATGATTGGCTCATTCCTTCTTACAACAGCTGTTGTTGAGGTTGATGTGCTTTCAAACCTCTTTGGCTTTGCTCACCTTGATAGTACTGCTTATGCAATTTCACTTGGTCTTTCATTCCTTATCATCCCCATTGTTGAAATCATCAAAGTATTCCAGAGAAAGTTTGGTAAAAAAAAAAACTAATTTTAAAACCCTCGCAAGAAATTGCGAGGGTTTTTGTTGACTATTCTTTTATGTAGTATTATAATGACTTAATAAAAATCAAATAAGGAGTGATTATATGACAAGTGCAGGAATGACTGCGATTATGTCAATTATTATGTCATTTATCACAATGATTTCGTCAATATTCGGTATCATTGGAAGTATGCCCAAACCCGAAAAACCATCTGACGGCGAATATCTTCAAGGTTTTGAAATCAAGGAGGAAAACACTATGAGAATCATGTCATTTAACATTCGTTGCGCTAACGTAGGTAAGGATTCCTGGGAAGACCGCATTGGTATTGTTTCACAGACAATGCTTGAAAGCGAAGCGGATTCAATCGGTGTACAGGAAGCTACACCCGAATGGATGGCTACACTTAAAGAAACTGTTGGTGAAAAATACGCTTACGTAGGCGTTGGCAGAGATGACGGTGACAACGAGGGTGAGTATTCTGCAGTATTTTACCTCAAAGATAAATACGAGGTTGTTGAAAGCGATACATTCTGGCTTTCAGAAACACCTGATACTCCCTCATTTGGTTGGGATGCTGCTTGCAGACGTGTTTGCACATGGGTACACCTTAAAAATAAAGAAACAGGCAAACAGTACGTTCATATGAACACACACTTTGACCATGTTGGTATTTCCGCCCGTAAAAATAGCGTTGAGATGATTATCAACAAAGCCAAAACATTCACAGATATACCTGTTGTTTTTACTGCTGATATGAATGTTGTTCAGGGCTCAACCAACTACAATCAGTTTGTTGATTCGGGATACTTCTACGATACAAAGTTTATGGCACCTGACTCAATGGATTATTGTACATATCATGATACAAAACCCGAAATGCACAAGGATGACGTTATTGACTACGTTATGATTAACGATGGCTTTAAGGCACTTACATACAGAGTTGTAAATGAAGGCATTGACGGCAGATTCGTTTCTGACCACTACCCCATTTATGCCGATATTGAAATGAAATAATTGCAAAAACTTACCCCGTATTGCTTCATCAAAATGAGCAATACGGGGATTTTTTAATTTACAACACCAAGATATTCTTCAAGTACCAGACCACTTTCCTTCATAGCGTGGGCGGCAGGCACGCCTACATAACGCCAATGCCATGGCTCATATATAACCTTGGTAATATGTTGTTTATTCTTAGGGTAGCGTAATATAAAGCCGTAATCTGCGGCATTCTGCTGAAGCCACCTGAACTCTGCAGTATGTTCAAACCATTCTTCAACACAAACAATATCCATAGCATAGCCAAGATTATGCTCTGAGCTGCCTGGTGGCATAACAATTGTTGCGGCCTTCACAACTGCATCATCATAGCTATATCCCTGGTTCAAATACAAATTAATTTTGCGGTTAAACAGCGTTTCCTGTGTACTGTATGAACGGTAGCCCGAGCAAGGTGTAAGGTATACCCCTTGTGCCCTTGCAGCGTTATACATACGCTCATAATGTACTGCTACGTTTTTATCAAGCCTTTCACCGCTACCGCACACATAGGTAAGGTTTGGCTGATAGCTTTTGGGTATTCTATAACCGCCATTTACAATGGTTAACTCCCAATTATCTTGATCAATACTGATAATAGTAGGATTAGTTATTGTACCGGGTTTAAGATAATTATCATATCTGCCGTGAACAACCATACCGCTGACAGCCATAAACTTAACAGTAACACCAACTGTATCAAAGCCACTCATATATGAATTTCGCACAGCCTTTACTGTATAGCGGTAATAATTACCCTTTTTAACACCCTGATCAAAAAAAGTATTGCTATTTGTAGCACCAATATAAGTCCAATATTTTTCACCTGCACCACGACGATACACACGATAGCTTTGCGCACCCGCAACCGTTGACCAATTGAACGAAACACCTGTACCGAGTGTTGTGATACGCATAGGCTTGGGTGATCCCACAAACAAAGTCAGTGCACCGTTTGTACTATAATCGCTGAAGGTATTGCCATAGGTACTACGCACAGTATACCTGTAATATGCATTGGTTTTTATATTTGTATCAATAAAGCTTGTGTTTTTTTGTGTACCAAGGTAAGTCCAATACGTGCTACCAGCAGTTCTGCGGTATACCCTATATGCGGTTGCTCCATTGATTTTTGCCCAATTGACAGTAACATTATTAACATTATTAGCTGCTTTTATGTTATACGGATTAGCAAGTCTTTTTATAACAATACCGCTGTGATATGTACTGAATCCACCATTATTTACGGCAATTACAGTATATCTGTAGTAATTACCGCTGGAAACCTTGCTATCTGAATAAGAAGGATTGGTAACCGTTGCGAGGTAAGTCCAATATCTGTCACCTGCACCACGCTTGTACACTCTGTATGAGGTTGCACCCGCTACTACATTCCAGTTAAAAAGAATACCGCCCGTTGTGTTTGTAAGTGACACGGGCTTGGGCTGGGCAGGCTTCAACTGAGGCGCAGGAATAGTTTCTGTAGTAGTTTCAGTCGGTTCCTCTGTTGTGGATTCTGTTTCAGGGGCTTCGGTAGTAGATTCTGCAGGCTCTGTTGTTGTGCTTTCTGTCACATCTACAGTTGTACTTGCTGTTGTGCTTTCTGTCACATCTACAGTTGTACTTTCTGTTGTGCTTTCTGTCACATCTACAGTTGTACCTTCTGTTGTAATTTCAGTTGTTTCAGAAATCGTACCCTCTGCGGACTCAAGCTCAGAAGAAGTAGCACTACTGAGGGCATCAGGGTTTTCACCATTGCCTTCTGCAAATGCAACTGTAGTTATAGATGAAATTACTATTATAAGTGTACACAAAAGCGCGATATATTTTTTCATAACTACCCTCCGAAAGGATTTTAGTATAAAGATAGTATTATATTTAATGGGGTTTGTCAAATATTATTTAATATGTGGCTTTGTGATACAAGACATAACAAGACCTGCAATTACTGCAGCGGCAATCCCCCCCGCACCTGACGATAACGGACCGCTTAAGATACCCACTGCACCTTCTGCATCAATAATTTCTTTTGTTCCCTCGGCAAGAGTCGCGCCAAACCCAAGCAGTGGTACAGTAACCCCTGACCCTGCAAAGTCCCTGAGTGGTGCAAATATGCCGAATGCACCAAGTACAACGCCGACAACCACATAAAGCACAAGTATTCTGCCCGGTGTGAGTTTGGTTTTATCTATAAGAATCTGACCTATAACACATACAAGACCACCGATAATAAAAGCTTTTAAATACATCATATAACCGCTCCGTCAAAAAGTTTTGTTACTATTATCTTACAAAAAAGCGGTTTTATGAAAAAATGCCCTGCGGAAATACCGCAGGGCTTAAGTTACTTTAATTATTCAGCAACTGTTTCGCTGATGAAATCTTCATCAAGGCAAGAGCATGAAACGTAGTTGTCTTCATCATAGCCCTGAGGAGCATTTTTTGCTTTGATTTTTGAGATGATAACATAAATTGCTGCTGCGGCTGCTGCGATAGCTGCAATAATACCGATAACTTTTAATACCTTTTTCATGAATAATCCTCCTGAAAAAATAATGTTAAACATATTATACCACACACAATACAAAAGTCAAGCAAAGGCTTTTAAAATTTGGTAAATTTAAATTTGTTTACAACTTCTTTTTCGGGCAATAATCCTTTTAGAATTTAAAAGGAGTGTTGAAATGTATTACAGTAAGGTTGAAATATGCGGTATTGATACTTCAAAATTAAAAGTAATGACAGAAAAAGAAAAAACAGCTCTGCTTATAGAGGCGCAAAGCGGAAACACCGCCGCCAGAGAAAAACTGATAACAGGTAACTTGAGGCTCGTGCTAAGCGTAATCCAAAGATTCAATAACCGAGGCGAAAACCCTGATGACCTTTTTCAGGTAGGATGTATCGGACTTATGAAAGCTATTGATAATTTTGATACAACCCATGACGTTAAATTTTCAACCTATGCAGTACCGATGATAATCGGCGAAGTCAGACGGCATTTAAGGGATAACAATCCCGTAAGGGTCAGCCGTTCTATGAGGGATACAGCATATCACGCTATGCAAACACGCGAAAAGCTATCTAATGATTTAAACCGTGACCCCACCATAGAAGAAATTGCAAAGGAAATGGGCAGAAAGAAAAGTGATATTGTTATTGCACTCGAATCCATCGTTGACCCTGTATCGTTTTACGAGCCTGTTTATTCGAATGGCGGTGACACAATATACCTTATGGATCAGCTTGGAACTAACGAAAGTGACGGCGACTGGATTGACGAAATTTCAATGAAGGAGGCAATCAAAAGCCTACCCCCAAGGGAGAAAAGAATATTATCAATGCGATTTATGAAGGGTATGACTCAAACAGAGGTTGCCCAGGAAATAGGCATATCACAAGCACAGGTTTCAAGGCTTGAAAAAGGTGCTATAGACTTCATAAAAGGGACATAAAAAACCCGAGACAAGCTCGGGTAAAATTAATTATTCAACAAAGTAAACGTAATTATCTTTACGGGGTCTTAATTCAGGTGTATCGCCATCAGGGTAGCCGACAATAAGGTGGCCTATACCTTCATACTCACCTTCTACACCAAGGGAATTTAAAAGCGCCTTACATTCAGAGAGTTCAAATTCTTCTTTAGCGCGGTGAATCCAACAAGAGCCAAGACCACACTCGTGGGCAGCAAGCATCATATTACCAAGCACAAGACTGCCATCGTAAATATGTGTAGACACATCTTTTTGTGCAAGAACGATAATTACAACGGGCGCACCATAAAAAGGGTCCGAACCATCATCACGCCCCATTATTGATGCATTAAGCTTTGAAAGTCTGTCACGCAATTCCTTATTGGTAACGGCAATAATTATAGGGGATTGTTTGTTCATTCCCGTTGCAGCATAAGTACCTGCTGTAACAATTTTTTCAATTAAATCCTTCGGTACAGCATCTGGCTTATAGCATCTGTAGCTGCGCCTGGTATAAATATTATCAAACACGTTATTCATAAAAGCACCTCTCATTTTGATATAATTATAATAACCGATTAAATCAATGTCAATAAACCACATACCATTTGTTAAATAATTGACAGCTTTCAGCCTATATGGTATAATGAAATTGCAAAAGGAGGCGAACTATATGAATAATAAAGTTATTGCAATCAGCCGAGAATTTGGTAGCGGAGGCCGTACTGTTGGTAAATTACTTGCAGAAAAGCTCAACATCCCCTGCTATGACCACGATTTAATCCAAAAAATTGCAGAAGAAAGTGGTCTGTGTGAGGAGTTTGTTGCAGAGCGTGGTGAATACGCATCTCACGGGAATTGGTTCGCAAACGCCTTTGCTGACAGAGACTATTATGGCCACTCATTACAGGATGACATTTGGTTTGCACAAAGAAAGATTATACTTGAGCTTGCCGAAAAAGGCCCTTGCATAATCGTAGGCAGGTGTGCCGATTACATTTTGAGGGATAACCCCGATTGCCTTAAGGTATTCATAAGAGCAGATATAGAAAGTCGTGCAAAACGTATTGTTGAACAGTATGGTGAAAGTGACGTATTACCCGAAAGACGCTTACGCGAAAAAGATAAACGACGTGGTGCTTACTATCAATTTTACACCGACCGCAAATGGGGCGAAATTAAAAACTATGATATTGTACTCAGCACATCTGCTTTAGGTATTGAAAAGTGCGCAGATATTCTTGCTGATATTTACAACAAATAAATTTTTTCTGATATTGCCTACTTCTTTAAAGAGGTAGGCAATATTTTTTATCACCATATAACATTATAAATAAAAATCCTTGATTCAATGAATAATATATGTTAAAATTAAACAAATTAACATTTGGAGATGATTTAATGTCAAAAAAGACCAGAGCTTCTGCTATGGAGCGCCCTGATAATGCTTTATCGCACAA
Source organism: Acutalibacteraceae bacterium (assembly GCA_045629785.1). GTDB lineage: Bacteria > Bacillota > Clostridia > Oscillospirales > Acutalibacteraceae > DTU089. The sequence goes on along the minus strand of JAZQRX010000004.1, from coordinate 13,041 downwards.
TCACGATAAGCATATCACAAAGTTCGAATATGTTTGTCTTATGCTTGCCCGTATAGGCGGTATGTTTGGCACAACCCTTACAGGTACACTTGCAGCAGCATTCCTGCACGAGCTTTATTATGGCCCTGTTGGTGTAAATGCTGATGAGATTGCAGAAATACTTGCAGTGCAAACAACATTAACAACTATCTGCGGTATTGCCTTTGGCTTTATGGCAGGTATGATTGTGCAGAAATGGAAATCCCGTTGGGGTCGTTATCGCCAATGGTACATTATTTGTCTTGTACCGATATTTATGCTTACAGTTTTCTATTTCTACGTACCACAAGGTTGGACAATTGAACAGATGACATTATTCCGTTATGGTATTGCTTGTTGTCAGACTGTGTTCAATGCCTTTAACAACCTTGGTCAGAATGTGGCACAGGTTATTTCACCCAACCACAAAGAGAAGAAAACTGTTGCTACAATATGGCAGCTTTCTTACTACCTCGGCTACGGCGGAGCATATATTTCAACATTCATTTACGGTCTTATCAGCGATGACAAAAACAAGATGTATATGACACTTGGTATTGTTGCCGCAACAGTAACACTCTTTGGTAACCTTATGTGTGGTCTTTTCTGTAAAGAGCGTATTGAATTACCCAAGAAAGAAAAGGTTAAAATCTCCAAGGCTATTTTTACATTGTTTAAAGACAAAAACTATCGTGCATATCATTTTATGCAATGGGTAAATGTTCTTGCTATGCTGGGCAAAATGTCCACATACCTTGCAGCTATCACAGTAGGCTCATCAAAGAACATTTTACTTACACTCCCAACAGCCGTAGGTACAGTTGTTGGTAACCTTATTACAACTAAGCTCTCAAAGAAATATGAACCCACTAAGCTCCTTAAGTTCTGTGGTCCTTATTCATTGATTTCTGCAGGTATTCTTTTTACAATCTGCTTTGTTGAAGCACAGTTCGGTTTAAAATTCTTCTCAGGCTGGAACAGTATATTCTTTTACGCTTTCTATTTTATTTTTGGTATCGGTATCGGTATTCAGGAGCTTTCAAACTCACACTTCAACGTTGAGTTCTATGATTACCTTGAATGGAAAACCGGCGAAAGAATGGAAGCTGTTCAGGGTATTGTGCCCGGTTGGATTCAGACAGCACTTAACTACCTTCGTGATCTTATGATTCCATTTATGATTGCATGGGCAGGTTATCAGTCATCTGCAGAGGGTGACCTTGTTGCTACAATGCAGGCACAGCCCACATACCTTAAAACCTGCTTATTGCTTCTTGCATTCCTTCTCTTTGGTTATACATTAAGTAACCTTCTTAAATCCATCATTCTTAAAACCACTTATGAAATTGAAGGTGAAAAGAAAGAGCAGATGTATCGTGAGCTTGAGGTTATGCGTGCAGAGCGTCACGAAGAAAACCTTGCTATCGAGGGAAAATAATGATGAAAAACAAGAAAAAGATTATCATATCAATCGTTTCTGTTATCCTTGTTTTAGGTATTGTTGCAGGTTCACTTGCTTTGTATTTCACAAGATACGGCAGGGATAAGACAGATACTGAAGAATTATTCAGAAGTAATGTAAATGCCGTTAAATATGAAAACACCATTGAAACCGCATACCCACAGACAGACCTTTACGGAATAATCAAGGGGCACTTCGAGTCAGACTTACCCCAGGGCAAAACAGTAAAAAAAGCAGTTATCATCGGTTACGATGGTTGCCGTGCGGATATACTTGCAGAAAAAGAAGAGAATGGTGCAATAAGCTACCTTCTTAAAAACGGTGCATCAAACAACCTTACATACTGTGGCGGTGTTAACTACCCTGCTGAAAACACACAGGATACATCAACTGCACCCGGCTGGTGCTCAATTGCTACCGGTCAATGGGCAGATGTTCATGGTATAACAGGCAACAGTATAACTAAAAAGGTTGAGCCCAAAACACTTATGACAAGCCTTGTTGAGGATGGCACAATTGATAGTTCTGCATTCATCACAAGATGGAAAGGTCATTTTACTAACGATGACTCAACCTACATTGATGAAAAAGCTTACTGCGAAGATAACAATATTGACGTAGATTTTAACCTCCGCGAAAATAATGATGATGTTCACGTGGGCGCTATGGCAGAAATCACAAATGCCGAGTGTGCTGATTTTGTATTCATCATTTACGAAAACACAGACTCAGCCGGTCACGACTATGGTTTCTCATTCAACAACCCTGGATACAAAGATGCATTCAAAACAGAGGATGCTTATGGTTATGAAGTAATCAAGGCTATAGAGGCAAGAGAAACCTACGAAACAGAGGATTGGCTCATAATTGTAACGTCTGACCATGGTGGCATTAAAACCGGTCATGGTGATGCAAGTATTCAGGAAAGAATGACTTTCGTTGTTATGAACAAAGAATGGGAATAAGCCCTTGACGAGGTGAAACAAAAATGAAAAATGCAACTATAAAAAAGCCTAAGGGCTCTGCTGTAATATTTTTGCTTACAGCATTGAGTAATTTTTCAACAGTGGCACTTGAACTTTTATGTACAACACTCCTCAATCAGGCACCTAAGTTAACAACCTCTAATATAATTATTTATGTAATTTGGGGTATTTCTCACTTATTTATTGCACGGATTTTGTTCACAAAAAGATATGACAACCTGCTTATAATCGCCCTTTCAACTCAATTAATACCTTGTATTATAGGCTTATTTACAGGTTCGTTATCAAGTTATATCTGTGAAGTTATTTTCTATATGATGTTGATTGCATTTACTTATATCATGGTAAAAATGCCTGAAACACCACTCAGAGAAAAAGTGTCTAAAGTCCGTTTTATTATTCCCCTATCTCAAATTGCACTTATTATCTTTTCTACAATGCATCTTATACAAGAGCTTTTTGAAAAGCTTGCGTCTACATCAGCTGCACCATTAAGCAACAATATGAATGCAGCAATAGTTGCAATACCGTCTATAGTATCAGCATTTTCAGGTGTTTTGCCTGTTTTATGCTACGTATGGCTTGCGAATTGGCTTGCATACCCTTACGAAAAAAAGTGATATTTTAATTACAATCCCCACCTACCAACATTGGTAAGTGGGGGTAATTTTTACAATATCATCACAAATACATAAATGACAACTTGTTTTTGTATGCCACAAGTGGTAAAATACTCATAATTACTTATAAAGAGGTAGATACATATGCATAAAAAACTTGCACTTACTCCACCTATGGGTTGGAATAGCTGGGATTGTTACGGTGCGGCTGTTAACGAAGAGCAGCTGCTTGCTAATGCAGATTATATGGCAAAGCACCTTAAGGATTATGGCTGGGAATACGTTGTTTGTGACATTCAGTGGTCCGAGCCTACTGCAAACAGTTTTTATTATAACTACTTTGCCCCCCTTTGCATGGATGAATATTCACGTCTTATCCCATCAGTTGAACGCTTCCCCTCATCTGCAGGCGGTAAAGGCTTTAAGCCTATTGCAGATTATATACATTCACTAGGCCTTAAATTCGGCATTCATATTATGAGAGGTATTCCAAGACAGGCGGCACACCAGCACACAAAAATCAAGTGTGAAGGCCTTACTGCAAGGGATATTGCAAACCCCACCTCAATTTGTGCCTGGAACCCTGATATGTACGGCCTTTACCCTGATAAAAAAGGTGCGCAGGAATATTACGATTCTATTTTTGAGCTTTACGCATCTTGGGATGTTGACTACATTAAGTGTGACGATATAGCAAACACAGAAATATACCCTGACAACCCCTATTCTGCACGAAAAGAAATTGAAATGCTCAGAAAAGCCATTGATAAATGCGGCAGAGATATGGTTCTTAGCCTTTCACCCGGCCCTGCCCCTGTATGGGAGCACGAGCATCTTGCAGCACATGCAAATATGTGGCGTATGACAGGTGATTTTTGGGATGAGTGGAGCAAGCTTCACGCTATGTTCGAGCGTTGCTACGCATGGCAGGAATATGTTCAGCCCGGTGCATGGCCTGATTGCGATATGCTTCCCTTAGGCAGAATTCAGATTACAGAAGAGCTTCCCCAATACAGAAACCGATACACCCGCTTTACTCACGACGAGCAGATAACAATGATGACCCTTTGGGGTATCTTCCGCTCCCCTCTTATGATGGGTGGTGAAATGCGTGAGAATGATGAATTTACCCTTTCACTACTTCAGAACAGAGAGCTTATTGATATGCTCAAAAACTCAAGTGGTGCAAGACAGTTCAAGCGTGAAGAAAATGACGGCAAGGGTGAAATCATCTGGACATCCAATGGTGACGAATGTAAATACGTTGCACTCTTTAATACAGACGATGAAGAGCGTGAAATCAGCTTTGATATAACTGATATTTCAATTGGTGGTGTTAAGTACAGCGTGTGGGATATGTGGGCTCACGAAGAACACACCGTAACTGACGGTAAATTTGATGCAAGGGTTAACCCCCATGGCGCAAGATTATTTAAAATCACAATAAAATAAATTGAATTTATACACCCACTTACCACAAGTGGGTGTATTAATATTGCCAAAACACTTATTTATGCTATAATTAATTTAACAAAGCGATTCCGATGGGGTGAAAAAAGTGACTGTAAAGGAATACCTTAAAATTATTGAAGATGTTAACGAAAAAGGCAGCTACAAGCCGGATTGGGCTTCACTCAGCCACCACAAGGTACCTGAATGGTATATGAACGATAAGGTGGGTGTATTCATCCATTGGGGAATATACTCTGTACCTGCCTTTGGCAACGAATGGTATTCGAGAGCTATGTATGACCCCGCTTGCGAGGAGTTTGAGCATCACCGAAAAACCTATGGTGAGCAAAAGAATTTTGGCTACAAGGACTTTATACCTATGTTCAAGGCAGAGCTCTTTGATGTTGAAAAATGGGTATCCTTATTCAAAGAAGCCGGTATTAAGTATGTAATGCCCGTTTGTGAGCATCACGACGGGTTTGCTATGTATGAAACCGAGCTTAACCCCTGGAACGCAAAGGAAATGGGACCCTGCAGAGATGTTGTTGGTGAGCTTAAGGCAGAGTGTGATAAGCAAGGGCTTACATTGTGTGCATCCACCCACAGAGCTGAGCATTACTTTTTTATGAATATGGGAAGAACCTTTGACAGTGATGTCAACAACCCTGAATACGAGTCTTTTTATGGCCCTGCAGTATATTGTGAGGAATTCCATTCCCACGATTTACACAAATATACCGCTGACACATACTCAAAGGGCGCAAGTGAAGAATGGCTTCAGGACTGGCTTGTGCGCACCTGCGAGTTAATTGACAAATATCAGCCGTCTGTACTCTATTTTGATTGGTGGATTCACAACCACTCCTTCAAGCCATACCTTAAAAAGCTGTGTGCATATTACTACAACAGAGCCGAGGAATGGAACAAGGAGGTTACCATCAACTACAAGCACGAGGCATTCCCCCCTACTATTGCAACATTTGATGTTGAGCGTGGTGCACTTTCGGGTATATCACCATTATATTGGCAAACAGATACAGCTATCGGTAAATGCTCCTGGGGTTACACAACAGATAACTCATTTAAAAGCGCACGTCAGGTTATACGCGACCTTGTTGACATTGTTTCCAAAAACGGCAATCTGCTGATAAATATCGGTCCGAAGCCCGATGGCTCAATTACAGATGAGGAAACCCGAGTGCTTCTTACAATGGGCAAATGGCTTGAATGTAATGGCGAGGGTATTTACGGCACAACCTTCTGGAAAACCTTCGGTGAGGGTGAAACAAACACATCCGGTGGTTACTTCACTGACTATGACGAGCAACAGTTTACCGAAAAGGATTTCAGATTTACATATAAGAATGGTTACCTTTACGCATTTCAGATGAAGCCCTCCAAGGAAATCGAAATAAAAACCTTAAGAAGGCACGAAAGGCACAATTATCTGATTGAAAGCATAGAGCTGCTTGGCAGTGATGAAAAAATTCTTTTCACAAGAGATGAAGAAGCGCTTAAAATAAACCTTCGCTCTGACATCAGCACAGATTTACCAATCTGCTTTAAAATTGAAATAGGATAAGAAAAAAGCTTATTACACAAAGGTGGAATTATTTTGGATATTAAATTAATCGGTGAGCCAAAGGTTGTTATGACAAATACAGAGAGCCACCACGCTTACTTTGCGTGGCCAACTATCGCAAAGCTACAGAATGGCAGAATATGCGTAGGTGCATCGGGTTACAGGGTAGAGCACATATGTCCGTTCGGCAAGGGTGTTTTAGCATTCAGTGACGATAATGGTGAAACATACAGCAAGCCTGTACCTGTTTTTGATACTGTTCTTGATGACCGTGATGTCGGACTTTGTGTTTTCGGCGAAAGCGGACTTATTGCCACTACATTTAATAACTCACTCGAATTCCAACGAGAAAATATGCCACAAACACAGGAATGCTTTGACCACATAAACGCTATTTCTGCCGAGGATGAGGCAGAAGCGCTTGGTATCAGCTTCAGAATCAGTAACGACTGTGGTGAAACCTTTGGTAAGATATACAAATCCCCTGTTTCATCACCACACGGCCCTACGGTGCTTAATGACGGTACGGTTTTGTGGGTTGGCAGAAGGCTTGGTATTCACAATCACATTGAAGCCCACGTAATTAATACCGAAACAGGAGAAATGACCTTACGCGGTGAATTGGGTATATATAAATACGAAGAGTTCAAAGACCTTTACTTTTACGAGCCCCACGCAATTCAGCTTGGTGACGGAAAAATAATCTGCCATCTACGTGCAGAAAATGCTGATGAAACTATATTTACACTTTACCAGACGATTTCACTTGATAATGGTGTAACCTGGAGCAAACCCCGACAAATTGTACGTGATGACAGCGGTGCACCCGGTCATTTATTTATGCATTCTTCGGGCACATTAATTTCAACCTTTTCACACAGAAAAAGACCTTACGGAATATGGGCGGTTTTCAGTACTGATGGTGGTGAAACCTGGAGTGACGAAAGCATTATACACCACGGCTATGATACCGATGATTTAGGCTATCCATCTACAATAGAGCTTGATGACGGCAGCTTAATTACTGCGTTTTACACAAGAGAAAGTGACTACGTGCCTGCAGTTATAATGCAACAAAAATGGGCGTTTGAATAAGCCGCTATGCATTGAAACATTTACGGATATATGGTATCATATCAACATAATCAGTGAAAGTAGGTATTCTTATGAATTATCTCAAATATGTTAATATCAAGCAGGGTTCACAATCTCTGCATCGTTTTTCACAGGGTAACACATTACCCCTTATACAAAAGCCTTTTGGCTTTGCCGCATTCAGTTTGCAAACCGAAACATCAAGGGGCAGTTGGTACTATCACCCGGGTGACCGTTCAGTTGAGGGTATTCGCCTTACCCGTCAACCAAGCCCATGGATCAGCGACCACAGCGCATTCACAATGATGCCACAGATTGAAAAGCCCTATGTAGCATTTGAGGATTGCTGGTCAGGCTACGACCCCGAAAAAACTATTTTACAGCCCCATTACCTTAAGTGCTATCTTAAGAGACCTTTCTGTGATTTTGAGCTTACGCCCACAGAATACGGCGCTTGTGTAAGATTAAGCTTCAAAAAGGATTTTGACCGATATATTTCAATTTTGCCCGTTAAATACAACTGCGAATACGAATACGATAAAGAAAACACCCGCCTTTATTGTTGGACCGATTGCAACCAGGGCAGAAAATCTCACGATAAAGGTACTCTTAAAGGTTATTACGTTTTTCAGTTTGATGCAGATTCTGTTGATGCTGACAAGATTCACACAGGCAACAGAGACACCCGCGATACCGAAAACAGCTTACACGTAAAGGGTGAAGGTACAGGCATACATATTGCACTTAAGAAAAAGGACGTTACCTTTACCGTTGCAACATCATTCATAAGCTATGAGCAGGCATTAAGAAATCTTCAGTACGATTCTGTTTATGGTAGCTTTGATGAGCTTAAAGCAGAAAATGAACGCATCTGGAACGAATATCTCAGCAAAATTGAGATTGATGCAGATGAAGATACAATGAAAACCTTCTACAGCTGTATGTACCGCACATTTCTTTACCCTCACAAGGCATACGAGCCTGACGAAAACGGCAACCCCATTCACTATTCACCAAGCGCTGATAAAGTGATTCCCGGTGTAAGATATACTGATAATGGTTTTTGGGACACATACCGCACAAACTATCCCTTCTATGCTATTATTGCAAAGGATATTTTACCCGAGATTATTGAAGGTTATATTCAGGACTATAAGGATGGCGGATGGCTCCCCCGTTGGACCGCAGGCGACGCCAAAAACTGTATGCCAAGCACAGCAATTGATGCCGTAATTGCAGATGTTGCTACAAGAAACCTTATTTCAAAGGATTGGCTTGAAACTGCGTTTGAGGGTATGGAGCACCACGCAAACAAATCATCTACAGTACCTGCCTACGGCAGAGAGGGTTGTGAAGAATATCTTGAGCTTGGTTACGTGCCTTGCGACAAATTCTCTGAGAGTGTAAACCTTACACTTGATGCGGCATACTTTGATGATTGCCTTGCAACTGTTGCAGGTATTCTCGGCTATAATGACAAGGTTGAAAAATACCGCGCACGTGCAAAGAATTACAGAAACATTTTTGACAACGAAACAGGCTTTATGAGACCTAAGGATTCAAAAGGCAACTTCAAGCCTGACTTTGACCCCACAAAATGGGGCGGTGACTATACAGAGGCTGCAGCATGGCAGACAAGCTTTGCCGTACAGCACGATATTGATGGTCTTGCAGAGCTTTATGGTGGCAAGGATAAGCTTATTGAAAAGCTTGACGAATTTTTTGCTGCACCCGTTGAATACCGAGTTGGCGGATATAACTACGAAATACACGAAATGACCGAAATGGCGGCTTGCGATTGGGGTCAATGTGCAATTTCAAACCAGCCCAGCTTCCATATTCCCTTTATGTACACCTACCTTGGTCAGCCCGAAAAGACAGAATACTGGCTCAAAAAGATTTGTGCAGAGGGCTTTTCATGGAAGGATGATGGCTTCCCCGGTGACGAGGACAACGGCTCAACCGCCGCTTGGTACATCTTCAGTTGCCTTGGTATTTACCCCATCACTCCCGGCAAGCCTGTTTACACAAACAATAAGCCAATGGTTGATAATATCCGTATACTTGGCAAACAGATTGATTTCACAAAGTACGGCAATATGATTACATACGATGAAATCATGAAAGCGATAGAAGGATAATACAAGACCAACTACAAGTATTACAAACACAAAAACCAAATAAAACTAACACCCCCGGTTATCGAAGCTTATCGATAACCGGGGGTTTCATTATGTTTTACTATAATTAAAATTGCCGGGAATTGTTTAATTAATTCTGACCATTTCACCAATAAGCTTATATACCTATAACCGCTCTGATTTCTTTTGCATCAACGTCATTCAGACTACATCCCCTTGAAGCTGAAATATATGCCGCAACACCTGCAGCCTCACCTATACCAACACAAATCGGCATTACTCTGAAATTTGAGTGTGCCATATGCGTACCCGAAATATTTCTGCCACAAAGCAAAAGATTTTCTTTAACCAAGGGTAAAAGGCAACGGTAAGGTATTGTATACCCCTTATCTTGATTAAAATGCTTTTGAACACCTGTTTTATCAAGACCTGCCCCGGTAATATTATGTACATCAAAATTAAAGTAAGCATCTTTAACAACGTAATCGTCAAAGACTTTAGCCTCAAGAATATCCTGCTCATTCAATGTGTATTTACCTTTAAAATGACTTGTTTCACGAATTCCCATAAGCGATGCAGAGCTGATAACATAGCAATTCTCATAACCGGGAACAAATTTGCGAAGATATTTAACTATATCATCCATCTGTCTGCGACATACAAGAGTTGCACGTGTCAGGTCATCTGCATTTGTACCATCAATATCAATTGCATTTGTCATATTACAGGTAACCACACCCGGTAAAGTAGATTCATAAGTAAGAATATGCCCTGCAGGGTATGGTATATGCTCTTTTGCAAGAGCCTGCAGCTCACCCTTCGGGGTTTCAAAGGTTGATTCAAATGAGCCTAAAAACACCGCCCTGTCATAATCAACACCGCCAACCTTAAACATAAGTGTTGCAGGTTGCATTTTATTATCACTTTCTCTGCCAAGAACAAATTCTGCACCTGCCCTTGCGGCAATATCACCATCACCCGTAGCATCGATAGTTATTTTTGCATAGATATCTGTTTTACCTGATTTATTGATAACAGTTGCACCAAGAATTTTATCACCATCACAAATGGCATCCTCTGCAAAAGTATAGAGCATAACCTTACACCCGACCTCGCAAAGCATTTCAAGATAAAGTGTTTTCAGCTTTTCGGGATCTATGAGGTTAGTGATATTACCTTTGAATACACCCTCATTGTTTTCAGATGTTCTTTTCAGGATTTCATAGTACAACGGACTACCGCAGCTACCCGTCCAATGGCTCATAAGGCCAGAAGTTGAAATTCCACCCACATCTCCGCTTTGCTCAACAAGAATTACCACCGCGCCATTTTTGGCAGCACTATATGCTGCAGCAAAGCCTGCAGGACCACTACCGAGAACAAGAACGTCGGTATATATTTCAAAATGCTCAATCATATTTTTTACCTCTACAAGCACTAAATTCTTTTAACTTATTACACCATCAAAACAAAAACAAAGCCCATAATTAAACCGCCAACAAACCCCGAAATGTGTTCATATGCGGTGGCTTTTCCCAAGAGCATTCCACCAACTGTATAAATAGCCAAAACTACCAAGGCCAACGCTGGTACGGGTGAAAAGAAAACAGTTCCGTTTTTTATGGCAAGCATAACAAATACAGCAATCAAACCATAAATACCCGTTGATGCACCCTCCCCCTCTTGAAGCTTATAAACAAAAGCCATATATAGCCCCGAAACAAGAGTTGCACCAATATAGCAGATTGCAGTTTTTGCCGTACCAAGCTGTGACTCAACCGCCCAACCTACAATCAGAGTTGCGGTTATATTTGAAACAATATGCCATGTTCCTATATGTAACAAAGCAGAAGAAATTAGACGCCAAACCTGGCCGCTTTTGATTTTATTTTCTGAAAGATGCAAAGCATGATTTATATAGCCTTTATTATGCCCTGCCCACAATTTTTCTTTAAGTGATACTGTTTCTGTTTTAGGAATTATGAGAAAATTATCAAGTATGTAAATGAATAAAATAATCGCACAAAATGATATTGTAAAAATAGGCATAATTTTCTCTCCTGTCATTTATTCTCGCACCAATTAAGCAAATTTGGAAAACTCAAGTTTATTCAAATATTCAAAACAAATCATAAAATCTCTACCTCGGTATCATAATACTGTTCTTGAAAGTGAATTGACGTTTCAATTTCTTCTTTTGTAAATTTCATACCAACAGGCGCACCAACAAGTTTATCTTCAACATCATTGTGTCTGTGAGCGATGGCAATAATCTCACATTCATATTCATCTACTGGCTCATTAACACCCAAAAGATAAACATCAAGCTCCTCGTCATCGCCACCCAAAATCCCCGGAATATAACCATAGTTAATAGGATATGTAAGTGAATATTTTTCTTTCTTATGAACATAGCCTATAGGTCTGTCGATACCAATAACAACCGTCTTACCAAGGAAGGATTTCACTTGTGCTTTTCGTTCTTCAAACGTCATTTTTTTATCCTCTTTATCTGCCTGAAATATTTGCTATCGTCTTATCTGAATTCAATAACCTTTTCAATTGCATCTGCCATTACCTTATGCCCTAAATTAGTGGGATGAATTCCGTCAACGGCAAGCTTTACAGGATCAATTGTTTTTTGTACTTCATTAAACACTTCCTGCAAATCTAATACCTTTGCACCATTTTCGAGAGCAAGTCTTTTAAGGAGCGCACGGAATTCATTGAGCATTTTGTGGAAAGGTAATTTTTCCTCCACTGCATCAATCAAAAACGGCATAAGGTAAAGCACCTGTGTTTCAGGTAGCTCTGCGTTAATTCGTCTGTAAATTTCCTTCATATGGGGCTCTACGGGTCTCAAAAGTGGTGGATAATTTTCAGGTCCATAATTTTCCCATGCGTCATTTACACCGATAAGCATAATAATCACGTCAGGTTTAAGGTTTATGCAATCTTTGGTTAATCTGTCATATACGTGGTATGTTCTGTTACTTGCAATACCCTTAATTTCAACATTTATAGCTTTACTGTATTCTTTAAACCTCTTTTTTAACTGCAAAGCGTATATTTTATTACCCTTAAACGAAACACGCTTTTTGCTATTAAACTTCACATCTGTGATACTATCGCCTATAAATAAAATCTTGCTATTTTTGTTGATTACAATCTTATCCATACCCATATACCCTTTAATCTTTATATCCTTTTCATCAGTTTATAATATTCGCCATCTTCGTCTGCGCCGTCAAACAAGACTTCTGTAAAGCCGTATTTTCTGTATAAGTGCAAGGCGTTTTCGTTATCCTTATCAACACCGATTGTCATTTCAGAAAAGCCCATTTCTTTGGCTTTGTTTATGAGGAATTCAAGAATCTCGCTACCGATGCCACGACCACGATATTCCTTTTTAACAATCATCCTTGAAACATAAACACGCTGACCCATGATGGTGTAATCAGGGTCGCCTGTATCAAGCACCAACGCACCCTCACCTATAAACTCACCATTGATTTTATATACAAAAACAAGACGATTGCCGGATGCAATCTCCCCTCGCCACTTTTCAGCAAGCGGTTGTGCTTTCATGTTCCATATATTAGAACACTTGTAGTAGTCTTCAAGCATTAGGGGTTCGATAAACGTATTTGCAAACTCTGTAAATGCTTTGTTTATTGCTCTATAT
>JAZQRX010000003.1:0-17219 GCA_045629785.1 Acutalibacteraceae bacterium | reverse complement strand
CCTTTGCGACAAGTACGTTGCAGGGTTGGGTATAAATCTACCACCATCCCGTTGCCATTGTGGCGTAAACCTCTGCCATTTAAGTGCCGATATAATATCCTCATTATCTGCCTTGTTAAGCTTTAGCTTGCTGTATTTTTTAAAGGCATCTGCCTTACCAACCTTTTTGGGGTATTCAGCCCAAAATGCAAGAAAGGCTTCACTATACCCTCCCTCAGTTTTCGCAGAAAACGATGAAGAGAGAGTTTTATCATTCTCATTTACATTGTCATAATCATTTACATTGTCATAATCATTTACATTGTCATTGTCATTTACATTGTCATTGTCATTTACATTATCATTTACATTATCATTATCATTTACATTATCATTATCAGCTAGATTTGCTACGCTTTGGTAGAGTTTGCTAGAGTTTGGTAGCTTTTGGTAGCATTTGCTATCACTTGCTATCTTTTGCTTTAAATTTTCCTGTTTTCTCAAACCACCCTTACGACCATTTTCTCTTCTGATTTCGCATATTTCCTCATATTTTTCCTTATCTCTGTCAAGGTGTCCCTTTAATATAGAAAACACCCACACCATACCAACGTTATCAAAATTCGGTTCAATATCATTTAACGCGTAATTGAATATAGCCCTGAACATCACCCCCAATTCTTCATCAGATAATAACTTAAAAAAATTGTTCCAATCCTTGTAAATAACAAAGCTTTTCTTTTCTGCCATTAAATTCCTCCTGAAAATTTTGCATATATCATTACGAACATTTGTTCTTGCAGATAAATTGTAACACCCGTTTTTGGCTATTTCAACCCTACTTAGCAGGTTTTGTGTAAAACTTTCATCATTAAAAACATCTATCCTTTGTGCAAAGTGAACAAATGTTCTCGCTTCCTTTCTTAAGTTGGGTAAGACTTCGAATCACCTCGATTTAGCGAAAGCAATATAATCCGGCTTACCCCGAAATTCCTCATTCCTGACACCTGACTCCTCATTAAATCAACGTTTCAGCGTTTCAAAATTTAATATTTAAAAATTTAAGATTAAAAATAAAAAAGCCTTGCATCGCTGCAAGGCTTTTTGTTATTACTGTTTTGCACCGTTATCAAACATTTCAAGAGCCTTAACGCTTGCTGCGAAGCAATCTGCAAGACACTTTTTATTAAGTGCATCGGGAGTATCACGTCTTGTGTGATAGAAATCAGGGAGAGCGTGGTTAAGGGCTGTAACACCTGTTGCGCGCATACCTGCCTGAGCAAATGCTGCTGAGTCAGTAGCACCACCGAGGGGCGGAACCATACCCTTACCGCAAGGAATACCAAGCTCCTCACAAGCCTCATAGAACAGGTCAGAAACATCCTTATCAACCTTAACTGTAGCGTTAAGGTCGCGGTAGTTTACGCTGAGGTGCTCACACTGAGCAATTGTATCGTAGGAGAAAACGAATGTGGGAACGTCATTGAACTCATGTGCATGAGCCTCACACCATGCCTTTGCACCGCGAAGACCTGCCTCCTCTGAACCGGAGAGAACAACGCCAACCTCTGTATTCTCAAGCTCAATGCCCTCATCGTGGAGCATTTTAAGAATTGCCATACCAATATAGCAGCCACTGAGGTTATCGTTTGCACCATCAACGTATTTCCTTCTGTTCCACATAAAGTAAAGACCAACCCAGAAGGGAACAAAAACAAGTGCACCAAGACCTAATTTAAGTGCAAGGTCGTCGTTTAAAGCACCTGCTGCTCTTGCAATAGCAATACCAAGCAAATAGAATGCACCGATAAAGCATGTAATCATATGTATATCAAAGCCGAGATATGAAAACTTTTCCTTAACAGGCCATTCCCAAGCAGCGTCAGGGTGACCATTGAAGATAATTCTGCGCTTAACCTCGCCTGTGGGCTTTTTGAAGCCGGTTGCATTGTGACCGATTTTTTCCTTAAAGAACTTGTCAACAAGCTTTTTATAAAGGCCGAACTGTAATACACAGATTGTAAGACCAAGTATAATAAGGACAATTGAAAGTGCCGATACAAAGAAATATGATATATACGCTAAAAGGCAGAATGTGATTGTAAAGTTAATCCAGCCGAAGAATGAGCCGGGATTTTCTTTAAAGCCTTCAACGTAAACACGATCACAGCCGTATTCCTTCATCTGCTCTGCTGCATATTCGCAAGCCTGCTGCTCACCATATGTACCGGGGCCACGTTTTTCAAACTTTGTACAGATATGGGTGATTTCATCTACCATATACTGAGCATATTCATCTTTTTTTGCAATAAATTTGCTGAAATCCATATACATACTCTCCTTAACATTACTTTAACATTAATAATATTATTTTACCTTAAATTTGAATAATGTCAATAAATTTAACCAATAAAGATGCATTTTATTTATCATTTTTTATATCATTTGCAAATCTGCAAGCACGAATATAACACTCGGCGATATATTCTTCAATAGGCATTTTATCGTATTTATCATTTTCGTGGCGGTTAGGCTTTGATTTGTTATTAAGCTCAAAGGTAAGAATATCGTCATAACCACACTTGTTAAGTCTGTGCGCAAGCTCCTTCCAATCAGCCATACCGTCATATGGTAAAAGGTGTAAATCATCGTGCCAAAAGATTCTGCCGTTTTCATCCTTAATACCAAGGTTATCGTTAAGGTGGGTTGCAATAAGCTTATCACCATATTTTGCAACTAAGTCCTCTGAGTAATTGTAGCACATTTCGTGACCCGAATCCCAACAGAAGCCTACACAAGCCCTGTCATGATATGCTTTCAGAATTGCATCAAGGTACTCAGCACCCTCAGTATTTTCAAAAGCAATTTTAACACCCAGTTTTTCGGCATAGTCAATTACCCTGCCGTAATTTTTAATGCCAAATTCTGTAGGAATATAATCCTCATCAAAGCCAACGTACACGTGGCAGACCATTATAGGCACGTTGTACCTTGCACACAAATCAAGACAATGACAAAGCTCTTCAACACCATCCTCGGCATCATCGGCACAAGCCTCGTCCCACATATCGGCACAATAGCCCCAAGGTGCGTGAATAGACTGAAAAATCATACCCTCCTCTTCAGCAACACGGGCACATTTTTCAACCATTTCATCCATAGCGTAGCCCCACAAGACGTTAAAGCCCTCAAAGCCTGCCTGCTTGAAAAGCTTTATCTGCTCCCATTCGGGCATTCCAAACGTATTGTTAGTTGATAAACACAATTTACGACCATACATAAATATCACATCCTTACTATTTATATTACCACATTCTCAGTGAAATTCAATATACAGTTTATTGATTTTCAGGCTCAATTATCATATAATAGCCATATTGAAAGCGCAGGTGACTTTATGATTATCAACGAGCAATTTATTATGGGTAAGCACCCCGACCAGAGCCTTTGCGAGGACGCTCTTTTTATCAGCGATAATTTTATTGCGGTGCTTGATGGTGTTACACCAAAAAGCGACAAAAAATTCAATGATATGTCAGGTGGAAAAGCCGCAACACAGATTGCAATTGACGTATTAAAAAGCGTACCTGCCAATATAATTAAAGCAGAGCTTTTTCAGCAAATAAATAATGCTGTTGCATCACTTTATAACGGCACACCCACAGGTGAAGCCGCTGTGTGTATGATAGTTTACAGCAACCACCACAAAGAGGTGTGGGCTATTGGTGATTGCCAATGCATTATAAATAACCAGAGCTATACTCACGAAAAGCTTATTGACAAGGAGCTTTCTGAAATCCGTTCAAGGGTGATTGCAGAAGCCTTAAAAAACGGCTCAACAATTACTGAAATTGCGAAAAATGATATAGGCAGACAAGCCATAATGCCCCAACTAAAGGCACAGCACCAATATGCCAACCGCACAGACCATCCATACGGCTACGCTGTGCTTAACGGTACACCAATTGACCCTGAGGCAATCGTTACCTATGGGGTAAAAAATGGTGATATGGTTATTTTGGCAAGTGACGGCTATCCGAAGCTCTTTGATACCCTACAAAAAAGTGAAGATTACCTTGCACATATTTTAAAGACAGACCCGATGTGCTTTAATGAATATAAATCCTCAAAGGGTCTTCAAAAAGGCAATTTGTCGTTTGATGACAGAACATATATAAAATTCATTGTATAAGTGTACGTTTTTGACTATTTGTTATATTGACTTTTAAAAAGATTGTGCTAAAATATCAAGCGATAAATATTACATTATAATAAGAAAGAAGTCTTTTTTATGCATGAAACCCCTGAAATTCTTTTAACGCTCTCTATGGCATTACTTTCAGGTCTGTTGTTATCCCGAGTTGCTAAAAAGCTCGGCTTACCTGCAGTTACCGCTTACCTTGTTGCAGGTGTAATAATCGGTCCGTTCTGCCTTGGCAGGTTCGGGTTCGTTTTCACAGAGGCAAACCCACCGCAATTTTACTCCTTGCTTTGCGGTTTAGCGCTTGGCTTTATTGCTTTTGCTATCGGTAATGAATTCAGACTTGCTCAACTGAAAAAAATAGGTAAGCAAGCCACTGTTGTTGGTATATTTCAGGCACTTTTCACAACCGTAATTGTAGATATTGCACTTATAAGCCTTTCATTTATTCTGCCCGAGGGTTATCTGCCCTTACCTGCCGCAATTGTACTTGGTGCCGTTGCTACTGCAACCGCCCCTGCTGCAACACTTATGGTTGTAAGGCAGTACAAGGCAAAGGGTCCTGTTACAGATATTCTTTTGCCCGTTGTTGCCCTCGATGACGCAGTTGGTCTTGTTATATTTGCTATATCATTTGGTGTGGCAGGCGCTATTGATACAGGCGCAATTGACGCTGTTTCAATGATAGTCAACCCCATTCTTGAGGTTGTGCTCTCTATTGCACTTGGTGCACTTATGGGCTTTTTGTTCACATTGTGCGAGCAATTTTTCCATTCACGCTCAAAGCGTATGGCAATTTCTGTTACATTCGTTATGCTCACAGTTGCATTATCATCACTTAAATTTGAAATCGGTCACGTGCACATAGCATTCTCAAGTCTGCTTGCTTGTATGATGCTTGGTACTATCTTCTGCAATATCTGTGATTTCTCTGAGGAGCTTATGGACAGAGCCGACCGCTGGACCGCTCCCCTGCTTGTGCTTTTCTTTGTATTAAGCGGCGCAGAGCTTGACCTTTCAGTTTTCAGTAACTGGGTATATATCGTTATTGGTCTTGCATACATTATCTTCCGTTCATTGGGTAAATATTACGGTGCAAGATTCAGCGCAAAAATCTCACATTGTGACGAAAATATTGTTAAATATCTTGGTATAACACTTCTTCCGCAGGCTGGTGTTGCCCTTGGTATGGCAAGCCAGGCTTGGGGTCTTGGTGATGAAATCGGCGGACTTGTACAAAGCATTACACTTTTCTCTGTTCTTGTATACGAGCTTGTTGGCCCCTACCTCACAAAGGTTGCACTTACTAAAGCCGGTGACATTAAGATTGACGGCAAAAAGAGTGCCCGTGACGAGGCAAAGGCAAAGCTTCAGGAAAGTGACAGCCCCAAAAACAACAAATAATCTATTTGTAGACAATTTTTACAATTTATGATAATATCTACCTATAAAACCAATTTATAAAGAGAGGTAATACTATGAAAGACCTTACAAAATACCATGGCATAATCCCTGCATTTTATGCTTGCTATGATGACAACGGCAACGTTAGTACCGAAAGAACAAAGGCCTTTGCTGAATATTTGCTCAACAAGGGCGTAAAGGGTCTTTACGTTTGCGGTTCATCGGGTGAATGTATTTACCAAAGCAAAGAAGAACGCAAGGCTATTTTAGAGGCTGTTATGGAGGTTGCAAAGGGCAAAATGACAATTATTGCCCACGTTGCTTGTAACAACACAGCAGATTCTATGGAGCTTGCTGCCCACGCAGAGAGCCTTGGTGTAGATGCTATTGCATCTATTCCCCCCATTTACTTCAAGCTCCCTGAGGAGTCTATTGCACAGTATTGGAATGATATTTCATCTGCTGCACCAAACACAGACTTTGTTATTTATAACATTCCTCAGCTTGCAGGTGTTTCACTTACAATGCCCCTTTTCAAGGAAATGCTTAAAAACCCTCGTGTAATTGGTGTTAAAAACTCATCAATGCCCACACAGGATATACAGATGTTCAAAGCCGAGGGCGGCGATGACATCGTTGTTTTCAATGGTCCTGACGAGCAGTTTGTTGCAGGTCGCGCAATTGGTGCCGAGGGCGGTATCGGTGGTACTTATGGTGTTATGCCCGAGCTTTTCCTTAAATGCGACGAACATCTTAAAGCAGGTAATATTGATAAGGCTCGTGAGATTCAGTATGCAATCAATAGCATCATTTATGCTATGTGTGCTTGTAAGTGCAATATGTATGCCGCTGCAAAAGAGGTGCTTCGTTTACAGGGCATCGATATCGGTGATGCACGTAAGCCCCTTGCAGGACTTAAGGAAGAAAGCAAACCCCTTGCAAAGAACGTTTATGATATGATTGAAAAAGCAAAGGCAGAATTCTGCTAACTGATTATAACGGAGAATTTTATGTTTTCACCTGATATAAACCTTGATAACAAAACTATTCTTGTAACAGGCGCAGCAGGCTTTGTTGGTGCAAACCTTGTTACAGCACTGCTTAACAGCTTTGACAACGTCACCATTGTGGGTATTGATAACCTTAACGATTACTACGACGTATCAATAAAGGATTACCGTCTTAAAGAAATCGAAAAAGTTGCCCAAGCCAAGCCACAGAGCAAGTGGATTTTCATAAAAGGAAGCATCGCAGATAAGTGCCTTATTGACAATTGCTTTGAGGAATATAAATTCCACGTTGTTGTAAACCTTGCAGCGCAGGCAGGTGTGCGTTACTCTGTAACCAACCCCGACGTTTATATCGAAAGCAACATTATCGGCTTTTACAATATACTTGAGGCTTGTCGCTATAATCCTGTTGAGCACCTTGTTTACGCAAGCTCATCAAGTGTATACGGCTCTAATAAAAAGATTCCATACAGCACAGATGACAAGGTTGACAACCCTGTAAGCCTTTATGCCGCTACAAAAAAGAGCAACGAGCTTATGGCACACGCATACTCAAAGCTTTACAACATACCATCAACAGGTCTTCGCTTTTTCACAGTTTACGGACCTGCAGGCAGACCCGATATGGCATACTTCGGCTTTACAAACAAGCTTATCAAGGGTGAAAAAATCCAGATATTTAACTTTGGCAACTGTAAGCGTGACTTCACGTATATTGATGATATTGTTGAAGGCGTTAAGCGTGTAATGCAGAAGCCACCGCAGAAAAGCACCGGTGAAGATGGTCTTCCCAACCCACCGTACGCGGTTTATAACATTGGTAACAACAGCCCCGAAAACCTTATGGACTTTGTAAGCATACTCAAAGAGGAGCTTGTAAACGCAGATATACTCCCCTCAGACTATGACTTTGAAGCTCATATGGAGCTTGTGCCTATGCAACCGGGTGACGTGCCTATAACCTTTGCAGATACATCTGCACTTGAGCGCGACTTTGATTTTAAGCCTGCCACATCATTACGTGACGGATTAAGAAAATTCGCAATATGGTATAAAGAATTTTACAAATAAACATCTTATAAAAGCAAAAAGATGATTCAGTGCTTCGATTTACTGAATCATCTTTTATTTTTTCTCTGTTTCAAATAGTTTCAGGCTTTTGTACAGGATTTTTCGTTCTTTAGCACCCGAAACGACCGATCCTATATTAATTTCAGGTCTTTTGCCCTTCACGGAACGGGCAATATACCTTACACCAAAGAATAACCAACCCAAGGGTAAAAGTAACTTGAATTTTCTGCACCAAGCCCAATTCTTATATACGGCTCTGTTAAGGGATGAAAAGAGGTTTTTAAGGCTACCGCTTTCTTTTTCTGCATTTTCACGTGACATAAGCAGCGCCTGATGAGAACGGTCATCGTCCTTCTGACCGAAGTTACCGCCTTTAATAATATCATTCATATAGAGTGCTATGCTATCGTTATCAATTTGTTCAAGCAAGCTTTCAGCATTACAGCCCAAATACTCAACACAAAGTGATGTAAGCACACAAGCAAAGTGCCACAAGCCGATTGACTTCAGCGACTCCTCAAACAACTCGCAAAATTCTGCACGTGACATTGAGTTTACAAACACAGCCCAGTCGCACAAATGACGAAGCCCGATACCCTCACCATTAAGGTGGTGACCCATATGCAAAAGAATTATCAACCCGTGGTGGAATTTATCGGGTACGTATATGGTGCCGAATTCCGTTGTATGGCTATGTGCAGAAGATACTGCATCCTTCAGCAGGGATTTTATTTCAGCACCAATTTCACCATCGGGAATACCTGCAGGTTCAAAATGCATTTCGTATCGGCAACCCTTGTACATAAAAACCTTGTGGCTTTCACCTGTTGATTTCACAGGTGTAAAGCCCTTTTCAATGAGCAGAGCCTCTGCCCTGTCAAAATCATCGGGTTTAACAAGGAAATCCACGTCACCGATAAGGCGTAGCAAGGGGTCAGGGTAATAAAGTGAGCAGGCAAAGCCTTTAATTATGGTGTAATTGATACCTGCCTCTGTCAGTAGTTTGTGCAGAAACACATGCTCACCGATTCGACGTGAATTGCGGGTGATTATGGTGTTAAACTGTCCGCTTAAAAAGGCTTTGAAATCTTGTGGCATTGTAGGTATTGCACCTGAAAACGCCAATAAGGGAACTGTATGCAGATAAGACTCCTGCCACACTTCAGAAAAATCAAAATCGGGCACAACAGACCTGTCGGCACCAAACAAATTGGTTGCCAACAAATCTAAAACTGTTTGTTCAGTTTTACTCCACAAGGGGTTAACTGTGTCCATAAATTACTCCGAAATGATTATCTTATTATTCTACTACTTGTTCTACGCAGGGAAGAACGGCATAGCCCCAATCCTTGAACCAATGCTTGAGTTTTACAGATTCTTCACCATGCTCTATTGTAAAACGCAAGGCGGTTGCCCTATCATAGAACATAACGTTACCGGCATCATCATTATCATATAAAATAACATCTACTGTATACTTACCCGGCACAAGGTGGTTTGTGTCAAAGGTAAACGTAGCTGAATTTTCACCCTTCTGATGTTTGAGCTCCCCACCAAAGGCAACGCCCACAGGACTTGCGTCTATGGTATTTACAACAAGCTTAATTTTTAAGGTTTCATCATCATTTTCGCTGAGCCATTTTATTCTGAAATCGAATTTTTCACCATACTCAAGTTGTGGTGTATCCTTCCCCATTATTTCAAGACTCTGCAAAAGGTGTCTTTGGTTGCACTTGGGATGTCTTGAAACACCTGAGGTATCAAAAAATGTAGTATCATCAAGGGCTTCATTTTTCATATAAACTGCAATTGCCTGGTCTGTATCGCCCTCAAAAATAACCTTACCCTTAGAGAGCACAATACACCTTTCACACAGGCTTTTAACAGTTGCCATATTGTGACTTACGTAAAGAATGGTTCTGCCTTCCTCTGTGGCAACCTTTTTCATTCGGTCAATACACTTATTCTGGAAGTTAACATCACCAACGGCAAGAACCTCATCCATAATCATAATTTCAGAGTCAAGGTGTGAAGCAACCGCAAAGGCAAGCTTAACCTTCATACCGCTGGAATATCTTTTAATAGGCGTATCAATAAACTGACCTACTTCAGAAAACTCAACAATTTCGTCGAATTTTTTGTCAATTTCAGATTTACTCATACCAAGGATTGCGCCATTGAGGTAAACATTTTCTCTGCCTGTAAGCTCGGGGTGAAAGCCTGTACCAACCTCAAGCATAGAAGTAATTCTGCCGTTAAGGTATATGTTACCCTTAGTTGGTGTGGTAACACGGCAGATAAGCTTAAGAATGGTTGATTTACCTGCACCGTTGTGGCCGATAACACCAAGTGCCTCGCCCTTTTTCACCTCAAATGACATATCGTCAATGGCAAGAAAGCGTTCATTTTTATTATGGGCTTTTTCACCTATTTTAAGGTTAGGGTCTTCTTTTTTCAGGAGCTTTGCAATTTTTGACTGTATTTCACCCTTAAGTGTAGCACCACCGATGGCACCAAGGCGGTATTCCTTAGATACATTTTCAACTTTAACTGCTAATTCTGACATACCGCACCTCACACTGTATCCATAAAGGTTTTTTCTGACTTACTGAACATAAGCGCACCTACAATTGCTACAACAACAGTTGTAACAAGGCTAATGGCAAAGAAGAGCCAATCGATTTTACCCGTACCCAAAAATGCGTAACGGAACACGTTGATTGCAGGTGTGGTGGGATTGAGCATATATATGCTGTAAAGAATTTTATTTGACATAATCTGTGAACGGCTGAACATATCGTAAGCCACAGGTGAGCAATAGCTCCACAAAGTAACACCAAAGCCCACAACCATAGCAAGGTCGCGATATTTGGTAGTAAGTGAAGAAATAATCATACCAAAGCCCATACCAAGTGTGGCAAGCTGAATAAGCACAACGGGGGTAAGAAGTATGTATATATTAGGCACAACCCCTGCCCCTGTCACAAGGTAATACACAAGGAAGCACAGCATAAAGGCAAACTGAATAAAGAAGCCTATAAACTGCGATATTGCCGTTGAAATAGGCATTACAAGGCGTGGAAAATAAACCTTGCCCATAATACCTGCGTTACCTGTAAATGTATGGGATGTTTCTGTAAGGCAGTTTGCAAAAAGAGTCCAGGCAATTGTACCCGACAAATAGAATATAAAATTAGGCACACCTGAGGCACCAAGACCTGCAATATTACCAAAGAATATTGAATAAACAACCGTTGTAAAAAATGGCTGAATAACCGCCCATGCAGGGCCTAAAACAGTCTGCTTGTACTTTGCAACAAAGGTACGGCGCACAAGAAGGAAAATCAAATCCTTACAGCTTTTGAGTCCCTTTACGTCCATATCCCACAATTTATTATTCGATTTTACAACCGCAGTCCATTTTTGTTCTGACATAAATTTTACTCCTGATTTTTAACGTCGTATCTTTTAACAATCCTTGCAGGGTTACCTGCAACAAGCACTCTGCTTTCGGTAACGTCATTGGTAACAACTGCACCTGCACCGATAACAACAAATTCACCCGTAATTTTAACACCGGGCAGAATAATGGCGTTAGCACCCACCCAACAGGAATTACCTATTATTATGGGCTTGTCATTAATATGCACTCTCTCACCTGTCGCCATGAAACGTTCAATATCATAGCCTGTAGAAATAACCTTGGCACCGTGCGAAAGTGTAACGTTATTGCCTATGGTTATTCCGCTTCTGCCGTTGAGAAGAACGCCTGCATTTATTTTGCAGTTATCGCCGATGGTGATGTTTCCACCGAAAAGAATTTCTGGTATGCCAAAAATCCTCAAATTATCTCCACAATTAGAAACTTGTTTTTTTATATTATCGGCAAGTTTTATGGAACTGTTATTCTCTTTTTTTTGTTTATATTTCCTTATATACTTTCTTATTATTTTCATACTTCATCTTTTAGCAACCAATTTATATATTCTCCCCACAACTGCACTTTCGGTAAGGAAGTTCATAATACGGCTCTTTAACCTCTCCCTTTTTGCTATTTTATCTTTATACGCAGGAAGTGTATCAAAGATTTTTTTTGCATCCTTCTTTAAAATAAGTTCATAATATTTTCTATATAAAAGATTAAGCTCTTCAAGAGGAATCTCACCATAGAACCTTTCGCACAACAGGTCAGTTACAATTTCATTTATGAGTTCAATGCTTTTTTCTCTGCTATTAGGGCAGAGTGGCTTAAACTCGTTATCAATACACTCTGTAACAAAAAAGAAATTCCTAAGATGCATCTGTGACATTAAATCTGCCTCTTTAAAATCCTCGGTATCCTTATAGAGTCTTTCAATTAACGGGATATATAACGGCCACATATTCTTTGTATATCCGCGTGATAAGGAATCACCTACAACACGGTTGTGATAAAGGTAATCGTCGCCAAGATAATAAAAATTCTGTGCAACCAGCATAGCCTCATAAGTTAACTGCAAATCCTGACTTCGTCTGAAACCACGACCAAACCTGATATCATTATCTCTTAGTGTCGATAATTTATAAATTCTAAGACAATTAGACCAACGGATTGCTCTTTTTTCACCTTTTGCATTAATATACGCAAGGCTTCGACTGAGAACATCGTCTATAATTTTCTTCCTGTTATATGGTCCACTTGGCATTTCAGGTGTAAAGCGATGTCCGTTTTCATTTTCAATACAGTTACAAAAAGCAATATCAGAATTATTACTTTTTGCCGCGTTGTACATTTTCTCATACATATCCGGTTCAAGCCAATCATCTGAATCGACAAAGCCTATGTATTCACCTGACGCCCTCTGCATACCATCATCACGAGCAGCCGCAAGACCTTCATTTTCTTTATGGTAATATGAAACTCTGCTGTCAAACAGATACTCCTTGCAGATTTCAGCACTGCCGTCTGTTGAGCCGTCATCAATCAATATAATCTCAATATCCTTCAGTGTCTGGTTAACAACACTGTCTATGCACTGCCTGAGATATTTTTCAGCATTGTAAATAGGAACAATAACACTGACCTTAACCATCTATAATCTCCATCCATTTTTCAATGATTTTTTCCAAGGATTGAGTTTCTCTTACAAGAACTGCGTTGCGAGAAAGCTTCTGTGAAAGTTCTTTATCCTCAACTACACGCTTCATTGCAAGATATAATTTTTCACTATCACCCACAGGAACAAGGAGTCCGTTCTCACCATCATTTATTACCGCCCTTGCTCCGCCTGCGGGGCAATCAGTACAAACAACGGGCAAGCCCATTGCCATTGCCTCAAGCATTGAGTTTGACATTCCCTCAAAATCCGAGGATGACACAAACATCTCATAGTCCTTTATTTCATCGTGAATATCACGTCGCGAGGGTAAAAGGAATATTTTATTCTTACATGAGGTATTATTTATTTTCAGCTTAACAGAGTCTATGTAACCATCTGCATCATTACCAACCGGGTCACCATAAACATATAATTCGTACTCAGGAAAATCCTCATTAAGCTTTTCAAAGGCATCCACGAGTAAGGTTAAATTCTTCTCTGCGGAAATCCGGCAGAAATTTACGATTTTCTTTTTTCTTGCCCCGTGATAAGCCTCCGGTAAATCTGCCTTTATAGGGTTAAAAATAACAGTACCTTTAACAGAGGTGTTTTCACTATACCATTGTTGAGCATCAGGTGACTGAAATACAAAGCCATCTGCCTTCTGACATTCATTTTTCAAAAACGCCATTGTAGTTTTACTGTTAACAGATTGTCCTGGGTCACCGCGTTCAGAAATTATCAATCTGTTATTTTTACCTTTTGCCAAAAGCGACAGAAAAATTGAATCATAAAGGAAGGCAACCGCTGACGCATACTTCTGCGCTTTAAAATATTTTTTCAGATATGAAACCTCTATGTAATTTCTTGAAAGATACTTCAGCACAGAGGACTTGTACTCCGCCTTTTTGCCGAGAAAACTCAACTTGCCTACAAGCCTTGCAAATAGCATAATCAATGTTGGCATAAAGGAGCCTGATTCTGCATTTTCTATTTCATCAGGCAAGGATATCACCTTGATTTGCGGAATCAAATCACTCAAAAGAGCATCTTTTTTACTCTGATGAGTAAGTATAAGGGTTGTATTAAAACCCTTTTCTGCAACAGCTTTACTAAGCAACGAAACAACACGCTCTGCTCCGCCACCACTCATAACCTTTATTAAAAAAACAATTTCCTTTTGTTTTTTCATAATCCCTTTATTCTCGCTTTTATCGTTTTATATTTTTTATACATGGCTTCCTTAAAGAAATATTTTCTTAAAAAACCATGGTCTTTTTCTTTGATTTTCTTGTACACTAACACAGAATTACTATTGGCATCGGTTAATTCATCAACCTTAAAATCCTTTGGCAAAAATGAATCCCAATCAAAGTCCACAATTTGCTTTCTTTCCCAATTATCCTTTGCACCCTCATAAAATTTTGAGAAAGTGTATATGGTTTCATTTAACCATCGGTTTTTCAGCTTATTACGGTACTCAGCATCATCCACCCCCCATTGAGGCAGATAATCCATAAACTGCTCATACACGTGGAGCATATTAAACTTATTGATGCCCTCAACAGAAAGGCTTTTTGATATACTGTTCAAATTTGTTCTATAATTATATAGTGGCTTATTTATGCAAACAATGCTATTTGCAGTTGTAATCATATATATTGAGTGAAACCAGTCTTCACCCATATTTTTACCGTAATATTTACTGTAATCATTACGGTCTTTTTTGAGTATATCTGTTTTTACAGTTTTTGTCCATAGTGATGAATATGTTGGCGTACCCATCAACTGCTCATAAAAATAAATTTTTTCCGTTTCGTAAAAGAGTTTATCCGGAATATCTATACTTCGTTTTTTATATTCACCATTTTCATAATAGCGGAAAGAATATATTACCATATCGGGAGAGTTATTGACTTCTATCGTTTCATTTACTACCTGCAATAAATCAGGCTCCACAAAATCATCCGAATCAGCAAACAAACAATATTCTCCATGTGCATTTTTAATAGCCAAAAGTCTTGTTGCTAACTGTCCCTCGTTTTCTTTATGAATAACCTTGATTTTGTCTGGGTATTGTTGTGCATAGTTATCACATACTATACCGCTATTATCTGTAGAACCATCATCAACAAGTATTATTTCATATTCACCCTCAAATGTCTGTGAAAGAAGTGATTCAACACATTGCTCTATATAATTTTCTACGTTATAAACAGGAACAAGTATGCTGAATTTCATCCTTTTCACTCCTCTAAAAGCTTTTGCCATTGGGCTTTGTAGTTCAATAATTCCTCAGAATAATCTGTATTGTTTAAATTGTTTTTGATAGCGTCAAAAAGCACACTATCCTTATGCAACGCTTCGATTGACCCTGCAAGCGACTGACTGTTTATTTTACAAACCAAACCATCTATAAGGTTGTTTACTAATTTTCTGCCACCTACTGTATCAGTAGTAATCATAGGCTTAATAAGTCTTTTTGCTTCTATAAGTGTAAGGGGCATAGCCTCCTCATATGACGGCTGAACGTATATATCACATGCTAACATATACGGGTACGGGTTTTTCTGCATACCTGTAATAACAATGTTATCCTGAAGACCGTATTGATTAATTAAGGCTTCAATGCGCTCTCTTTCAGGGCCATCACCAACGAAATACCACAAAAACTGTATGTTTTTTTCTTTAAGAATTTTTGCAGACTCAACCGCAAGGTCAAAGCCCTTGACAGGCGAAAACCTACCGCAAGAACAAAGAACAAGTTTATTTTCAGGCCTGTCGACACAGAACGCTTTGCTTTGCGCTTCTATTAATGCTTTGTCGCAATAATTCTCAACTATGGTGATTCTGTCTGCAATTTGTGGGTACCATTTCTTAATAAGCTCCTTTTGTTCATCGTGAATTGCAACCACCTTTTGGAACTTATCAATTACCCTTTCGTGCACATCGTGAAGCTCATCCACGCTTGTATGATAAAAAACAAACTTCTTATCCGCACTAACGCACTCCGCAGTAAAAAGTGTAACATACCCTTGAACGTATGCAATTGCAATATCGTATTTTTCTTTAGTAAAAAAACGTTTTTTCTCATAGTCCATTGAGCATTTCACAATAAACTGAGAAAGCTTTTGGTTATAAAACTCTGCCTTATCCTTTTTCTTGAGCAGCTTGAAAAACGCAGCCAACATCTGCAGCAGAATAGCTTTCGGCTTTCTGTAATAGTGATTGGTGTCATCATTTATTATCACGTTAACACGCTCGTCTACAAAGCTCAGTAAATCTCTTCTGTTTTTACGAAGGTACAGGGTAACATCGTATTTTTCGTAGTCAAGCACCTTCAAAGCGGCAATCAAAGACTTTTGAACGCCACCGATTGTAAGATGATGCGCTATTATTAGGAGCTTTTTTTTATTCATAATAACTCCATCCATTTCTTTGCCACGTTTGAAAGTGAAAGCTCATCCTTAATTTTTACTGCGTTATCGGAAAGCTTTTGTGATAACTCTTTGTCTGCAACAACCTTTTTTATAGCCTCTGCCATACCCTTGGCATCACCAACATCGGTAAGCAAGCCGTTTTCACCATTTTTTATAACTGCACTTGCACCACCAATAGGGCAATCTGTACACACAACTGGCATACCAATTGCCATAGCCTCAAGCATGGCGTTTGACATACCCTCGTAGTCAGATGAATTAACATAAACTGCATCCTTTATTATTTCAGCGTGTACATCAAGTGAAAAAGGCTCAAAATCAACGTACGCATCAAGATTTAAGTCTGTTATAGTCTGCTTTGTTTTTTCAAGTGCTTTTTCATCATCTGCATTTTGGGTATTACCGATTATACGTAGCCTGTAATCAGGGTATTCTTTATGAACATCTGCAAATGCACTTACTAAAACAGGCAGATTTTTTTGATATGAAATACGGCAGAAGGTAGTTATATTTTTATTTCTTTCACCCGTATATCCTTCGGGGAGATTTGCTTTTACAGGGTTAAAAATTACAATACCCTTTTCTGCAATATTCTCAGGGTAGGTATTTTTAGCATCGTTAGTCTGAAAAACAGCCTTATCTGTCCTGTTATAATATTTTTTTATAAAATTATAACCATAGCGGTGCTTCATAAGCCTTTTAGGGTCACCGCGCTCTGAAATAATAATTTTATTATTTGTTTTGCGCCCCGCCAACAAAACCAATGGGATTGAAGGCTGTAAAAATGCTACTACTGTTGCATTTTCTCTTTCCTTAAGCACCCTACGAAGTGCTTTGATTTCCTTGTGGTAATTGGCAAGGAATGATATATATGCAAGTCCTGATGGTACGTGATTTTTCATTTTTTCAAAAGGCTTACAAAGTACGGAGGAAAACACTCGGAGTACTTTATAAAGGTTATCAGTAACTGATTTTTCGAATAAATCACGCAGGATTATTACGGAAATATCCTTATTCAAATCTCTGCTTATAACCT
>JAZQRX010000002.1:0-17828 GCA_045629785.1 Acutalibacteraceae bacterium | reverse complement strand
GTTGTCCTTCGGACAGTTTCGGGGCAAAGCCGATTATATTGCTTCGCTAACAATGAGTAATGCGAAGCCTTACCTCCCTCCGGAGCAGGGAGGCATAAGCTATCGCAAACAACTTTGGCTTGTACTAAACGGTATTTATGTCTTTATTAGTGCACAAAATAGGGGAATGGTTTTTGTTGATTTTGATAATTAAATATTCTTACAAATTATGGTAAGATAAAATTGCAATATTATTGTAATATAATTTGAGGAGTAATCTGTAATGAAACGAACATTAAGTTTAGTTTTATCCCTGATTATGATATTGGGCATATTCGCAAGTATGCCTGTGACTGTTAATGCGGAATATCATCAATGTCCTTATTGTTTGCAAGAAATGGATTGCGAGGTGCAAGTTAGTCCAACTTGTACCGAACCGGGCGTTAGTGACTATTATTGTCTTTGCGGTGGTATGGTATATCATGAATATGAATCGATACCTGCAACAGGGCACTCTCTATACTGGACAACCGTTGAACCAACTTGTTTCGCGCCAGGTTTTGATATCCAAAAGTGTTATGATTGCGGAGATATTTTTGAAGAAAAAATTATTCCTATTGTGGGTCACAATTTTATTAATGGGACATGTATCTATTGTAATGGACTTTATGATTTTAAATATACAATTGCAAACAATTCTGTAATAATTACTGGATATAATGGTACAGATACAGATATAGTTATTCCTTCTGAAATTGATGGTTTACTTGTTACAAGCATATCCAGAGATGTTTTCTATAATAACGACAACATTACTTCAGTCACAATTAGTAATGGTGTGGAAAGTATAGGCTATGAAGCTTTTTATGATTGTGATAACCTTGTTTCGGTTACAATTCCCGACAGCGTAACCAATATGGATAATAGAGCATTTGCAACTTGCGATAGTCTTACTACCGTTACAATTGGTACTGGTCTTGTGAAAATGGGCGATTATGATGATGCTTTTAGAGGTTGTTATAGTTTAACTGCAATAAATGTTGGCGAAAGTAACCCTGTATATACTTCAGTAGATGGTGTTTTGTTTAATAAGGGTATGACCGAATTAATTCTGTATCCTTCGGGAAAACAATTTACGGAATATACAATCCCCGATGGTGTTACAATGATAGGTAGTGAAGCCTTCCAGAGTTGTAACAACCTTACCTCTATTACGATTCCTAATAGTGTAACGAGCATAGGGGCACAAAATTTCTTTAATTGCAATAAAATTACTTTCGTTATAATTCCTGATAGTGTATCAATTATAAATGCGTATACTTTTTATAATTGTGAGAATCTAACATCCATCACTCTTTCAAATAATATAACATTTATAGGTGAAGCAGCCTTCAGTCATTGCAACAATCTTGCCACTGTTATATGCACTGATTGTAGTTTTGATATTAATTCAAAAGAATTTGGTATGGATGCTTTTGATATTTTTGCAGCAGAGTGGACTTATGCAGACCACACTCCCTCTAACTGGTTTGAGTTTTCTAAGGCGACATGTACAAATAATGGCGCTAATCACATTGAATGTACAGTGTGTAAAAAAGTTCTTGAAACCGAAACAATCCCTGCTTTAGGTCATACTTCAACTAATTGGATAATCGACTCACAAGCAACAATAAATGCCCCCGGTAAAAAGCATAAGGAATGTACAACTTGTGGTGAAGTGATTGAAACTGCGACAATTACACAGCTTAAGCCTTCTACTCCAAAAGTAACCACAACCAACGAAATCGGTGGTGTAAACGTTACCTGGAACAAGGTTGATGGTGCGGTTAAGTATAATGTTTATCGCAGACAGGGTGGATACAGCACCTGGACACTTGTTGGCACAACAACAGGCAACACACTTCTTGATAAAAACGTTAAGAGTGGTATTTATTACGTTTACTCTGTAAGGGCTTACAATGTATCAGGCAGTTACAGTGACTTTGTGAGCGCGAATACAAACACCCGTAAGTATATGGCGGTGCCGCAGCTTACAGGTATCTCAAACGCTACAAACGGACTTTATATCAAGTGGAACCCTGTTTCAGGCGTAACAAACGGCTATCGTGTTTACAGAAGGGGAGCAGGCTCTGTACATTGGTATTACCTGGGTACAGTAAAAACAAATTACTTTACTGATACAACCATTAAGAATAATAGTGGTGAATATTATAGATACACAGTAATTGCCGATGGTGGATATCATAGTAAATTTGATACTACAGGCCTTTACCTGAAGCGCCTTGCAAATCCCACACTTACAAGTGCCGTAAGCTCTAAATCAGGCATAACTGTAAAATGGGGTTCGGTTAAGACTGCTACTGATTACTATGTTTACCGCAAAACCGCAAATTCAGGTTGGGTGAGAATTGCAATCTTGCCCGGTAACAGCACAACAACATATCTTGATAAAACAGCAAAGAAGGGGACAACATATACATATACAGTTCGCGCTTGCTCCGGTTCTACAATAAGCTACTTTAATTCAGGTATCAGTTGTTACGATAAGTATTAAACCCAAATTTGAAAGCCGCTCTCTTACGAGGGTGGCTTTTGTTTGGATAATGATATAAGTGTGTGCTATATTTAAAATCCACCAAGATTTATATCAAGGTTTTGCCCTTTAAGAGGGCAAAAGCCTTCGCGTTGCATTTAGGCTTTGTTTGTGTTAAAATATGTAAAACCTATATTACGAGGTGGATTGTATGAATTTTGATTTATTCGAGAAAGCAAAGGAAAATATAATTATTGTTGCTCACAGGGGTGCTTGTGGGGGTAATATTCCCTGCAATACTCTTACTGCTTACGAGATTGCTCTTAAGCAGGGGGCAGATATGATTGAGGTTGACGTCAGCCGTAGCCGTGATGATAAGCTGTTCATTTTTCACCCCGGTATGGAGGAAGACCACTTTAATAAAAAAATGAATTTCAAGCGTATGAAATTTGAGAAAATAGCAAAGGAACGCTATGTGAATTTTGACAACTCTGTTACACAGTTCGGTGTAGCGACCTTTGATGATTTTCTTGAACAATTCAAGGGCAGGTGCTTTATAAATATTGATAAATTCTGGGATAATCCGGAAATGATTTATGAAGCAATAAAACGCCATAATATGCTTGAGCAGGTGCTTGTGAAAAGCTCACTTTCACATAAGATTATCAAGACAGTTGAGGATTTTTGTCCCGATGTTGCATTTATGCCCATTGTCAGGGATAAGCACCCTTACCACCAGGAGCTTATGAAGCGTAATATCAATTATATTGGTGCAGAGGTGCTTTTTGAAAAGGAAAGCTCATATATGGCAGACCCTGAATTTATTGATATGATGCACCGTGATGGCAAATTAGTGTGGGTTAACTCTATAATTTATGATTATAAAGAGCAGCTTGCAGGCGGTCATAGTGATGATACTGCATTTACTGTAAGCGAGGATTACGGTTGGGGCTGGCTTGCAGACAAGGGCTATGATATGATACAGACCGATTGGGCGCTTATGCTTATAAATTACCTTAAAGAAAGCGGTAAGTATTATAAAAAATAATATTCGTTAAAATTGACTAAAAAAGCGTGAAAATTTCTATCTAAAAATTACGCTTTTAAAGCTACAAAAACCACCTTGTTCTATTGACATAAACAGGGTGGTTGTGTTATTATTGTTAGGATGACAAGAGTAATCCGAACTTGTTTTAAAAAGGCAGATTTTCGCTCACTCTTCGTTAAAATACTCGTTAATCCGAAAGGATTAACTGCGTTTTGTGCCTCGATTGACCAAAAATCCACACTTTTTAAAATCTCCGACCTCAAGACGAGGAGATTTCGAGGGGTTTTTGCTCAATTTAGGTGCAGCAAGGCTGTCGCCTTGCAAGAATAAATTGGGTGAAAAGCACCGGAATATGTCGGTTTGAGGCAGGTTCGGATTACTCTTGTCATCCTATGGTCTTTAAGTCGATACAGAGATGTCGGCAAGATTGAATATTAAATATATTAGGTACGGCAAGCCGTATCAATGTTTTTGTGTGTTCAGCCTTGCCATGTGCAGGGCTTATTTTTTTGTAAAATTATTCGGAAAGGGATTATTATGATACAGCAACTCAAAGCCAAAACAATAAAACTTGCTGCAGCAGGAATGGGACAAGCGCCTTTTTATGAGGGCGTTGCAAAGCATTTGTCTGCTGATGATACTATTGCTGTTTTTAATTCTGACAGATATATTATTTTACCCGGTTTTTGCGATGTGCATGTGCATTTTCGTGAGCCGGGTTTTTCTTATAAAGAGACTATTGAAACCGGCTGTAAGGCATCTGCAAGGGGAGGATACACCGCAGTTTGCACCATGCCAAACCTTGACCCTGTGCCTGACTGTGCGGAGCACCTTAAACTGCAGACGGATTTAATAAAAGCAGATGCCTGCATAAATGTTTATCCCTATGCCTCAATCACAGTAGGGCAGAAGGGTGAAGAGCTTTCTGATATGGATGCCTTGGCAGAGAATGCTTTTGCTTTTTCTGATGACGGCAAGGGCGTGCAAAGTGATGATATGATGCGTCAGGCTATGCTTAAAGCAAAGTCCCTTGGCAAAATGATTGTTGCCCATTGTGAGGATAACTCACTCCTTTTTGGTGGCTATATTCACGATGGCATTTACGCAAAGGAGCACGGCCACAAGGGTATCTGTAGTGAGAGCGAGTGGAAGCCCATCGCAAGGGATATTGAACTTGTTAAAGAGACAGGCTGCAGCTACCACGTTTGCCATATCTCTACAAAAGAGAGTGTTGATATTATACGAAAAGCCAAGGCAGAGGGTGTTGATATCACTTGTGAAACAGGCCCCCATTACCTTGTGCTTGATGAAAATGACCTTGAAGAAAGCGGTTCATTTAAAATGAATCCGCCCCTGCGCTCTGAGGAGGACAGGCTGGCACTTATTGAGGGTATAAAGGACGGTACTATTGATATGATAGCTACTGACCACGCGCCTCATTCAAAAGAAGAAAAGAGCAAGGGTCTCCAGGGTAGTGCATTCGGTATAGTGGGTATCGAAACTGCATTCCAGGTTATGTACACAAACCTTGTTAAAACAGGTATCATAACATTAGAAAAGCTTGTTGAGCTTATGGCAATTAATCCCCGTAAGAGATTTAACATTCCCTTGGGTGTTGACTATACTGTGTGGGATTTAGATAAGAGTGTAACGATTAACTCCGCAGACTTCCTATCAAAGGGTAAGGCTACACCATTCGAAGGTGTACCCGTACAGAGCGAATGTGTGCTGACGGTGTGCGGCGGAGAGGTTGTATATAAGAAGTGAGCATATTCAACGATAATAATGCAGAATGCAAAATGCAGAATGCAGAATTATCGGGGAAGCTCTGCTTCCGAACATTTTAAAGCTTCGCGTTTAACCAACAGAAGGCTAACATTTAGTGGAACCACCCACCACCAAAAGCGTTGCTTTTGGTCCCTCTCCCTAGGGTTAGGGAGGAAAAACGTCGCGGCAATTCAATTATGCGAAAGCAATATGATTAACGCGTAGCGTTCCTTTAATTTTGCATTCTGCATTCTGCATTTTGCATTTGAAAAAGTTATCAAATCTAATTAATTATATATCGTTCAGGAGGTTTCTCGTATGGCAAAGAGAACAGACATCAAAAAGGTTTTGATTATCGGCTCAGGTCCTATCGTTATCGGTCAGGCTGCAGAGTTCGATTATGCAGGTACACAGGCTTGCCTTGCACTTAAAGAAGAGGGTTATGAGGTTATTCTTGCAAACTCAAACCCCGCTACAATTATGACAGACACAACAATTGCAGATAAGGTTTATATGGAACCCCTTACACTTGAATATGTTGCAAAGATTCTCAGATATGAGCGTCCCGATGCTATTGTTCCCGGTATTGGTGGTCAGACAGGTCTTAACCTTGCAATGCAGTTAGAAAAGAAGGGTATTCTCAAGGAGTGTGGCGTAGAGCTTCTCGGCACAAGCAGTGAGAGTATCGAACGCGCCGAGGACCGTGAGCTTTTTAAGGAGCTTTGTCAGTCAATCGGTGAGCCTACAATTCCTTCTGAAATTACATATAGCCTTGAAGAGGCACTTGAAGCAGCAGAAAGAATCGGTTACCCCATAGTTGTTCGCCCTGCATTCACTCTTGGTGGTACAGGCGGTGGCTTTGCGGCTAACAGAGAAGAGCTTATTGAAATAGGCACAAACGCATTCAAGCTTTCACCCGTTCATCAGGCTCTTATTGAAAAGAGTGTTAAGGGTTATAAAGAGATTGAGTTTGAGGTTATGCGTGACTCAAACGACCATGCTATCACAATCTGCGGTATGGAAAACATTGACCCTGTTGGTGTTCATACAGGTGACTCACTTGTTGTTGCGCCCATTCTTACACTCAATGATAAAGACCTTAAGATGCTCAATGATTCTGCTATAAAGATTATACGTGAGCTTAAAATTGAGGGTGGCTGTAACGTTCAGTTTGCACTTAACCCTGAAACAAGCGAGTACTTCCTTATTGAGGTTAACCCCCGTGTATCACGTTCATCTGCACTTGCATCAAAGGCAAGTGGTTATCCTATTGCACGTGTTACTGCAAAAATTGCAGTTGGTATGGCACTTGAGGATATTACAATTGCTAATACAACAGCGGCATTTGAGCCCCGACTTGATTACATTGTTGCAAAGCTTCCTCGTTTCCCCTTTGATAAGTTTGCATCTGCAGCAAATACACTCGGTACTCAGATGAAGGCAACAGGTGAGGTTATGGGTATCGGCTCAAACCTCGAAGAATGTCTTCTTAAATCTGTTCGCTCACTTGAAACAGGTGCATACCACTTCCACCTTCCCAAGTTTGACAATATGACAGAGGATGAACTTGTCAGCTACCTTGCAGAGTTCAAGGATGATACAATCTTTGCTGTAACAGAGCTTATCCGTCGCGGTATGTCTTTAGATAAGCTTCACGATATTACAAAAATCACAACATACTTCCTTGAAGCATTCAAGCGTATTGTTGATATGGAAAATAACCTTAAGGCTAACGCAGGCAACAAAGACGTTCTTCTTGAGGCAAAGAAAATGGGCTTTGGTGATAAATTTATTGCAAAGCTCTGGGGTATGCAGGAAATTGATGTTTACAATATCCGTAAAGAGGCAAATATGTTCCCTGTATTCCGTATGGTTGATACATGCCACACAAACGCTTACATCCCTTATTTCTATTCATCATACACAGATAAAAACGATTCAATTCTTACAGATAAAAAGAAAATTGTTGTTATCGGTGCAGGTCCTATCCGTATCGGTCAGGGTGTTGAGTTTGACTATTCAACAGTTCACGCTGTTACAACAATCAAAAATTCAGGTTACGAGGCTATTATTATCAATAATAACCCTGAAACAGTTTCAACCGACTATACAACCGCAGATAAGCTTTATTTTGAACCTCTTACTCCTGAAGATGTTATGAACATTATTGAGTTTGAAAAGCCCGATGGTGTTATCACTTCACTTGGTGGCCAGACTGCAATTAACCTTGCAGAGCCTCTTATGAAGCGCGGTGTTAAAATTATCGGTACTGATTGCGATGCTATTGAACGCGCAGAAAACAGAGACAGCTTTGAAAAAATTCTTACAAATCTTGGTATTCCTCAGCCTAAGGGTAAAGCGGTTACAAAGATTGAAGATGGTATAAATGCTGCTAAAGAAATCGGTTACCCTGTACTTGTCAGACCCAGCTTTGTTCTTGGTGGCAGAGCTATGCAGATTGTTGCTAACGAGGAGCAGTTAAGACATTACCTTAAAACCGCTGTTGAAATTGATGAGGACAAGCCTGTTCTTGTTGATAAATATATTCAGGGTAAAGAGGTTGAGGTTGATGCTATCTGCGACGGCAGAGACGTATTCATCCCCGGTATTATGGAGCTCGTTGAAAAGACAGGTGTTCACTCAGGTGACTCCATAAGCGTTTACCCCTCATTCAGCATCTCTGATAAGGTTAAGGGTATTATTCTTCAGTATGCTAAAAAATTAGGTCTTGGTATCGGTATCATCGGTCTTTACAATATTCAGTTCATCGTTGATGAAAAGGACGATGTTTACATTATCGAGGTTAACCCCCGTTCATCAAGAACAGTTCCCTTCCTTTCAAAGGCAACAGGCTACTCGCTTGCTGATATTGCAACTGAGGTTATTATGGGCAAGAGCCTTAAGGAGCAGGGTATATTCGATATTTATCCCCAAGAAAAGAATCGTTGGTACGTAAAGGTGCCCGTATTCTCATTCAATAAAATCCGTGGTCTTGATGCTTACCTTTCACCTGAAATGAAATCAACAGGTGAGGCTATCGGTTATGACAACAAGCTTAATCGTGCGCTTTACAAGGCACTTCAGGCATCAGGTATGCACCTTCAGAATTATGGTACTGTTTTTGCTACTATTGCAGATAAGGATAAGGACGAGGCACTTCCTCTTATCCGTCGTTTCTACAATCTTGGCTTTAACATTCAGGCTACAGAGGGTACCGCAAAATTCTTTAAAGAAAACGGAATCCGTACTCACGCACTTGGTAAAATCAGTGATGGTAGTGAGGAAATCCCCGAGGCGCTTCGTCAGGGTCATATCGCTTACGTTATCAACACAAAGGATATCGGGTCAACAGGCTCTGCAAACGATGGTCTTGAAATCCGTCGTTATGCTATCGAGAATAACGTAAATATCTTTACAGCACTTGATACAGTACGCGTTCTTCTTGATGCGCTTGAGGAATCAACAATTACAATTTCAACTATTGATGCTTGAGGTTTAATATGAAACAGACAGTTTTTAAAATAACACAGCACACACAGCTGACAGATACAGTATTTAAAATGTGCCTTCAGGGTGATACTGAAGGTATCAGATGCGGTCAGTTTGTAAATATTCAGCTTGACGGACTTTACCTTCGCAGACCTATTTCAGTCTGCGACTGTCAGGGTGATGTGCTTACAATAATATATAAAGTGGTAGGCAAGGGTACAGAGCAGATGGCTGCTATGACAGTTGGTCAGGAGCTTGACGTGCTTACAGGTCTTGGTAACGGCTATGACCTTACACTTGCAGGTGACAGCCCCGTACTTATAGGCGGTGGCGTTGGTGTTCCGCCTATGTATATGGCAGCAAAAGAGCTTGTGAATATGGGCAAAAGTGTTAAGGTTATTCTTGGCTTTAACACAAAGAGTGAGATTTTTTGTGAAGATGATTTCAAAGCCCTTGGTTGTGACGTTACAGTTGCAACTGCAGACGGCTCTTATGGTGTGAAGGGCTTTGTTACAAATGCACTTGAGGGTATGGATTATTCATACTTCTACACCTGTGGCCCCGAGCCTATGCTTAAAGCCCTTTATAAAGCAACAAATACAAGCGGTCAGTTCAGCTTTGAAGAACGTATGGGTTGCGGTTTTGGTGCTTGTATGGGTTGCTCTTGCAAAACAATTACAGGCTACAAACGAATTTGTAAAGAAGGCCCTGTGCTCAAAAAGGAGGAAATTTTATGGGAAGATTAAGTGTTGACCTTTGCGGAATTACTCTTGATAACCCGATTATTCCTGCCAGTGGAACATTCGGCTTTGGTTATGAGTTTGCAGAGCTTTATGATATAAACGTGCTTGGTACATTCTCATTCAAGGGTACAACAAAGGACCCTCGTTTTGGTAACCCTACACCCCGTATTGCTGAATGCACAGCGGGTATGATTAATGCGGTAGGTCTTCAGAACCCCGGTGTCGAAAAGGTTATTGGTGAAGAATTACCAAAGCTTAAAAAATGCTTTGATAAAAAGGTTATGGCAAATGTCAGCGGTTTTGCCATTGAAGACTATGCCTATACTTGTGAACAGCTTGATAAATGCGATCAGGTTGGTTGGCTTGAGGTTAACGTTAGTTGCCCTAATGTGCATGGCGGTGGTATGAGCTTTGGTACTAGCCCTGAAGCTGCAGCAGAGGTTACCGCTGCAGTTAAAAAGGTGACAACAAAGCCTGTTATTATCAAGCTTTCACCAAACGTAACAGATATTGTTTCAATCGCAAAGGCATGTGAGGCGGCAGGTGCAGACGGTATCAGCCTTATAAACACACTCCTTGGTATGCGAATTGACCTTAAAACTAAAAAACCTGTTATTGCCAACAAAATGGGCGGTTTTTCAGGTAGCGCAATTTTCCCTGTGGCTGTACGTATGGTTTACCAGGTTGCCAATGCGGTTAATATTCCGATAGTTGGTATGGGTGGTGTTACTACTGCAGAGGATGTAATTGAGCTTATGCTTGCAGGTGCATCTGCAGTTGAGGTAGGCGCTGCAAACCTTGTTAACCCATACGCTTGTCGTGATATTATCAACGACTTACCAAGGGCTATGGATAAATACGGTATTAATAATCTTAGTGATATAATTGGAGGAGCAAAATAATGGGTAGAGACGTAATCGTTGCTTGTGACTTTTCAAGCGCAGAAAAGGTGTTCGAATTCCTTGATAAATTCGAAGGTGGCAGAAAGCCTTTCGTGAAAATCGGTATGGAGCTTTTCTATGCAGAAGGTCCCTCAATCGTAAAAGAAATCAAAAAACGCGGTCATAAGATTTTCCTTGACCTTAAGCTTCACGATATCCCCAACACAGTAAAGAAGGCTATGTCAGTTCTTTCAAACCTTGATGTTGATATCTGTAATCTTCACGCATCGGGCACATGCCGTATGATGGAGGCTGCTATTGAAGGTCTCACACGTGAGGATGGTACAAGACCCTTGCTTATTGCTGTAACACAGCTTACATCAACAGATCAGGAGAGCATGGAAACTGACCTTCTTATAAAAGAGCCTATTGATAAGGTTGTTATGCATTATGCACACAATGCAAAGCTTGCAGGTCTTGATGGTGTTGTTTGCTCACCCCTTGAGGCAGGCAAGGTTCACGAAATCTGTGGTAATGACTTCCTTACAGTTACACCCGGTGTTCGTTTTGCAGATGGTGACATCGGTGACCAGAAGCGTGTTATGACCCCTGCTCAGGCAAAGGAAATCGGTTCAGACTACATTGTTGTGGGCAGACCTATTACTGCAGCTGATGACCCTGTTGCAGCATACACTCGTTGTGTAGAAGAGTTTTGTGATTAAGATAAAAGCCTTTACCTAATATAGATAGGAGATATAAAATAATGGAAAGCTATAAAAGAGAATTTATACAGTTTTTAGAGGGCGCAGGCGTGCTCAAATTTGGCGATTTTACTGCAAAGAGCGGTAGAAAAATCCCTTACTTCATCAATGCAGGTGACATCAAAACAGGTGAGCAGATCTGCAAGCTCGGTGAATTCTATGCTAAGGCATATTTTGAAAAAGTAGGTAACAAGAAAACTGTTCTTTACGGACCTGCATATAAGGGTATTCCGATTGCAGTTTCTGTTGCAGTTGCTCTTGCTAAAAATGGCCTTGACGTGCCTTTCTTCTTCAATCGTAAGGAAGAAAAGGACCACGGCGAAGGTGGCGTTTTCGTAGGCTATAAGCCTCAGGAGGGTGAAGAAATCGTTATTGTTGAGGACGTTATAACAGCAGGTACTGCTATCCGCGAGAGCATGAATATCCTTTCAGGTCTTAAGGGTACAAAGGTTGCCGCAACATTCGTTATGGTTGACCGTAAGGAAAAGGGTCAGACAGAAAAATCTGCTATGGCAGAGGTAGGCGAGGAATTTGGCTTCCCCGTATATTCTGTTGTTGATGTTTACGATATTATTGAGTACCTCGAAGAAGACGAAAGCAACCGTGAAAATGTTGAAAGAATTAAAAAGTACCTTGAGGTAAACGGCGCTAAATAAAATTAGGAAGTGAACAGAATGAGAAGTCTTATTGATATTCTTGATTTTTCCATAGAAGAGCTTGATGAATTAATAGCATCAGCTAATGATATTATTGATAATCCTCAGGCTTATGCAGAAAGGTGCAAGGGCAAAAAGCTTGCTACACTTTTCTTTGAACCATCTACAAGAACACGCCTCAGCTTTGAGGCTGCTATGCTTGAGCTTGGTGGTAGTGTTATTGGCTTTTCAGAGGCAAACAGTTCATCTGCTGCAAAGGGTGAAAGTGTTTCTGATACAGCTAAAACAATCAGCTGTTATGCAGATATTATTGCTATGCGTCACCCAAAGGAGGGTGCACCCCTTGTTGCGGCACAGGCTGCAAGTATACCTGTAATTAATGCAGGTGACGGTGGTCACAATCATCCTACACAGACACTTACAGATCTTCTTACAATCAGTCGTGAGAAGGGTGGCTTTGAAAATCTTACTGTTGGATTCTGTGGTGACCTTAAATTTGGTAGAACAGTTCATTCACTTATTACTGCGCTTTCAAGATATAAGGGCATAAAGATTGTTCTTATTTCACCTGAGGAGCTTAAGCTGCCCAGCTATATCAAGAAGGATGTTCTTGCAAAGAACAATATTCCTTATGAGCAGACAACTGACCTTGAGAGCGTAATGCCTGAGCTTGATATCCTTTATATGACACGTGTTCAGCGTGAGAGATTCTTCAACGAGGAGGATTATCTTCGCCTTAAGGATAGCTATATACTTGAGCCCGGAAAGCTTAAAAATGCAAAGGCTGACCTGTGCATTATGCATCCGCTGCCCCGAGTAAATGAAATTTCATTGGCGGTAGATGATGACCCGAGAGCATGCTACTTCAGACAGGTGCTTTATGGTAAATATATCCGTATGGCACTTATTCTTAAGTTGTTGGAGGAGGCACAGAAATGAATATAGATTCTATCACAAACGGATTTGTTATTGACCACATAATTGCCGGCAGAGGAATGCGTATTTATGAGCTTCTTGGACTTGATAACGTTGATTGCTCTGTTGCAATTATCAAAAATGTAAACAGTAAGAAGCACGGCAGAAAGGATATCATCAAAATTGATGCTGATATTGCTATTGATTTTGATGTTATCGGTTACGTTGATCCGGGCGCAACAATCAATATCATTCGTGATGGTAAGCTTGTTGAAAAGCGTTTTATCGAATTACCTGAAACACTTACAAATGTTATTAAATGTAAGAATCCCCGTTGTATTACAACAACCGAGCAGGAGATAAATCACATATTCAAGCTCACCGACAGAAACAATGGTATTTACCGTTGTCTTTACTGCGAAACAAAGGCTAATTAAACTATTGGCAAATTGCCTATAAAATAAAGATTAAACAGGTTTTAATTATATCTTTCGTGCCTTGACACTATATTTCATAAATGATAAAATTATTGTGTAATTAAAGGTCTTTTTCTGCAACTGACGGAGTAATGGATTTAACCATGTGGGAACAGAGCTTTATCGCCCTTTGGTGGTAAACAAAGACCTTAAGCCGACCGTCTGGGCACGCCTGTTCATTTAATGGATAGGTGCGCCCTTTTTGTTTTATTTTTACCCGAAAGGATTTGTTGATATGAAAAAAGTTGGTATCATTATGGGTAGCGACAGCGATTTACCCGTAGTTGAAAAAGCAATAAATACACTCAAGGATTTTGACGTGCCTTATGAGGTTCACGTTTTCTCTGCCCACAGAACACCCGTTCAGGCAAAGGAATTCAGCGAAAATGCTCGAGCAAACGGCTTTGGCGTAATTATTGCGGCAGCAGGTATGGCGGCACACCTTGCAGGTGCAGTTGCAGCAAACACAACCTTGCCTGTTATTGGTATCCCCATTAAGTCAGCAAACCTTGGCGGTATGGAGGCACTCCTTTCAACAGTACAGATGCCCTCAGGCATTCCTGTT
Source organism: Acutalibacteraceae bacterium (assembly GCA_045629785.1). GTDB lineage: Bacteria > Bacillota > Clostridia > Oscillospirales > Acutalibacteraceae > DTU089. The sequence continues at coordinate 4,015 of JAZQRX010000002.1, read as the reverse complement.
GCAACAGTTGCCATTGATGGTGCTGTTAACTCTGCACTTCTTGCAATTGAAATTCTTTCACTTTCAGAGCCTGTTCTTGAGCAGAAGTTGGCAGATAAAAGAGCAAAAGATACTGCAACAGTTCTTGAAAAGAACGCAGCAGTTGAAAATAAATTCAATGCATAAAACGGTTGTTCTGTCTTGCTGAAGGATAAAAGCAAGGGAGCTACCCATCACCAAAGGCGTTGCTTTTGGTTACCCCTCCCTGAGAAGGGAATGTAAGGCTTCGCAATTCTTAAGTTTTGCGATAGCGATATAATCAACGCGTAGCGTTTCGGAATTTTGCATTTTGCATTATGCATTCTGCATTTATAAAAGAGGTGTACTATGGGCGGATTTTTCGGAGTAGCATCAAAAAACGATGCTGTGCTTGATACCTTTTTTGGTGTTGATTATCACTCACACTTAGGTACACGTCGTGCAGGTCTTGCTGCATACGACAGTGAAAAAGGTCTTCAACGTAAAATTCACAAAATTGAAAATTCACCGTTTAGAACAAAATTCGAGAGAATTCTTGATGAAATGACAGGTACAAGTGCTATCGGTTGTATCAGTGACAGCGATGCACAGCCCCTGCTTATGCGTTCTAACCACGGTCTTTATGCTATTACTACAATCGGCATTATAAATAACGAGGATGCACTCGTTAAACAGTACCTTTCATTCAGCGGTGGTCACTTTGGTGCTATGACAAGTACAGGTATCAACTCAACTGAGCTTGTTTCTGCTATGATTGACCAGAAATCAAGCTTTGCAGAGGGTATTACCTTTGCACAGGATGTTATTGAAGGTACTGCATCAATACTTATCCTTAAAGAAAACGGCAACCTTATTGCTGCACGTGATAAGGATGGCAGAATTCCTGTGCTTATCGGTAAGCGTGATGATGGTTACTGTGTATCATTTGAGGATTTTGCTTACAAAAAGCTTGGCTTTGAGGATTACAAGGAGCTTGGCCCCGGTGAGGTTGTTGAAATTACACCCGATGGTGTTGAGGTGCTTGTAAAGCCCCGTAAGCATAAAAAAATCTGCGCCTTCCTTTGGTCATATTACGGTTATCCCACATCCTGCTATGAGGGTGTTAACGTTGAGGTAATGCGTTACAAAAATGGTCAGATTATGGCTCAGACTGATAAAGCGGCTAACGTTGCACAGGATATTGACTATGTCAGCGGTGTTCCGGATTCGGGTACACCTCATGCTATAGGCTACGCTAACGAAAGCGGTATTCCTTTTGCAAGACCATTTATCAAATATACACCTACATGGCCCCGTAGCTTTATGCCCTCTAACCAGAGAGAGCGTAGCAGGGTAGCCAAGATGAAGCAGATTCCTGTACATGACCTTATTAAGGATAAAAAGCTTCTCTTTGTTGATGACAGTATCGTAAGAGGTACACAGCTCAGAGAAACAGTTGAGTTCCTTTATGAGAATGGCGCAAAAGAGGTGCATATGCGCTCTGCTTGTCCGCCTATTATGTACGGATGTAAATTCCTTAACTTCTCACGCGGTACATCAGACCTTGACCTTATTACCCGTAGCACAATTCTTGAGCTTGAGGGTGAAGAGGGCTTCAAGCATATTGATGAGTATAGTGATGCTTCTACAGAACGTGGTGCAAAAATGCGTAAGGCTATATGTGAAAAGCTTAACTTTGCATCACTTGAGTTCCAGTCATTAGAGGGTATCGTAAAGGCAATCGGACTCCCCGAGGATGAGGTTTGCACATATTGCTGGAACGGCAAAGGTTAATTAGTGAGTAATCCAATGAATATATTTGAAGGAGAATAACAATGAATAATTCAAAATCAGAAAGTTATGCAGCTGCAGGTGTTGATATTACTGCAGGTTACAAAGCTGTTGAGCTTATGAAAAAGCACGTTGCAAGAACACGTAACGAAGGCTCATTAGATGATGTTGGTGGCTTTGGCGGCTGCTATGACCTTGGTTGTGTTGCAGGTATGGAGCACCCCATTCTTGTTTCAGGTACTGACGGTTGCGGTACAAAGGTTAAATTGGCTATTCTTATGGATAAGCACGATACAATCGGTATCGATGCTGTTGCTATGTGCGTAAACGACATTATCTGTGTCGGTGCAAAGCCCTTGTATTTCCTTGATTATATTGCTTGCGGTAAAAATATTCCTGAAAAAATTGCAGAAATTGTAAGCGGTGTTGCAGAAGGTTGTGTTCAATCAGGCTGTGCTCTTACAGGTGGTGAAACTGCAGAGCATCCCGGTCTTATGCCTGTAGAGGATTATGACCTTGCAGGTTTTGCGGTTGGTATAGTTGACAAACCTAAAATGATTGATAACAGCAAGATGGCTGTTGGTGATGTTGTTATTGCTCTTCCCTCAACAGGTATTCACTCAAACGGCTTCAGCTTATGCCGTAAGGTTTTTGATATTGATAACAATAACCCCGAGCTTTATGTGGAGCGTGAAGAATTAGGTGGTAAAAGTATTGCAGAGGCTTTACTTGTTCCCACAAAGATTTACGTTAAGCCTGTTCTTGCTCTTTTAGAGAAGGTTAACGTAAAGGGTATTTCTCATATCACAGGCGGTGGCTTCTATGAGAATATTCCACGTTCAATTCCCGATGGATTGTGTGCAAAGATAGACAAATCTGCTGTTAAGGTTCTTCCCATCTTCAATACAATTGCTGAATGGGGCAACATTCCTGAACGCGATATGTTTAACACATACAATATGGGTGTTGGTATGAGCATCGTAGTTCCTGCAGGTGAGGTTGAGCTTTCACTTTCAGTTCTTAAGGATAACGGTATCGATGCTTATGTAATCGGTGAAATTATTGAAGGCGATGACAAGATTATTCTTGAATAATTAAAATTATTAATTGAAGGAAGGGTTTTAAATGCCTAAAAAGAATATTGTAGTCCTGGTTTCAGGGGGCGGTACAAACCTGCAGGCGCTTATAGATGCACAGGGCAGGGGTGAGCTTGGTAATGGTGAAATCACCTGCGTTATAGCATCAAAGGCAGATGCATTTGCTCTTACAAGGGCTGCTGATAACGGCATTAAAACCCGTACCCTTATCAGAAAAGATTATGGGGATATTGCTTCATACAGTAAGGCTATGCGCGACCTTCTTGTTGAAGAAAAGGCAGATTTAATTGTCTATGCAGGCTTTATGACTATTCTTGATGAAAACGTATGTGACACATTCCCCAACAAAATGATAAACGTTCACCCTGCACTTATTCCATCATTCTGTGGCAAGGGCTTTTATGGTCTTCACGTCCACGAAAGTGCTCTTGAAAAAGGCGTTAAGGTGTCGGGTGCAACAGTACACTTTGTAACAGCAGAGTGTGATGCAGGCCCTATAATTATGCAAAAGGCTGTTGAGGTTCAGGAGGGTGACACACCCGAAACACTTCAGAAGCGTATTATGGAGCAGGCAGAGTGGAAGATTCTTCCTAAAGCCGTACAGCTTTTCTGTGACGGCAAAATCGAAGTTAAAGACGGCAAAACAATAATTAGTGAATAATACTTGAAAGGACAGATAGTATGGAAATCAGAAATCTTTGCGATGAGCTTAATTCTCTCCCTTATCATGGTAGGGGAATCATTATCGGCAAAAGTGCAGACGGCAAAAAGGCGGTAACTGCATATTTCATTATGGGCAGGAGCGAAAACAGTCGTAATCGCGTATTTGTTGAAGATGGCGAGGGCATCAGAACTCAGGCCTTTGACGAATCAAAGATGGTTGACCCTCACCTTATTATCTATGCTCCCGTAAGAGTGTTAGGTAACAAAACAATCGTTACAAATGGTGATCAGACAGATACAATCTATGACCTTATGGATAAGCAGATGACATTTGAGCAGGCACTTCGTACCCGTGAGTTTGAAGATGATGCACCTAACTACACTCCCCGAATTTCAGGTATTATACACCTTGAAAACGGCGATATGAACTATGCAATGTCTATACTTAAATCTGCAGATGGTGACGG
>JAZQRX010000001.1:0-53401 GCA_045629785.1 Acutalibacteraceae bacterium | reverse complement strand
GGGAGTGTGAGTTGGCGCAGTGGTCAAAATTGTGCGAAGTGAACAACGAGCAAACAATTTTGGGTACCACAAGAGGACTTAACATTACTTGCCTATACAACAAGCTTTCAAGCGATAAAAAACTTATTGGCGGTCTACCTCTCTGGTTTAAGAGAGGTAGACCGCCAACAGCTTTTTGTTTCGTTTTTACATTTGTGTTCAGTTGGTTTGATGTATTATTGTTCTATTTAAGTAAAGATAAGGAGCAAGAGAACTACCCACCACCACGCCAAAGGCGTGGTCCCCCTCCCTTGGGAAAGGGAGGTAAGGCTTCGCCTTACTTAAAGTTAGTTTTAGCCAGATAATAGCGTCGCAGACCCGATAATTCTGCATTTTGCATTTAGCATTCTGCATTCAAAAAGCACCCACGTGTGGGTGCTTTTTTCATACATTATTATTCTTAACTCTCTCCATAAAGTCAGAGCAAGCAGGTACTACAAATTTAATACCCTTTTCAACAATTTCAAAGGTTGCTTCCTTTGCGAAGCGTACCTCACCGTCAACGTTAACCGCTGCCTCTTCCTCACAAGAGATTGTTACCTTTTTACCTGTTTTATAGAGCGTTCTGCCCCAGGTAAGGTGTTCGCCCTTTTTATATTGTTCAATAAGCGGCAACAGACCGAGCCTTGAACAATCAAACTTTACAACAACAAAATCAAGCAGACCGTCATAGGTAAGGGCTTTGGGTGCGGCAAAATAGCCACCGCCATACCAACGTGAGTTAGCACCAAGGCAGAAAAGAATTTCTGTTGTAAATGGTTCATCATCATCTATTTTAACAGTATATTTTCTGCGCATTTTACCAAGGAATTGCAAAAGCACCGCAATTGTATATGCTGCGTCACCCTTTACAAGAGGCCATTTTTTAACCTTTGCCTGACGGGCACAAACTTCGGCATCAAGACCCATTGAGCATTGATTTATAGCGTATTCATCACCACACTTAATAAGGTCAAAATCCATAACTGTGCCGTTAATATGGTCTTTAACGTCACGCAAATCTTTTTTATTACCAAAAATTCTTATAAAGTCATTTCCGCTACCCAAAGGGAATGCAGCAACCTCGGCATTAGGCTTGCAGGCACAAGCATTTACAACCTCCCACAAGGTACCGTCACCACCGCAGGCATATACTCTGATGTGGTCACCCTTGTCAACCTGCTGTTTAGCATAGCTGTAACCATCACCTGCACCCTCGGTAACGTGTATTTCATAGTCACTTATGCCCATTTCATTCATAGCATCAACAATACCTGCAGCGCAACGCTCGTGAGAAATACCTTTACCGCAATTAGGGTTAATAATAAAAAGATGTTTCATAAAACTACCTCTTTTTTATTTAAAGTACATATAAAGTCGGCATTTAATCATACCATTGTACAGTTTTCTTTGTTTATCTGCTTTTCTGCCGAAGCAATTTTCAAACTCCTCATCGGGGGTAATTACATAATAGCTCCAGCCGTGCTGTCTGTCAAACACTCTGCCCATCTGACGGTAAATATCCTCTGCCTCCTGCAAATCAAGAAGTCGCTCACCATAAGGTGGGTTGCATATTACAGTACCGCGCTCACTATATTTTTTGAAATCTTTAATATCCCTTTTTTCAAAGTGAAGCTTTTTGCCTATGGGCAGACGGGACGCATTCTCCATAGCAATTTTAATCGCCGCAGGGTCAATATCAGAACCATAGCCAACAAAATCAGTATCAACCTTTTCAAGGCTTTTTGCTCTTTCAATTTCTTCCTTCCAGATATTTTTGGGGAGCACGTCAAAACGCTCTGCCGCAAAGTGACGGTTAAGGCCCGGTGCAATATTGTGAGCATAAAGAGCGCCCTCAATAAGTAATGTACCGCTACCGCACATTGGGTCATATAGTGTGTGATAATGTCTTAATTTTGCAAGTGCACAAAGTGACGCTGCAAGAGTTTCTTTGATGGGGGCGCCGTTCTGTGAAAGTCTGTAGCCCCTTTTATGTAGACCTGCACCTGTTGTATCAATAAGAAGTGTTGCCTTGTCATTCATAATTGAAAACTGAATCTGATGTACAGGGCCTGTTTCATCAAACCATGAAACGCCATACTTGGTTTTAAGCCTTTCGACAACTGCCTTCTTAATAATAGCCTGACAGTCACTTACACTGAAAAGCTTTGATTTTAATGAATATCCTTTTACAGGGAAGGCATCCGCCTTACCAATCCATTCTTCCCAAGGAAGGTTTTTAACACCCTGAAAAAGCTCTTCAAAGGTTGTTGCCTCAAACGAGCCCATAAGAATCTGCACTCGCTCGGCAAAATGAGAGCATATATTTACTCGCGCCAACATATTCTCATCACCAGAGAAAAGCACTCTGCCATTCTCTGCCGCTACATTTTCAGCACCTAAAAAACGGAGCTCGTCTGCAATTAATCCCTCAACACCTAAAAGGCAAGGAATACAAAAATTAATGTTCATAATTTCCCTCATGGGCGTTTTCCATTGTGAAATAGAATGTAACGCCATTTTCTTTATTTTCAAATCCACAATCACAGTTGTGGTTATCTACAATAGATTTAACAATAGAAAGGCCTAATCCAAATCTGCCCTCTTTACGTGAGTGGGCTTTATCTGCCCTGTAGAATGATGTAAAAATACCGTCCTTATCTTTATCACTGATAAAGCTACCCGTATTAAATACATTCACTCGGGTATAATCATCCTCATCTGTAACGGTGATTTCAATAAGCATTTCACCCTTAACGTGGCTACAAGCATTAAGGAATATGTTTGAAAGCACACGTGTCATCTGCTTGCGGTCGGCATAAGCTTTTGCTTTGCAGCCGCCATATTTAACTGTAATACCCTTTTCATCAACAATCGGGTTAACTGTTTTAAGAAAATCCTTAATATATTGGTCAACGTCAAATTCTTCTTTTTCAGGTGCTTTCTGCCCCGAGGTATAAAGTGACTGCTCAAGCATAGATAAAACAAGCTCGTTCATTTTATCTGCCTCACCCATAATGATATCGCTATACTCACCTGTGGCATCATCACATTGGGTATTCATTCGTAAGCCCTCGGCATAGCCCCTGATAATGGCAATAGGTGTTTTAAGCTCGTGTGATGCAGCCGAAACAAACTCCTGCCTCATTTTTTCAAGTCTGCGCTCTTTTTCAATATCCTCTTGAAGCTGTTCATTTTTTTCACGCAATTCGGTAAGTGCATTATCAAGTGAGTCTGATACCTTATTTATATTTTTTGCAAGTGTACCGATTTCATCGTGACGGTCAATATCTGTCTTTTGAGTAAAATCAAGACTGGCGATTTTTTCCATAACCTCATTCATCTGAATAAAGGGCTTTGAAAAACGACGTGAATAGTCAAAAATAAAAACAAGTGCAAGAACAAGTGTTAAAACTGTAATTGACGTTGTAACCTTAACAGCAAGCGAGGCGTTTTCTTCAATCGGGTTTTTCTCAGTAAATACCTCGATATGATAGCCGTTGTCAAAATCTTTACCATAAAGTATGTATTGTGTTGCGCTACCATCTGCCGCAACAACGTTGAAATAGCTGCCGTCTTTATTCTCTTTACGGCTGATTATATTAAGCTTGTTACCTGAAACAAACGAGCCGCCACCCTCATAAAGCAGATTATCTGTCTGGTCATACAGGTCAATGCTAACATCCTCAGTAAGCTCAAACTCAGCAGAAACGTAAAAGTAGTTTTCACCTGCACGTTCAACCTCGCGGGCAATATCTGCAAGAGAATTTTCAACGTTATTTATATAAACCTTTTCAAGCAGCTGAGAGTTAATGATTGAAATACCCACAAGACAAGCCGCAATAATAGCGCCAACCTCAAGGAAGAACCTTGCACGGAAACCAAGCTTGCGTATTTTCATTAACCTCACCCCATTTTTATAGATTTATTTATTTTTCAATTTTATAGCCTGTGCCGTAAACTGTAACCATATGCTCTGTTGCCCATTTACCAAGCTTTGTACGTATACGCGCCATATGTGAGTCAACAGTTCTTATATCGCCAACGTAATCGTCACCCCACAGCTCATCCAACAGCTGTTCACGGGTGTATACCCTGCCAAGTGAAGAACACAGCTTACGCAAAATTTTAAATTCCTTATAGGTTAAATCAATTACTTCACCATTTAACTTAACCACGTGTGCAGCCAAATCAATGGTAAAGCCGTCAATTTCAACCACAGTATCATTTTCTTTTTTTGCCTGGATCTCTTTACTGCCCCTTTGCAGTAAGGAATCAATACGGCGCATAAGCACCACAAGTGAAAATGGCTTTGTTACATAGTCATCTGCACCACTTTCAAAGCCCATAATCTGGTCAAAATCCTGAGAGCGTGCCGAAACAAGTATGATTGGTATACCGCTTGTTTCTCTGATTTTGCGACAAACCTGCCAACCATCAATTTCGGGCATCATAATATCAAGAAGGGCAAGTGCAATATCAGGGTTTTTATTGAAAACCGTTAAAGCCTGCTCACCATCCTCTGCCTCAACTATTGTGTGACCCTCTTTAACAAGGCAATCGCCTATAAGGCGCCTCATTAACTGCTCATCATCGGCAATAAGTATTTTAGCCATTAAATCGTCTCCTATTTCAATTAAATATACTCAGACATTATTGAACGGACATACCTTCATACAGATACCGCAGACAGCACCTCTGCCGATGTGCTGAAACTGTTTTTTCATGTATTCACTGCATACCGCAGGGCTAAACATTTCTTCTCTCTTAATGCCGGGCTCAAAACCTTTACCAAGTATTGCACCTGACGGACAGGCTTTAACACATTTGTCACAGCCTGTGCATAAATTCTCTTTCATTTCACCATCGCCTTCCAATTGACAATCGGTGAAAAGTGTACCCAAACGAACTCGGGTACCATATTTTTTGTGTATAAACAGACTATTTTTACCTATACCGCCAAGGCCTGATTTACGGGCTGCCTCTTTATGAGAATACCTGCCGTTAAAAGGTGTACCGGGTATACTCTGTGACGCAGCAACAGTAATGTAATTATAGCCCTTACTGTTCAGATACAAGCCAAGCTCAAGAAGGCATCTGTCTATAAACGCGTTTACTGTCCTGTAATGGTTAAAGTAAGTGGGGGTAGGTTTATCTGTAATTTCATCAATAATAGCATCGGACAGTCGCACTACTATACTGACGCAATACTTCAGCTCACCTGTATCGGCATTATCGATAGCGGCAAAGCCTACATCACTTACACCCTTTGAGAGTAAAAATTCTTTTATTTCCTGTTCAAGCATTTTGTACCCTCATTTTCTCCATACAATAAAGCACTTTTTCATTAACCCTGCGGCATTCATCATACAATGGCTTATAATCAGCCATATTCGCAATAAAGTTAAGGGCATTGAGTGCCTCGTTACCCATATGGTGTTTTTTATCAATATCGGGTACAAGCTGTGTAGCCTCCCCGTTATTGTCATATAAATAAATATTATCCGTTTGTGAAATACTGCCTATTGTAATTGTACCAAGGTCGCCCATTATCTGCGAAACGCCCCTGCTCTGACCAACCTTTGAATAGGTGATGTTAACAATTTTATCATCATATTTAAAAACAGCAGAGCCACTGCCATCTGCACCGGTAAAAAGAAAATGCTGACAGGGTATAATTTCATTGGGTACACCAAATATATCCACAACCGGGTAAATACAATAAATACCCAGGTCATTGAGTGCCCCTGTTTTCATTTCAGGGTTAAAGATATTCGGGTTTTCGCCCCTCATTAAGGCAGGATATTTTGACGATAACTGCGAAAAATCAATGTTTGCACTTTGTATTTTGCCAATTTTTTTAACAGCATCCTTTAAAACCGCTCTTGCAGGTGAATGCATATACATAATTGCCTCAAAATAAACAAGACCCTTGCTATCAGCAAGTGCAGAAAGCTCCTTGTACTCATCGAGTGTAATTGTGATGGGCTTTTCGCATATAACGTGCTTATTATTCATAAGAAGCATTTTGCATTGTTCAAAATGACATACGTTAGGACTTGCAACATAGACTAAATCAGTATCTGATTGAAGAAGTGATGTGAAATCTGCAAATACTTTTTTTGCGCCTGTTGCCTCTGCAAAGGATTTGCCTTTTTCAGGTGAGCGTGAATATACACCATCAAGAATAAGTCCCTCGTGAAGACTTGCACCATCAATAAAAGAGCGCGTTATCCACGAAGTGCCTATAACAGAATATTTAATCAATATACTCACCTCATCACATAAAAATACATTATAATTATACTATTTATAATATATAATTGCAAGATAAATAATGGCTTGTGTGTTGCACAATAAAAGGAAATATGATATATTTTTTGTATTGAATTTCAAAATAAGGTGTTTATATGAAAAGATTTTTTGCGGTGGCTACTGTTATAATTGCCACCATAACCCTGTTAGGCTGTTTCGGTAAAAAGCAAGACCCACAGACACCCACACAACAGCTTACCACAATTATATACAGCGGTGAAACTCAGACACCCGTCGAGGAGCATACACAAAGCGCTGAAGCTCAGCAAATGCCCAATGAAGAGGCTTCAACTGATGTTATTACAGACGTAATATCTGATACCGCCCCACAGATTGAGCCTGACACAATACCTGCCCCATCTGTTGCCGATGAAAGTACAACTATGGGTAAAACAGGTGAAATGGCATTTTCAGATGACCCCAATAACAGATATATAAGTGCTATTGCTACAAAATACAGCCTTGACAGTAGCACACTTGTTGCACTTTATACTGTACCCGAAAATGATGCAAACATTGTTTTGGAATTTGACGGTAGTAAGGATAGTAACGGCAAGCTTATACGTACAGATAAAACACTTGTTGCAATTTACTCAATTGACAGAGCGCTTAACAGCCAATGTGCAAGTAAAGATAGTAAAAAGAACGAGTACCCTTATGGCGAAATGATGGTTATGTTTATGACAACAACCAAATATATTATGCCGGAATTTGAACAAGAATTATGAAACAGGAATTAAGGGCTACGCCGTAATTATAAATCGCACTTGCGCCCGAAATTCCTCATTCCTAATTTCTCATTCCTAATTTAAAAACACTCTGTTTCAGCTGAAACTGAAACAGAGTGTTTTTTTATATCATATCTTTAGTACCAAAATCCTTAAGGGGTAATTTTATTACCTCGCCTGTTTTCTGGCTTTTGTATATTGCAAGAATAATTTCTATTGCGCGTTTACCTGCATAAAGATCAACGTAGGGTTGACGGTTATTGTTTATTGCATCTGCAAAATCCATAAAAAGGCTTGTGTGACCGTTGCCGTATACATTGGCGGCTTTTTCTTCAATTTCACGTCGGTCTTTGTCGGCAGATTCCTCGTCCTTAAACTTCCATACATCAACTGTTGAGGCATTAAGTCCGCCAAGGCGCACCATACCATCCTCACCAAATACAGAAAGGGTCTGCTCTAAATCTTCAACCATATTTACGGTACCCTCAATTGTAGCAACGGAGCCATCCTTGAATGTAAGCACCGCCACACCGATATCCTCGGCCTCTATGTAAGGGTGCTGACTGTTGCGCACCTGCCCATAAACAGACACAACATCGTCACCCATAAGCCACCTTAAAAGGTCAATACCATGAACGCATTGATTCATAAGCGTACCGCCATCAGTAAGCCATTTACCGCGCCAGTCATCGCTATCATAATACGCCTTTGTACGGCACCACCTTATATTGATGCTACCGTGTGAGATTTTGCCGAAGCGGTCATTATCAAGAGCCTTTTTTAACTCCTGCACAGCAATATTAAACCTGTTCTGGTGACAGACACCTGCAATAACGCCATTCTTTTCAGCAGCATCAATAACTGCATCTGCTTCAGCCATACTCATAGCAAGGGGCTTTTCAACAATAAAATTCACCTTATTCTGTGCACAGTAAAGGGTGATTTCACCGTGAGTACCGCTTACTGTGGCAATTGATACAAGGTCAATATCCTCGTTTTTTACAAGCTCTTTATAATCCTTGTAAATATTCACGTTTTCTAAGCTATGGGCTTTAGCAAAGGCAACGGCTTTGTCATAATCAATATCGCAAAGGGCAACAATTTCAAAATTATTATCCCTTGCCGCCCATATATGGTGCTTGGCAACTCTGCCACAGCCTATAAGCGCATATTTCACACTATCACATCCAAATTCAAGGTGAAAAAATAAAAATCAGAACTTTCTCCAGACCATTTTGTCTACAACACCTGTGTAGCTCTGAATAAGCTTTACAACCTTTGTAGATACGTTTTCTTCAATATAATCAGGCACAGGAATACCATAATCCCCTGCCTCGTTCATTGAAACTGCAGTTTCAACAGCCTGAACAAGTGACTTTTCGTCAATACCTGCAAGTACAAAGCAAGCCTTATCAAGTGCCTCGGGGCGCTCGGTGCTTGTTCTGATGCAAACTGCAGGGAAGGGATTGCCGATTGATGTAAAGAAGCTTGATTCCTCAGGTAAAGTACCGCTGTCAGAAATTACTGCAAAGGCATTTTTCTGAAGGTTGTTGTAATCGTGGAAGCCTAAAGGCTCGTGACGGATTACTCGTTTATCAAGCTCAAAGCCACTCTTTTCAAGACGATTTCTTGAACGAGGGTGACAAGAGTAAAGAATGGGCATATCATACTTTTCGGCAATAATGTTAATTGCATTGAAAAGTGAAAGGAAATTCTTTTCAGTATCAATATTCTCTTCTCTGTGGGCAGAAAGGAGGATATATTTTTTCTTTTCAAGACCCAATTTTGTAAGAATATCAGACTTTTCTATATCAGCAAGGTTATTGTGAAGCACCTCTGTCATAGGTGTGCCTGTTACGTAAATTCGCTCCTTGGGTAAACCGCACTCGTTAAGATATTTACGCGCGTGCTCACTGTATGCAAGGTTGACATCTGAAATAATATCAACGATACGGCGGTTTGTTTCTTCAGGAAGGCACTCATCCTTACAACGGTTACCTGCCTCCATATGAAAAATGGGTATATGGAGTCTTTTTGCTGCAATTGCAGAAAGGCAGGAGTTTGTATCACCTAAAATAAGAAGAGCGTCAGGCTTGATTTGAGCCATAAGCTTATATGAGCAATTGATAATATTACCAACTGTTGCGCCAAGGTCATCACCTACTGCATCCATATAAACCTCAGGGTCATCAAGCTTTAAATCGCGGAAGAAAACGCCATTAAGGTTATAGTCATAGTTCTGACCTGTGTGAGCAAGTACACAATCAAAATACTGACGGCACTTGTTGATAACTGCACCAAGACGGATAATCTCGGGGCGTGTACCAACAATAATAAGAAGCTTTAATTTGCCGTTATTTTTAAATGAAACATCTGAATAGTCTAACTTAATATCCATATATATTTTCCTTTCCTATGAAAAGAATGATTGCTTTTTGTTGCCCCGAGCCGAAACTATACTGTGGGCAACTTTATTTCGTAAGTTTGAGAGAATTTTGTTCACAGTGAAGTTGAGTGCGAGTGGTGCTGTACAAGGGTACTGCCCCGAGCCGAAACTATACTGTGGGCAAAATTATCCAAACTTAAACTACTTCAAAAAAAGTATCGGGCTTATTGGGGTCAAATTGCTCATTAGCCCACATTACTGTTACTAAGTCTTCAGTATCTGAAAGGTTAATAATGTTGTGGGTGTAACCGGGGAGCATATGTATTGCCTCAATTTTATCACCGCTGACCTCAAAGTTAAGCACCTCGTCAGAGCCGACTTTTCTTTGCTGAATAAGGCCCTTACCTGAAACAACAATGAAAAACTCCCACTTTGTGTTATGCCAATGCTGACCCTTTGTAATGCCGGGCTTTGAAATATTAACACTTATCTGACCGCATTTTTCAGTCTTTAAAAGCTCGGTAAAGCTACCTCGGGGGTCAACGTTCATTTTAAGAGGGAACGATGCCTTTTCCTTTGGTAAATATGAAAGGTATGTTGAATATAACTTCTTTGCAAAAGAGTTATAAGGAATTTCAGGCATAACAAGTGTTTCGGGCTGTGATTTAAAGCTGTTAAGCAAATCAACAATTTCGCCAAGAGTTACGTTGTGTGTAATGGGGCAATAGCAGAATTTACCCTCTGCCTTGTCAACAATATTAAGTCCGTCATATTCGCAACGGTTAGCCTGACCCTTTAAAATATTGAACATTTCATCAACCAAATCGTCAATATAAAGTAGTGTAAGCTCAATTGCCCTGTCATTCACCTGAATGGGTAAATCATTTGCAATATTGTTGCAGAATGTGGCAACGGCACTATTATAATTTGGTCTGCACCACTTACCAAAAAGGTTGGGGAAGCGGTAAACGTAAACAGTTGCGCCTGTTTCTGCACTATAATTAAAGAACAAGTCCTCCCCTGCTTTTTTGCTTTTGCCATAGTCACCCTCGGCATATCTGCCAACGAGTGTTGCCTGAAGTGAGCTTGAAAGCATTATAGGGCAGGTATTATTGTATTTTTTAAGTGTATCAAGTAGTGTAGATGCAAAACCGAAGTTACCCTTCATAAAATCCTCGGGGTTTTCGGGTCTGTTTACACCTGCAAGGTTAAATATAAAATTTGCCTCTTTACAATATGTATCAAGGAGTGCAGGGTCTGTGTCGATATCGTACTCAAAAATTTCAATATCAGCATCAATGCCCCTTGTTTTATCCTTGCCATCTTTAACATTTTGGAGTGCGGCACAAAGATTTTTACCAACAAAGCCCTTTGCACCTGTAACGAGAATTTTCATAAATTATTTCTCCCAAGCAGCAATTTCATCTCTGATGTACTGAAGTGAAAGGAGCTTTTCCTTTACCTGCTCAACATTGAGAAGCTCTGTGTTATTGGAGTTAAATTCGCTGAGCTTTGCGCGCTCTGTGTCGCCCTCTTTGAAGTATTTATCGTAGTTAAGGCCACGCTTGTCACTGGGCACACGGTAGAAGTCACCCATATCAATTGCATTTGCGCACTCTTCATTTGTCAGGAGTGTTTCATACATCTTTTCACCATGACGGATACCGATAACCTTAATCTCAGTTTCGGGATTGAAAAGCTCTGTAACTGCCTTTGCAAGTGTTTCGATTGTACAAGCAGGTGCCTTCTGTACAAGGATATCACCTGATACGCCATTTTCAAATGCAAAAAGAACAAGGTCAACTGCCTCGTCAAGTGACATAATAAAGCGTGTCATTGAAGGCTCGGTAATTGTAATAGGCTTACCCTGCTTAATCTGCTCAATCCAGAGAGGAATAACAGAACCACGTGAGCACATAACGTTGCCGTAGCGTGTGCAACAGATTTTTGTTTTATCAGGGTCAACTGTTCTGCTTTTTGCAACAATAACCTTTTCCATCATAGCTTTTGATGTACCCATAGCGTTTACGGGGTATGCAGCCTTATCTGTTGAAAGGCAGATACAGCTTTTTACACCTGCATCGATAGCAGCGGTAAGCACGTTCTCTGTACCGATAACGTTTGTTTTAACCGCCTCAATGGGGAAAAACTCACAAGAGGGAACCTGCTTGAGTGCTGCAGCATGGAAAATATAGTCAACACCGTGCATCGCATTCTTTACAGAAGCAAGGTCGCGCACGTCACCAATGAAAAATTTGATTTTTTCTGCAACCTCGGGCATTTTTGCCTGAAATTCATGGCGCATATCATCCTGCTTTTTTTCATCACGTGAGAGAACACGGATTTCACCAATATCGGTATCAAGGAATCTGTTAAGTACAGCATTACCGAATGAACCTGTACCACCTGTAATCATGAGTGTTTTACCTTTAAATAATGACATATTTATACCTCCATAAAGGTTGTTTACTTAAGAGTGGGTAAAGCGTATCCGAATCAGATTTTGGGATAGTCTTTAGTCGCTCTGAGTTTTTTTAATAATATTGCTTCAAGCATAAGCTTTGCATTGGGTCTTAAGGGTTTAAAGAACAATGGCAAAATTATGCTTGTAAATATCTGAGTTACAAGTGTGGCTATTGCGGCACCGATTGTACCGATTCGGGGTATCATCAAAACATTCATAACCACGTTAAGGATTGCGGCACAGCCATAAATATATTTAAGATATTTTTGCTGACCCTCTGATACAATCCAGGCATTTCGCGCTACACCCAAATATGAAAAGGCGGTATACCACGAAACTACCTTTAGCACGTCTGCCGCAGGCATATATTCCTCACCATAAAGGATTTTTATTACAAAATCACCTAATACAAGGAAGCCAACGGAAACTGCGCAGGAAACGTAAAACACAATGGCATATAACTGCCTGTTTTTGCGTTCATATTGCAGCTGGTCTTTACCCTTAAGGTTCAGGATTGTAGGATAAACAGAATCAATTATTGCCTGCAGAACAAAAACCCACATAGCGCAAACTGTTGTTGCTGTAGTAAAATAACCAACCGAGCTATCATCACACAGCTGTTTTAACAAAAGCTTGTCTGTCTGCCCATAAATTGCAACCATCATAGTTGACAAAATATAGTTATAGCTGACCTTTAAAAGAGATTTGCTCTTTTTAAAGCTGAATTTCAGTTTATCTCCGCCAAACCTTTTGTAGGCAATATAAAGGAAAATTGCAACCACGATATAATCAACCGAGGTTGAAAATGCAAACCACCGCACATCCTTACCCAAAACAAGAAGGATTATTTTATATACGGACGTAATAATATAAGCAGTAAGGGTTGCTATTGAGGTTATTTTTGATTTGTACTGTGACTGAAACCAAAAATTAAAGGTTTCAAAAATATGAAAAATAGTACCCACACTACACAGAGCCACAACTGCAATTGTTGTAGGCTCGTTTTTATCAACAATACTGACAAAACCAATTATCATCACAGTTGATAATATGCTTGAGACAAGCCTCATTACTATAGCAGAGCCTATTGCTTCACCCTGCTCATTTTTATGGTCAACAAAGTCTTTAATAATAACAGAGTTAAGACCCAACGTACAAAAGGCAGAAAAGAAGGTAACGTAAGCCGTTGCATAGCCTATAAGACCATAGTTACTTGGGCCAAGATACCTTGCAGTTATGACTCCCACAACAAGGGAAAGTGCCATCTGCACCACCTTACCGCCAATAAGCCAACCTGCATTACCTACCTCTTTGTTTTTTAAAATGTTTTTTATCTTCATTATTTATGAAAACACTCCAAAGATTTTTCAGCTATTTTACTATACAGATAAACATCTGTTGCCGATGATTCTGCCACCTTTTTCATAGCGTTATATTCATCAGTAAAAACAAGCGTTTTAATTCTTTCGTATAGTGTGGCTTCGGTTACATCATCAAGAAAAACGCTGTTACCACCGTTATCAACGTGCTCTGTGCCATCCCACCTTTTGAATACACAAGGGGTTTTACAAGCACACGCCTGCTCCCATAACACAGAATGTGTACCGGGGAAAACAACTAAATCTGATGCTATAAAATAATCATAAACCTTGTTTGCATCAAGCCAGCCTATATGAGTTATATTTTCATATTTTTTAAGTAATGAATCAAACTCATCACTTATACCTTCATCTACGTTGCCAAAAAGCAGCAGATGTGTGTTACCCAACCTGCCACAAGCATTCATAAGCTGGGTAAAATTTTTGTTTTTATCAATTTTTCCACCCGAAACAATAAGAAATGCATTGTTGTCAATATTATGCTCTGCTCTGATTTTATTTTTTATCTGCTCTTTATCTGTCAGATTTATATTCTCATCATCTGCGCCCATTATAAGCACATCCGTTTTTTGTGACGGAATATTAAAGAATTTTTCTGCAAACTCCTTACGCCAGGGAGTTACGCCATAAACTTTTTCAATATGAGGAAGGCTTTTTTTATTTATACACCTGTAAAAGCCCCTTATAATTTTATCCCTTAGGCTCTCACCTGTATAAGGATAATTAAAATAATCAAGGTGACTATCCTGCACAATTTTACAAGCAGGATTTATCTTTCGCTTGTATTTCAGTACATCAAAAATAGTTGTGCTTATGAGCCCGTGAAAAAATATAAAATCAGGCTTTATCTCCTGCAACAATGAGTATATGCAGATTCTGTCATTCAGCGATGTAATAATTCTGTGGAAATAGCTTTTTTTCTTAAGCCTTATTACACGTGTGCCGTCATTAAGGGTGTAATCACCACATTCGGCATCACCTAATTTACCGTCTTTAAAAGTAAGTGTTGAGGTAATAAGTGTTACCTCGTGCCCCATTTTAACGTGGTATTTGGGTAAAAGATTTTCCTGATAGCCCCAATAATCGTTATAGTGGGTTGATGGTACAATATGTGCTATTCGCATAAAGCAAATCCTCCTTTCTTCTTTATTATGGTTACAGTCTACCTTTTCTTACGCAGAATCAGTACAAAGTAACCCATCATAAAGAATAAAAGCGGTTCAATTGTATATGTGCTTGAAATCATAAGCTTAACAAACACTATTGACACAAGCATTAAACCAAAGGTAAAGCGTCTTGTGTTTTTTCTGCTTTTTAAAAGAGCTATTACTGTTATTACAAGCATTGTAATGATAAGAAGCGAACCAAAAACAATACCGTACTGACACAAAATTTCAAGGAACATATTGTGAGGGTAAATGCCGAACATTGCTCTGTCAGCGGTAATACCATAACCCCACATCGGGTTTTCAATTATGGCCTCAACAGCCTGTTTTGCAAGACTTTCACGACCCTTACTTGCGGTAATGTCACCTTCAATAATAAAGTTGAAAATACGTGTACTGAAGCCTATTTTTTCAAACGCCTTTGAAAGAACGGAAGTAACCTCAATAAACAGACTATCAAAAATAAATACAGACAGAACTATTGCAAAAATTATTAAGAGAATAAGTAATTTTTTGAGATTACGTGATTTGAATGAGTAATAAATAGTAAGCAAGGCCACGTAAACAAGCATACATACGATAGGTCCTCTGGTGCCAAAAATAAGGATAACAGTTGACAAAACACCGGCAATTGCTATGTAAATAACCTGCTTTTTAACACTTGCATAATAAATAAGGTACATTATGCTGGGAAGCATTCTGTATGCCGCTTCCATATCGTCATTTTCTAAGGCTCTGCCCGAATTGAGAAGATAGAGCCTGAATGCAAACATACCCAGAACACTGAAAAGTGAGCACCAGAACAAGTCGTTTTTACTATCTTCAAGGGAGAAAGAAACACCAATAAAATACATTGGTACAGCGGCAATCAATATACGCCACCATTCCTCTTGCAGGTAGTCTACCGTTATGGGGTGCAGAACCATTGAGAACAAAACAATCAGTACAGCACAAATATAAACCGCCAGATCCCCTCCGCGGATATGCCTCAAAAACCATGGCAGACATGCCATAGCTGAAAGAATGATGCTCATAGGTATAAGTAGCTCTGCTAAAAAGCCGATATAAGGTAATCTCTCAATAACTACCCTCACAAGGGGCATAACTGTATTGTGAGTCCACACTATGGCTACTAATATCCTGAATGCTATTGAATTGTATGGTTGATTCGTCCTTAAAGACCTTGAAGCACCCATCAATTACTCTCCTACTCAAAGAGGATTTTTATATCCCCTTAACTTATCTTAAGAAATCTATAATCCTTTTTGCCTGTGACTTTTTACATTTATTTGCACAAACAAAGCTTTTTGCCGTTTCACCCAACACCCTGCGCTCATCCTCAGACATATCAAGAAGTCTGACAAGCTCATCACGCAAAGCCTCTACTGAATCATCGGCAGGGTAAATTATATAATCGTCATATTCATCAGGGATACCGTCAAGCTTGTATGCAACTGTGGGGATACCCGATGAAAGATATTCTAAATTTTTAGAGGGGAAGCTGAATTTTGTGAAGTCCTCGTTATTCTGCCTTGGGTTTACAAGGATTGCTGCACCCTTTTGCAGCTGCAGGGCTTTCACTCTGTCAACTCTGCCTAAAGTAATAATTCGCTCATCCTCTTTTTGCTTTTGAGCAATATAATCCTCGGCATCACCTGTGCCACAAAGAATAAGCTTTACGTTTTCATCATTAAGCTTTGAGAAAGCATCCACAAGATTACACAAACCAAATTTTTTATTAAGAAGTCCCGTATAAAGAATATACTTGCCGTAATCCTTATCCTCGCAGGCTTCTACATTCGTGGTTGTGGCAATACCCTCCATAACAATAAAGGGGGCTTTAAGTCCAAGACGCTCTGCCATATGCTCTGTAAGAAGAACAAATTTATCTACCACACCATAAAGTGATGCTGTTTTTCTGACCTCGTAATCGTGATAAAGCTTTTTAAAGCCTGTAAGCACACTTACCGTTGAATACTCTGGTATATCTGCAATAAGACAAGCCACCTGAATGTCAGGATTCACCTTTTTTGCAAGCCTTGCAAGTGACAAAAACATTGAATTTGCCGTGTAGCTGAATAAAACCTTTTGCTTGTCTGTTTTTTGTTTAGCCCATTTTTTTATGTGCTTTTTAAAATAAAAAATGTTAATAAAACGCTTGATACCAAACAGATTGCAGCACCTTACGTTTATATCGCCCTCATTGTATTTATCTGTGTGGCTGAATGAAAAGCCCTCAATAAATTTATCGGTATAGCCGTTAGGATATGCATCAACGGGAAGGTAGTTAACTATTTTCATTGTGCCGAAGTCATTTTCTTCAAAGCCGTCAATAATATTCCATTGAAGTGCATTTGCCGCATCCTGCATACCTGTTTTCATTTTGCCTTTGATTTCCTGCTCTTTTTCACGTGGAAAAAGTCTGCCTAAAAACAAAACGTCAAAACTCATTAACTACCCCTCCTTTTTTAAAGTCTTAAAAGTTAATTGCCTGTATCAGACACAAACCTCTTCTTTATTTTTCTTTTCGCTCATTTCCTTATTGTATGCTACGTTATTGGGAACAAATGTGGGAACAAGCTCCTTTACAACCTCAACAATATCTTCGTTGGGTGCTGTTTCAATAACCTCTTTAACCTCTGCAAGGCGCTTAAACAGATAGTCGCTGTCAAACTCCATAGGTCTTGCAACGTAAATAAGGTCATTCTGTGTTTTCTGAATACCCTCTTCGCTGATAAGAAGCTCTTCGTAAAGCTTTTCACCATCACGAAGACCTGTATATTTAATTTCAATATCCTCACCTGGCACGTGACCTGAAAGACGGATGAGGTTTTCTGCAAGCTCACGGATTTTAACGGGTGAGCCCATATCAAGAATAAATATCTCGCCACCCTCAGCATAAGCGCCTGCCTGAAGAACAAGCGAAACTGCCTCGGGGATAAGCATAAAGTAACGGATAATGTCGGGGTGTGTAACAGTAACGGGACCGCCATTTTCAATCTGCTCTTTGAAAAGAGGGATAACGCTACCATTTGAACCGAGCACGTTACCAAAACGAACCGCAACAAAATCTGTTTCTGAAATCTTGTTAAATGACTGTACAATCATTTCGCAGATACGCTTTGTAGCACCCATAACGTTTGTTGGGTTAACCGCTTTATCTGTTGAAATCATAACAAAACGCTTAACGCCGTATTTATCTGCAGTCTTTGCAAGGTTGTACGTACCAAAAACGTTGTTTTTAACTGCTTCCTTGGGGCTGTCCTCCATAAGCGGAACATGCTTGTGAGCAGCGGCATGGTAAACAAAGCTTGGCTTGTACTCTTCAAAAATTTCGCAAAGTCGTTTTTCATCACGGATAGAGCCGATAAGCACCTTAAGGTCAACGTTGGGGTAAGTGCGACGGATTTCCTGCTGAATTTCATAGGCGCCGTTTTCTGCAATATCAAATATAATAATTCTTTTTGCAACACCGCTTTTGGCAACCTGGCGAACAAGCTCACTACCGATTGAGCCACCGCCACCTGAAACAAATACTGTATGGCCGCTTAAAAGGTCAAATACCTTTGTAAGGTCAGGGCTGATTTGCTCTCTGCCTAAAAGGTCGGTGTAATCAACCTTACGAAGCTTTGATGATATATCACCGCCACCCTCAGCAACCGCAGTAATGCTTGGCAGGGTTTTAAGCACACAGCCTGTTTTATTACAAATTTCAAGAATCTCTTTACGGCTTTTTTCACTTGCTGATGGCACCGCAAAAAAGATTTCGTCAACATCAAGCTCACTTGCAACTCTGATAATATCGTTTCTGTCACCGTAAACCTTTATGCCGTCAAGATATTCATTGTGTTTATTTTTGTTATCATCGATAAGTGCAACAACCTTATAGCGAGTGCTGTTCTTTCTGCCACGAAGCTCCTCAATAAGGCGACGTGATGCATTACCTGCGCCGATAATCATAACTCGCTTCTGATGAACTTCTTTACCACCGTGACCGAGAACCTTAAGGCTCCACACACGATAAAAGCCAAAGATTGATGCTCTTGAAACAGTCATAAGTAAAATTTCAATTATTGAGAAAAGTGCAACCCATGTAAGAAAGCCACGTAATGAATATGTTTCATTCAGGTAAATAAACGGGCAAAGGGCAGTAGCAACTGTTTTTGAAACTGCAAAAGCACCAAAAAGACAGGCATAGTCCCATGCAACAAAGTACTGCCACATTCTGCTGTATATTTTGCGAACAACAAAAATTATTGTTGTTACAGCAACATCTATGAGAACAAACGCCCACAGATAATCAAGAAACCAGTTCTGATACCTGACCGCAGCGTCAAATTTCAATGTGGCTGCAACAAGAATCGCAATACACATAGCCACTATATCTGCAATAAACATAAATGCTTTAAAATGCCTTTTAACAAGATTACCGAAATTCATTACAAAACTCACAAAATCACCTGCTTCTTTTTATTAAGCCATAATGGGCAGAATACATCATTATACATAGTGAATTTTAACACAATAATTGTCAAAAAGCAATATAAATTAATTGAAATTATCCCATTATAATGATTAAATTACATATAATGTTATCTTTTTTTATAGTCCCGTATATTATCCTGAATTGACAAACACAATTAGTCATATTAAAATGGGGCTGTAGGGAGTGATTTTTTTGACAGATTGGATGAGCAATATACCATCAGATTTTCTTATATCCGAAATAAATTTACCGGGCACACACGACAGCTGTACCCAATACGTTGACTTTCCGTATCTTTCAAAATGTCAGAATATGAGCGTATATGAGCAGCTGCATATTGGTATTCGTTTTATTGATATTCGCGTTGAGCAGGTTGGCGACAGACTGCGCCTTGTACACGCAATATCAAAGTGCTATAAGGATGCCCGTCGCTCTGAAATTTTGTATCTTGACGATATTTTGCAGGATTGCTTTTCGTTTTTAAAAAACAACCCTACAGAAACAATAATTATGTCACTCAAGCGTGATAACGGCGGCTCTTCTGAGGATGCATTTGACACGTTTTTTGATAACTACCTTAATAATGATGACCCCTGGTATTTAGAAAACCGCGTACCTACCTTAGGTGAAGTAAGGGGTAAAATTGTACTTTTTAACCGTTGTACCGTAAACTGCGAAAACCCCGGTTGCACCTACACAGACTACAACACGGGGCTTAATTTTTCTGGCTTTCCCGATCAGTCAAAATCAACAGACGAGGGCTTTATAGTTTCACAGATTCCCAGACGTGACGGGCAAAAGGGGTACAAATATTTTCAACAGGATATGTACAAGCTTAAGGCATCAAAAAAATGGCAGAAGGCTATTTTGCCAACACTCACAAGCCCGTTGAAGGAATACGGAATTGCCATAAACTTTTTTTCTGCCACAAAGCTTTATTGTAACCCTAAAAGAATGTCAAAATACATATACAAGCAGCTTGAAAAAACAAAACTCCAACCGATGCGTAAATACGGTTGGATAGTTCTGGATTTCCCTACAGAAAAAATCTGCAGAAAGATTATATTGACGAATTTTTAATGGAAAATGCTTTTTGAATGAGGAATTAAGGGTTTGCTTTGCGATTATAGAAGGTGAAGTTTGCGTTGCAAGTGAAGTTACTTCGTAATGAAGTTTCTGCGAAGTGAAGTTGTCCTTCGGACACTTTCGGGGCTACGCCGATTATATTGCTATCGCATAACTTCAGTTTAGCAATAGCATTATAATGTTCGGAAGCGTATCTTCCCCAATAATTTTGCATTCTGCATTCTGCATTTTGCATTTAATTCAAGCTAACTCGACCAAACAGCTTTTCCACCTCGTTATTAAGTGCCGAAAGCTCCTCTTTAGTCATAGATATATCACCGTCAAGGATTTCCTTGGCGGTTTTTTGTGCCTCATAAAGTATGCGTGTATCGGTCATAAGGTTTGCAACCCTCATATCGGGCAGACCATGCTGACGAGAGCCGAAAAAGTCACCGGGACCGCGTAATTCAAGGTCTTTTCGTGCAATTTCAAAGCCATCTGTTGTACGGCACATAATATCAAAACGCTCTGTTGCCTCTTCATTTTGTGCATCTGACAATAAAACACAGGTGCTTTCCTCAGTACCTCTGCCGATTCTGCCCCTTAACTGATGAAGCTGTGACAGACCAAAGCGCTCGGCATTTTCAATAACCATAACAGTTGCATTTGGCACGTCAACGCCAACCTCTATTACAACTGTTGATACCAGCAAGTCAATTTCACCGCTGTAAAAACGTTTCATTACCGCGTCCTTTTCTTTAGGCTTCATCTGACCATGCAAAAGCCCTAAGGTGCAATCGGTGAAATAAGTGCTTTTAAGAAAATCATAATATTCTGTAGCAGGTACTAAATCTGAATCATTATCATCTACAAGTGGGCAAACAATGTAGCATTGTCTGCCTTCTTTTATGTTTTTATGAAGAAAATTATATATTCTTTTATGGTAGCTTGTAGGCACACAAAAGGTTTTTATGGGCTGTCTGCCTTTTGGTAATTCATCAAGCACAGAAATATCAAGGTCACCATAAATCATCATAGCAAGGGTACGGGGTATTGGTGTTGCCGACATTACCAACATGTGGGGGTTATTACCCTTTTGTGACAGGGCATTTCTCTGACCTACACCAAATCGGTGTTGCTCGTCTGTAATAACAAGGCCAAGTCTTTTAAACTCAACGTCATTCTGAATTATGGCGTGTGTGCCAACTACAATATCACAAGTACCGTCTGCCAGCTTTTCTCTGATAATGCGTTTATTTTTAGCGGTAACTGAGCCTGTAAGGAGCTCAATATTTATATCTTCACCAAAGAAATTCTGCAAGGTTTTAAAGTGCTGTGTTGCAAGGACCTCTGTAGGCGCCATAAGTGCCGCCTGAAAGTGATTTTTAACAGCATTGTACATAATTGCAGCCGCAACCGCAGTTTTACCTGAGCCAACGTCACCCTGAAGAAGTCTGTTCATAGGCTTTTCGGTCTGCATATCTGCAATTGCCTCACTGACTGCCCTTTTTTGGGCATTTGTAGGCTCAAAGGGCAAGGACATATAAAACTTTTCGCTCCAGTCAAGGGGAATGACCTCTGCCTTGCGTCTGCTACCCGAAGCACGTTCACTCAAAAGACCCATTTGTAAAAGCAATAATTCTTCAAAAATTAATCGTCTTTTTGCAAGTGAAAGCGCCTTTTCACTATCGGGGAAGTGTACTGTATTTATTGCCTCTTCAAAGGGCATCAATCTGTAACGGTCAACGATGGTCTGTGGTATAAAATCCTTTAAATTGCCTTCAGTTTCACGTAATGCTCCCTCTGTAATTTTTTCAATAACCTTGCTTGAAAGTGCAGATGTTGCCTTGTAAATAGGGCGGATTCTCTGCTTTGCAAGGGATTTTTCAAATCGGGGTGAAAGCATTGTTTTGCCACCATATTTATCAACTGTCACCTTGCCGAAAAATAAATATTCTTCATCCTCAACAAGCTGGTCTTTAACATATTTATTGTTGAAGAATGTAACGTGCATATAATCGCTACCATCTGAAATAGCGGTTTTTACAAGTATTCTGCCACCATTAATACGTACTACCTTCGGGCTTTCAGCAACGATTGCCTTGATACACACGTTTTCGTTAATATTAACTTCTCTTATAGGGGTAACGTTATTCCAGTCCTCATAAGCACGGGGATAATTACGCAAAAGGTCAGAAACGCTGAAAATATTTTGCTTGGCAAATGTTTTAGCGCGTGTTTCACCCACGCCCTTTAAAAACTGAATCCTTGTGTCAAGCTGTACCATAACGTCACCGCCCTTTCTTGGTTTTAAAAATTATCTATAACATAAAAAGTACACTATAACTAAGGCTATGTGTAACAAAATTATGAGGGGTAGCCCTATCATAAATTTTTTGTGAAGTGTTTTGTGATGAATTTTTTTCATGACGACAAGCTCTGCTACGCTACCACCAAGAAGTGCCAGTAAAATAAGCATAGCCTCACTCACCCTCTGCCCACCTTTACGTGCAGAGCGCTTGTCATAAACCGTGGCAATTACTGTAACCACGGATATTATTACCAAATATATCAAAAAATATTTTTCCAAAACATCACCACATATCAAGAACAAATGTTCATTGTTATATTAGCATATAGTTCCCAAAATTGCAAGTGGGAAGTAGTAAATTAAAGGGCACTAAAATGTTGATTTAATTAGGAATTATGAGTTAGGCATGAGGAATTTCGGAACTGCGTTGCGATTATAAAAAGTGAAGCTTGCGTTGCAAGTGAAGTTACTTCGTAGTGAAGTTTCTGCGAAGTGAAGTTGTCCTTCGGACAGTTTCGGGGCAAAGCCGATTATATTGCTTTCGCAAAACTGAAGTGATGCGAAGCCTTACCTCCCTTTCCCAAGGGAGGGGGACCACGCTTTTGGCGTGGTGGTGGGTAGTTCTTTTACTCCTTTTCTTCACTTAAATAGAATAATAGATTTGTTGTGTGGTCTACCTCTCTGGTTTAAGAGAGGGGGACCACCTTTTTGTTAAGTGGTTGTTTGGTTTTAATGTTCAAGCGTGTGATTGATTGTGTATAAAAACAAGGCTTGTCGAGTGGTGGAGAGTTCCCGATACGAAGTATCGTGGAAACAACGTTTCCATTGGTGATTTACTGTATGTATCGGCTATTTATTTACGAACAATAAATATAATGTTTCATATTTCATTTTTATAGACATTCAGTATATTACAGTTGAATCTCACGATTCAAAACGCTTCGCGTTGGAACTCTCCACCGCCCGTCGGACTGTATTTTAAACATCTAATATTCACTCGTTTGCTACTTGATTTGTATAATAAAATAAATGTAAGGCGGTCCCCCTCTCTTAAACCAGAGAGGTAGACCACACAGCAAATTTTTTTGTTCTGCTTTAAATTATTCGTGTACTTTTTTAACCACCGTTGTTCTAATAAACTGAAGAATAACAGTAAGAGAACTACCCACCACCATTCCGCCCGAACTTAAAAAGAAAATTGAGTATATTCACCCGAATATACTCAATTTAAACAACTATTAAATTTAGGAATGGTCCCCCTCCCTAGGGTTAGGGAGGTAAGGCTTCGCATCTCTTCAGTTTTGCGACAACAATATAATCGGCTTTGCCCCGAAATTCCTCATTCCTAACTCATAATTCCTCATTATAATCCGCGCTTGCGCCCTTTAATTTTGCATTCTGCATTCTGCATTTTGCATTTTGCATTCTGCATTTATTCTTTAACAACACCCTTTTTAAGGATAATATTTGCATAAAGTGCCATTTCAGAGGTTGCAATAATTGCATAAGCCTCTTTTGCACGGTCATAGAAAGCAAAACGCTCAATCTGTGACATTTCTGTTTCGCCATTGTTCTTATTAACGATATCCTGATACTCTGCCCAGATTGTGGGTGTGGGGTCACCCTTTGTTGTAGCCATAAGCATAACGGGGCTATCAACGTAGGTATCAAGTGGCATAAGCTTTAAAATAGCATCAAGAAGCTCGGGTACGTTGTGACCATCGCAACGGATAAGGCGCTGTGCGTTTGATGCAGCAGGGAAATTGCCGTCACCGATTACAATTTCGTCACCGTGACCCATTTCATCAAGAATTTTAAGAAGCTCAGGTGAAATAATATTTGGAATACCTTTTAACATAATAAAAACCTCCGGAAAGTTTAAATTTTTATTTTTTCAATTGTCTTATATCCTCACCCTCAAAGGTGATAACCTCAAAGGAGTTAAGGCGTGAAACAACACGCTGACCATAACGCTCTTCAAGCTCATCAACAGAAAGGTTTGATATTATAATCATAGCTTTACCTGCCAGCATAGCATTATTAATAAGCTCGTTAACTGCGGCCTGTGAAAATGCAGTAGAAAACTCTGCGCCCAAATCGTCAATTATAATAAGGTCATTGTTGAAAACCTCTTCCTCAATGCCATCATTACCTCTGCCGAAACGCTCCTTTTCCATCTGTTTAAGCAGACTGCCTGCAGAGTTATAATAAACGCTGTAGCCCCTTTGGGTAAGTCGGTTAAGCACCGCAAGGGCTAAATGTGTTTTGCCAAGACCTGTACCACCGCTGAAGAAAAAGCTATTGCTACGTGGTGTAAAGCACTCGGCATAATCCTTAAGCATAGCAAGGCAGCCACCCATATAGTCACGGGGTGAGTAGCCTGTGCGTGGGTCTTTGATATCGCTGTAATATTTAACGTCAAAGGTGTTAAAGGTTGAGCCTGCCAGCATAGGGCTACAAGCCAATTCACCAACAGAAAGCTGCTGAAGTAAAGCCAGGTGACATTCACAAAGCTTGCCATTCAATATGCCTGAATCCTTACAAAGCTTGCAGGAATATGGTATATCAAGGTAATCCTCGGGATAGCCTGCGGCAACAATAAGCTCCTTACGGGCCTGTTGCGCCTCAAGGTTGCGCTTTGCAATAGCATTAACATCAACACTTTTACCATTTGCACCTACGCTCCTGATAACCTCAAGAGCGGCATTTTTCATTTCATTTTCAATATCAAGCAGCTCGGGGTTTTTGCTGAGAAACTCTTTACGACGCATATCTGCAAGGCGCTCTGCCTGGTCACGTCTGTTTTTAAGCTCTGCCTCTGCCTTCTGATAAATTATTTCTGAAAACTTCAATTATTATCCTCCCCTTCTGCATATTTTTTTGCCCAGTCAAGGACACTATTTCTGCCTACATTTTCGGTAGTATATGACTTTTTAACTTCTTTAGGAAGTAATTTTTTTGCTTTTTCCTGCACCTGGTCAGGTGACTTTATACCTTGATTCACCCATTTTTTAAGTAATTTGTTTGTATCGGTCAGGGTTTTGTTACATTCCTCAAGGGCGTAACGTACAAGGTCAGCAGAGCAATCCCAATTAACCGCCCAATCACGAAGGAATTTTGCAACCCTTGGTGTGGGTGATGCAGAATCAAGGCCTGCCGCCACTTTAATCTCGTTATAAAAAGCATTGATTTTTTCAAGGGCAAGCAGCTCTTTTTCAACAAGGTCAAGGGAATCTATGCCCCTTTTTGCCCAATCCTCTGCCCTTGATTTGATAGCAGCAGTTGAGGTTTTACCCTCGCACTTCTGGTGCTGCAAAAGTGTAATAATAACCTCGGGCGGAAAGCCGTAATGGTCATATATCATAAGTATAACAGCCTGTGTATCATAACCAAATGTGCCCAGAATCATCTGTGCCTCATTATAAATTATGGTAAGCTCGGGCTCTTCCTGAAGCCTTTTTGCAATTTCACGTGGGGTAGGCTTTTTAACGGGTAAGGATTTCACCTTAACAGGTGACGGTGTGGGCTTTGGTGCCTCAGGCTCTGTTATCTCACAGGGACTTTTGGCATTTGCTGTGGCTTTTTTGACCATTTCAGGATTTTTTACGTTATCAAGCCTTATAACACCATAAGATTGCCAATACATAAGGCAATCGCTGACCTCACCCTCAGGCAAGCCTGTACACATAGCAATCTGCTCGGCACTCTCTGTACCCTCGGGATTTCTTAAAATAAAAAGCAAAACCTTAAAGCTTGCTACGGGAGCAAGCTTTAAGTGTTTATCAATAATGTCTGTTGGAACGGCAACCGCTCCGTTAAGGTAATCACAATTTAATTTTATCATATTATTCAGGGAATTTTGCAAGAACGCCTACAGACTTTCCGTTTACGTACTGCGCAATACCAACCATATCAATATTTTTTGAAAGTGTACGACCTGCTACAACGTAACCACCCTTTGGTGATAAGCAGATATCATATGCACTTTCATCCTTTGTGCCGCCAAATGAACGTGCCCAGGTAAGCTCACCCTTTTCGCTGAAGGATGCAATAACAATATCGTCACCGCCACGTGTTGTAATGCCCTTAAGGTCACGTGTTGATGAATTTGAACAGCCTGTTGCAACAAAGCTGCCGTCTTCTTTTTCAACAACAGCCACAAGGTCATCGTCATACTGACCGCGGAAGGGCTTTGCAAATACAACATCAAGTGAATCCTTAAACTTCATAATGTATGCATCATAGCCACCACGTGAAGCAAGCTCACCTGTAAAGATACTCTTAGGATTATCCTTATCAGATGAATTTGATTTACCTACAACAACAATACCATCATCACTACATGTGTTGATACCTGTAAATGATTCGTTACCAACACCTGCAATAACTGCAACGTCAACGTATTTACCGGCACTGTCAAACTTACATACACCGCTGTCTGTCATACCAACAACGGGGAAAATTACGCCTGAGGTAAAGTTACCTACTGCAAAGATATTGCCCTGCTTGTTAACAGTAACATCCTTAAAGCTGTCACCATTACCGCCCACAATATTTTTCCATACAACGTTACCGCCTTTGTCAAACTTAACAATTGCAGCGGCTGACTGGTTAGCGGGCTTATTAAAGCCTGCAGCATCCTTATTATTTGTACCTACAGAGCCTACGCAGACAATATTTCCGTCATTGTCAAGGGCACCTGCGTTAAAGAAGTCAACGTTACTTGTACCAAAAATCTTGTGCCATTCCTCATTACCGTTTTTATCAAACTTATAAACTACGGCATCATAATAGCCAAGACCCTTCTGACCACCGATATCTTTACCATAGCCGATAGCATAGAAGCTGTCATCACTACAAACAACAACGTCAACAAGTGTTGTAAGACCACGTCTGCTGCCTATTGCCTTGCGCCACTTAACATTACCGTCATCACTATATTTTGAAATAACTGTATAAGGAGTCTGTACGGCAGCATCCTTAAATTCTGCCATATTGCCATCCTTTGAGTTTGTAACGTTAAGGGCAATATAATCACCATTTTTACAAACGTCAATAGCTGAGAAATAGTCGGCTTGTGTACCACCCTGAGCTGCCTTCCACTGGATTTCTGCCGGGGGAACAATAACAGGGTTGCTTGTAAGCTCAACGATTGTTGTAAATACGTTACCCTGATTATCAACGGCTGTGTTACCCTTACCATCTGTAATGGGTACTGCCATTGTACCTAATACAACATTACCTGTCTGCTCGTTAGGGTCCTGCATTACTTCAACAATAGTTGTAACAACGTCACCGTTTTTATCGGTAACCTCTTCACCGTTTTTATCAGTAACAGGCATAGGTATTGTAACCTTAACCTCTTTAAAGACAACCTTTGTAACAGGCTCACCCTTTGCATCAGTAACAGCCTTACCTGCAGCATCTGTTTCTTTAACAACCTGTGTTTCAGGCTCGATGGTAACAGCAAGACCTTCAGCATCGGTAACAGCAAGACCTTCGTGGTCTGTTACAACAACAATTCGTGTATCTGTTGTGCTTACTGTTTCGGGCTTTACCTTTGGTTTATGTTTTTTGAGCGCCATAGCACCTAAAACAGCACCAACTATCATAACAATAATAACAGGAATGATTACAGCCAACTTTTTAACTGTGGGGTTAACAGGCTTTTTGGCTTTCTGAGGAGCTACACCTGAAGCTGCCGCCTTTTTTTGCTCTGCCTGTTTTGCAGCCATCTCTTCACGGGCAATAAGCACCGCTTTAGGCACATTTTCATTTTTTACAGGTGCACTGTCTTTACCCTTCACCATAGGTGGAGGTGCTACCTTTTTATTTGTCATAGGTGGGGGTGCAGGCTTTTTCGCACCGGGGTTTGCTTGTTTTTTGTTTTTGTTTTCGTCCATTTATAAAACCTCCGTAAAAAGGATAAATTCATTTCATTCCTTGTATGTGAGCATACATACTCATTCTATCTTATATTATCACATAGTTTCATATTTTTCAATTATAAAATCCTGACAATAATATTTTCATTACATATTACCTAAAAAAGGGGGTAACTTATTATGAAATATCAATAATTTTTACATTTTACTCAAAAAAATCATTGAAAACGTAAAAATTATGTGCTAAAATAACAAACTATAGTAGCCAAATTGTATTTAACAACTTTGCGTTACCATAATTTTGGGGCTTTGTAGCCCGTTACATAATAATCCGCAATACTTAAATCAGTATTGTTCAGGGAGGAATTTTTTTGAAAGCATACACTACAGAAAACATCCGTAACGTTGTAATTGCCGGTCACGGCGGCAGAGGTAAAACTACCCTTGCTGAAGCTATGCTTTATATTTCCGGTGCATCTGACCGCCTTGGTAAGGTAGTAGATGGTAACACAGTTATGGACTTTGACGCCGAAGAAAAAAAGAGAAAGGTTTCTGTTGCGTCAGCAGTTGCAAACCTTGAATGGAATAATAAAAAAATCAATATTATTGACACTCCCGGTCTTTTTGACTTTGAGGGTGGCAGAAGTGAAGGTATACGCGCAGCAGAGGCAGCAATCGTTGTTCTTTCTGCAAGCCATGGTGTTGACGTTGGCGCAGAAAAGGCTCTTCGTGCAGCCGGCAGACGTGGTCTTTCAAAATTTATCGCAGTTTCAAAGTGTGATGGTGAAGACCGTGACTTCTACAAAACTCTTAATGCTTTAAAAGAAAAATACAGTACAGCAATCTGCCCCGTTGTTATCCCCTATATGGTAGGTGGCAAGGTTGACTGCTACGTTAACTTCCTTCAGAACAAGGCATTTACTTACGAAAACGGCAAACCCACACAGGTTGATATGCCTTCAGACCCGGTTATTGATGATATTCACGCAGCATTTACAGAGGCTGTTGCTTCTGCAGATGATGAGCTTATGATGAAATTCTTCGAGGGTGAAGAATTCACACATGATGAAATCGTTGCAGGTCTTTCACAGGGTGTTGCTGAGGGTACAGTTGTTCCCGTATACGCTTGCTCAGGTCTTACAACAGATGCTGTTGACCTTCTTCTTAATGGTATTACAAAGCTTGCACCTGCACCTAAGGGTGAGGCTGATATTGCTTGTGATGTTAACGGACATCTTGCAGCAATCTGCTTTAAGACAGTTGCCGACCCATTCATTGGTAAAATGTCATTCTTCAAGGTTATTTCAGGTAAAATCACACCTGCTACAAAGGCTTACAATGCCCGTACCGAGGAAGAAGAGAAAATGGGTAAGCTTGTTATGGTTAAAGGCGCAAAGCAGGAGGATGTTACTGAAATTATTGCCGGTGACAGCGGTGTTGTTACAAAGCTTTCAGGCTTCAAGACAGGCGACGTAATGTGTGATGCTAAAAACGTTGTTGAGCTTGATGGCGTTGCATTCCCTGCACCCTGCTACTCAATGGCAGTAAACGTTGTTAAAAAGGGTGAAGAGGACAAGGTTGCTTCAGGCCTTTCAAAGCTTGCCGAAGAAGACGGCGCAATGCTCTTCTATACTAATAAAGAAACAAAGGAACAGGTTATTTCAGGTCTTGGTGAACAGCACCTTGAATCAATCGTTTCTAAGCTTAAAAACAAATTCGGCGTTGAGGTTGAGCTTACTGCTCCACGTGTAGCATACCGTGAAACTATCCGTAAGGTAGTTGACAAGCAGGGCCGTCATAAAAAGCAGTCAGGCGGTCATGGTCAGTTTGGTGACGTATGGATTCGTTTTGAGCCATATATGGGCGAAGAGGATTTCGTATTCACATCTGACGAGGTTGTTGGTGGCGCAGTTCCCAAGAACTTCTTCCCTGCAGTTGAAAAGGGCTTACGCGATTGTATCGCAGGCGGTCTTATTGCAGGCTACCCAATGGTAGGCATCAAAGCTTGTCTTCACGATGGTTCATACCACCCCGTTGACTCATCTGAAATGGCATTCAAGATGGCTGCAAGAATCGCATTCAAGGCAGCTATACCTGAGGCATCACCCGCTATCCTTGAGCCTGTAGGCACACTTAAGGCTTACGTTCCGGATGATAACCTTGGTGATATTATCGGTGACGTTAACAAGCGTCGAGGCAGAGTTCTTGGTATGGGTCCTGCTGAGGAAACACAGACTCAGGAGCTTATTGCTGAGGTTCCTATGGCAGAAATGAGCGACTTTGCTATTGCACTCCGTTCAGTAACAGCAGGCAGAGGCTATTTTACACTTGACTTTGCCCGTTATGAGGATGCTCCACCCCACATCAAAGAAAAGGTTATTGCAGAAGCAAAGCTTGAGGATGATGACGAATAAGATCAAAAAGCCCCGATTTTCGGGGCTTTTTTAAATGCAGAATGCAGAATGCAAAATGCAAAATTATCGGGGAAGCTCCGCTTCCGGACATTATAATACTATCGCTAAACTGAAGTAATGCGAAGCCTTACCTCCCTAACCCTAGGGAGGGGGACCACGCCTTTGGCGTGGTGGTGGGTAGTTCTTTTACTGCTTTGCTTCACTTAAATAGAATAATAGAATTGCTGTGTGGCCTACCTCTCTGGTTTTAGGGAGGGTGACCATTCTTTAATCACGACGAAATCGTGTATGTAATCCGTTGCAAAACGGAATGTAATCATAACAAAATTATGTATGTAATCAATACGAAGCCTTACCCTCCTGCTTGCAGGAAGGTATAAGTTGTTGCAGAAACTTCACTGCGAAGTAACTTCACTTGCTGTCAAGCTCATATCGAAAATCCGTCAGGATTTATATCGAGCCTTGCGCCTCTCTTAAACCAGAGAGGTAGACCGCCAATAAGTTTATTGTATCATATATATTTTTTGCTAACAGTTAATATACAATTCGATATACAAGCAAGCTTGTTCGATATATTTTGTTATACAAAATTCGATATATTCTCGCGTTGCTCGAATTCGATATGATATAAATCCTTATTATCTCGTGCCGTCAGGCACATATCGAACCGAAGGTATATCGAAGCGTTAGCTATATCGAAAATCCGTCAGGATTTATATCGAGCCTTGCATAGCAAGGCCTTGTTCCACGTGGAACATATTCCTATTTAACAAAAAACCGGGAATTTGTGTATTGAACTGAACTGCGTTTTATGTTATACTGATTATATCTGTAAACAAATTACATAAGACAGGAGAAATTGTATGAATTTGAAACAAAAAGCCATGGATGGTGTTTCTAAGGTGAAAACCTATTGGAAAACACCGATGGCAGGTCGTTACATGACCTTTAAAGAAATTGCCGCATACTCAGGTGGCGGTATCGGTGCCTATATGATTATCACTATGGGCTCAGCTTGTTTGCTCTCATCAAACAACGTTTTGCTTTCAAGTGCTTTGGGTATTGGCGCTACAGACATGTACATAATGTACCTTATTGCAGTTGTTGCAAACATCTTCCTTACAGGTGTCCGCGCAAACATTATTGATAACACCCGTAACAAAGCAGGTAAATACAGACCTTACATCGTTACAATGGCTATCCCCTCAGCTATTGCTTGTATTTTGACCGTATGGTTCCCGTACAGCAAGCTCCCCATGTGGCTTGGTGATGGTACATTATTTGGCGAAGATATAGCCTATATAGCAAAATGCGCCATTGTTATGGTGCTTAACCTTGTTATTCACTTCTTCTACTATTTCTTCTATGATGCATACGAGAACCTTATCCACGTTCTTTCACCCAACTCACAGGAGCGTTCAGACGTTGCATCAATCAAGAGCGTTGTTTATTCATTTGCTCCCACAGTAGTTAACCTTCTTACACCTATTATTGCACAGCATCTGTTCCACACAAACACAACAGATATCCGTGTTTACAGATTCCTTTATCCCATTCTTACCGTTCTTGGTATTCTTCTTTGTATTGTTGTTTACAAGCACACAGAGGAAAAAATTGTTCAAGCTAAAACTCACGTTATTCAGATTCGTTTTATTGATGCACTCAAAGCGGTTGCAAAGAATAAATATTTCTGGATTATTTCACTTGCAGGTTGGTTAGGCTTCCTTGAGGCATCATTCCTTAACATTCTTTCCTGGCTTTATAACTATGCAGGTGCTTGTTCAGGTACTGAATATGGTATTATTGTTACTGTTTATGGTAACGCTTCACTCTGGGGAATGATTCTTGCTCCCTTCTGTATCAGAAAATGGGGTAAAAAGGCCGTTCTTATTGCAACAAACGCTTTGAATATTGTATTCATTCTTACACTTCTTCCCTTGGTACAGGACGTTGCAACAGTTGCAATCTGGCTTGTTATGGGTTGTATGTACCTTAATGCGCTTATGGGCTCATTTGCACATATCCTTAATCCCTCTGTACAGGCAGATATCCGTGACTACCAGCAATACAAAACAGGCGAGAGAATCGACGGTATGTTTGCCGCAGTTGCAACAATCGGTACAGTATTAAACCTTATTTTCTCATCAGTTCTTCCCTTTGTTTACGAAAAAAGCGGTATCACAGATGCAAATGCAAAGGTTGTTACAGCAAGACCCGAAATACTTAACAGAATGTTAGGTGACGGCAAAACAGTTGGTGAAATTCTTGCAGACCAGCTTGCAAACGGACAGGACAACTACTCAAACCCCTACTCTGCACTTTATGACCCTGTAATACTTACAGACCTTCTCAGACTTCTTATTGTACTTTCTGCATTTGGTGCATTGATGAACGTTATCCCCTATTTCTGGTACGACTTCAACGAAAAGAAACAGAAATCAGTTGTTCGTGTTCTTAAAATCCGCGCAATGTTCGAGGACTATGGTAACGGCGTGCTTGATGATGGTAACCTTGTTGAGGCTGTTGACATTATCCGCAATTCAAAGGAAATGGTTAATGCAGAGCGCAAGACAGTAAGCAAGAAATCTTATAAATCCATTAAGGATAAAGAACAAAAGAAGCTTGCTAAAAAGGCTTATAAAGCAGACCTTGAATATAACGAGGAAATCGAAATCGCTAAATTCGTATGTGATGAGCTTAACAAGTTTGATACTAAGGCACACACATACAGCTACAATACAAGTAAAGAGATTTATGAAAACGGCCTTTCTGGTCTTCTTGAAATGAATCTTGATACAATCAACGAAGAAATCGCAAAGGCAAAGGCTCTTCCCCGTTCAAATGCTGATGAAAAAGAGCTTCGCAAGATTGCTATTGAAATTGCTAAAAACAAGAAAACTGCTTTCAAAACAATTCAGAAGTACTTCAAGGATACAGATTTTGTTATGCCTAAGTATTCTGACCTCCAGAAGCTTTATGATGAAGAGGATGCTCTCAATGCAAAGATGAAGGAGCTTAACATTAAAATCAAGGATGCTAAGAAAGCCTTCTCAAAAAATGCTACCGAGAAAAATGCCAAGGCAGTTGACCAGCTTAAAGAAAAGGCAAAGAAAACACAGCTTTCTCTCAATGCTGCACGTAAGGCAAGCAAAGCAGAAAATGACAGACAGGCTCTTTTCTCAAGAGCTGCCAAGCCCTACCTTGATGCTAAAAAGGTTGTAGAGCAGTTTGATAACTATAACCACTATGATGAAATCAATGCTCAGTATGAGGTTTCAAAATCTCGTCACGAAGCATTCCTTGCTAAAAAAGAAGCAGAAGCCCTCAGAAAGAAAAAAGAGGAAGATGCTATTAATGCAAAAATAAAAGCTGAAAAGGCTGCAAAGAAAAGCAAGAAAAAATAAATAAACCTTTAAAAAGCTCCGAGAAATCGGAGCTTTTTTAAATGCAGAATGCAAAATGCAAAATCAGAGGAACGCTTCGCGTTGATTATAATCTTCAGAAGCGAAGCTTCCTCGATTACATGGTGAAGTTTTTGCTATAGCAAAAGTGAAGTTGTTCGCTTTCACTCACAGTGAAGTTTGGTCTTACAGACCAAGTGAAGTTAAGTTTGCCCACTTTGCCAAAGGCAAAACTTCACTGTCCGCAGGACAACTTCACTACAAAGTAACTTCACTTGCCGACAGGCAAACTTAGTTGCGCGTTCCGCGCATGTTCCACGTGGAACATAAAGTTATTCGACACTTGTTGTGTATTTTGATGTTTTTTCGATAGAACACCCTTATTTGTGACTAATTTTTTAACTTTTTATTAACATTAGTCTATAATTCTATTTTTGAAAATCCTGCTACACCTCTTATGATATACTTTGCGGGTACTTGGAAAGGGAGCCGCACCTGAGTACAAGTATTTAGTTCTTTTTAAAGAACTAACCCCTCCTCAAGTAATGGTGCACAGGGTGTTATACTCGTGTACCGGGAAATGCACTGGCTGTCCCCTCAGCCGGTGCATTTTCTTTTATATTAAAAATATATTTGACTCATACTTAATTCGACGAATATTTTTCCTGTAAAAGTCAATAATTAAATCAAATGTAAAAAGGAGATTTAATTATGGACGACAAAAATAACAATGCCAACTCAACCCCTACCCCTGAAATCCCTTCCAACAGCCCCCCTTCTGAAAATCAGACTATCCGCGCAAATACACAAAAGGCTAAAGCCAATGCAGAGGTCAAGCACCGCCAACGAATGAGGGGAGTTAAAATCGCCTATGCATTTGCTCTGCTACTTGCATTCGGTGGCGCACTTGTGGCAAAGCTTGCAACTGAAAATGCACTTGGCAACCTTACCACACCTATTGAAAGTAACTATGTGACAATTGCTAAAACAACTACAACGGCAACAGAGGTCAGCAAAGAGTCTGAGCCTGATTTAGACGTAAGGCACAATGTAACAGACGTGCCTGATACACGTGAAAGCACAACAGAAGCTACAACCGAAACAACTGCACCCGAAACTACAAAAAGTGAGTTTGCCACACCATATAAGGATTATTATTCTTTGCCACTTAGTACAGACATTTTAAAGGACTATAACCCAACCACGCCAACATACAATGCAACAATGGGTGACTGGCGCACTCATGGTGGCGTTGACTTTAAAGGTCCTGATGGCTCACAAATAAAAGCGATTGCCTATGGTACTGTTACAGATATCAGCGATGACCCCTTATATGGCACAGTAATTACTATCGACCATGGTAACCAGGTTATTGCACGATATTGCGGACTTAACAAAGAGGTTGTTGAGGTAGCAGAGGGCGACACAGTAAAAAGCGGTCAGCTTTTAGGGTATCTGGGAATTATTCCTTGCGAAAAGTCAGATGTAAGCCACTTACACTTTGAAATATACTACAAAGACAAAAACGTAGACCCATTATCACTTATGAATAAATAATTCTGTAATAGAAAAAAGGACGAGAGTATTTTACTCTCGTTTCTTGTTTTTTTAACCAAATAAATTGACGCAAGTTTATATAAACATACCAAAAAACCCGACTTTTGTTGACAAGATGCCTTTTATAGACTAAAATTCACTTATATTATTATAAAAAAGGATGATAGTAATGAAAAAAGGCATTATATCAAAGGTGCTTATTGTTGCATTTGTTATCGCCTTCGGTGTGCTTTGCGCATGCACAGGCTCAATAACATCTCCCGTGGGCACTCTTTGGTCATTGTTCCCCCCTGTTGTGGCTATCGGTCTTGCACTTATCACTAAAGAGGTTTATTCTTCACTCTTTATTGGTATTGTAATGGGCGGTTTGCTTTCAACCGGCTTTAACCCCATTCACACAATCGACTCAGTTGTTACAGATGGTGTAACATCTGCAGTATCAGGTAGTGCAGGTATTTTTGCATTCCTTGTTATGCTTGGTATTGTTGTTGCTCTTCTTAACAAAGCAGGTGGCTCAAAGGCATTTGGCGACTGGGCATCAAAGCACGTTAAAACAAAGGTTGGTGCTTCTATCGCAACATTCCTCTTTGGTGTGCTTATTTTTATTGATGACTACTTCAACTGTCTTACAGTTGGTGCGGTTATGCGCCCTGTTACTGACAAAAACAAAATCTCACGTGCAAAGCTTTCATACATTATAGATGCAACAGCAGCACCTGTTTGTATGATTGCCCCCATTTCATCATGGGCAGCAGCAGTTTCAGGCTATGCACCCGATGGTCAGGGTATTGCACTTTTCTGTCAGGCAATCCCCTATAACTTCTATTCACTTCTTACATTTGTGTTCATTATTACACTTACAGTTATGAAGTTTGATTACGGCCCCATGAAGCTTCACGAGGCTAACGCTCTTAAGGGTGACTTGTTCACATCAGGCACAGAGGTAGGCGAGGACGATACACCTGCCACAACAAAGGCAAAGGTTATTGACCTTATTTTACCGATTATTATACTTATCGGTGTTTGCGTATTCTCACTCTTCTACGTTGGTAGATGTATGGGCGAGGAATGGGTATTTGCATCTGCAAATTACGATGCATCACTTGGCTTTATTGATGCATTCTCAAATACAGACGCTACCGTTGGTCTTCCCTGGGGCGGTCTTGTAGCACTTATTGTTACAATTATTTACTTTATTGCTCGTAGACTTGTTTCATTCAAAGAGGCTATGGAGTGTATCCCCAAGGGCTTTATTGCAATGGTACCTGCAATCCTTATCCTTACAATGGCAACATCACTTAAGAATATGACATCACTTCTTGATTCAAGCACATTTGTAAGTGAAGCTCTTGCTAATGCAGGTGCATTACAGAACTTCTTACCTGCAATCATCTTCCTTGTTGCTTGCGGTATTGCATTCTCAACAGGTACATCATGGGGTACATTCGGTATTCTTATCCCCATCGTTCTTGCAATCTTCCCCGTTGGTGACGTTATGGGTGTTATCTGTATGTCAGCCTGTCTTGCAGGTGCAGTTTGCGGTGACCACTGCTCACCTATCTCTGACACAACAATTATGTCATCTGCAGGTGCACGCTGTGACCACATCAACCACGTTTCAACACAGCTCCCCTATGCACTTACAGTTGCAGGAATTTCTTTCGTTGCATACATCTTCGCAGGCTTTGTTAATAACTGGATGATCGTTCTTCCCGTAATGGCAGTTGTTACTGTGCTTACACTCTTTGTTATTAAAAAAGCAACAGCAAAGAAGGCATAATCTGATTATAAAATAAATTAAGACCGATTCCATCAGGAGTCGGTCTTTTTTAATGCAAAATGCAGAATGCAGAATGCAAAATTAAAGGGCACTGCGTGCGGCAATTATAATGGCAAATTGCAAATGGCAAGTGGCAAATTTCGGGGCTACACCGATTATATTGCTATCGCTAAACTGAAGTTATGCGAAGCCTTACCTCCCTAACCCTAGGGAGGGGGACCACGCCTTTGGCGTGGTGGTGGGTAGTTCTCTTTCCACTTATCGTTACTTGAATAGAACAATAATACATCAAACTAACTGAACACAAATGGAAAAACGAAACAAAAAAGCGGTTGGTGGTCTACCTCTCTGGTTTAAGAGAGGGGGACCACCTTTCATTTGGTTGATGTTTGAATTTAATGTTCAAGCGTGTGATTACTTGCGTTTAAAAGCAAGGTTCGTCGGGTGGTGGAGAGTTCCAACGCGTAAGCGTTTTGAATCGCAAGATTCAACTGTAATATATTAAATGATTTAATGAATGATATATGAAACAATAAGATTGTTGTTTTTTAAGAACGTTATTGTACCAATTAGTTTATTTTCAATGGAAACTTCGTTTCCACGATGCTGACGCATCGGGAACTCTCCACCGCTCCGTCGAACTGTATTTTAAACATCTAATATTCACTCGTTTGCTACTTGATTTGTACAATAAAATAAATGTAAGGCGGTCCCCCTCTCTTAAACCAGAGAGGTAGGACCACCAACTGCTTTATTGTATCATTTGTAATTTTGTATTCAGTTAGCAAAGCTTTACTTAACTTCAATTTAGCGTCAGCAATATAATCGGCTTTGCCCCGAAACTGTCCGAAGGACAACCTCACTTCGCAGAAACTTCACTACGAAGTAACTTCACTTGCAACGCAAACTTCACCTTTTATAATCGCAACGCATTTCTGGAATTTCTAACTCCTAATTCCTGATTAAATCAACACGAAGCGTTCCGATAATTCTGCATTTTGAATTCTGCATTCTGCATTTTTTACCGGTCTTTCAGCAATTTCATACCCAACAGAGGTTACAACAAAGGTTGCAATAAACAAAAGTAGTAAAAGCACCGCTATTATTATTGCCCTTATTCTATCGCGACGTCTTTGTGAAAGGCTGTCACCGATTGCATAGCTTTTTGACCCTATTTTACCGGGATAATAACGGGCAAACCCATAGTAGCTTTTACGTTTTTTAACGTATTCTTTATTTTGCTTTACCATAATTATTCGCCCTCAACAGGCTCTAAATTGCCTGTACCACCATCAGATGAGTCTGAACCTGATGAATTATCAATGCCTGTATCTGATGAATCTGATTCCCCGCTATCTGAATCGGATGAGTCTGACTCGCCACCATCATCAGATGAATCTGAGTCACTACTGTTGTCAGCCGAGCTATCATTACTCTGAGTTTCATCAGAGTTATCCTGTGCTTCTGTTTCAACATACTCTTCCTCTTCGTATGATGAATCGTCATCATCGGCAGTATTTTCACCAACGTCTACATCATCATCGTCAGATGAGCTATCGTAGTTTGCACCATTATAAATATCAAGTAGTGAGGTTCTGTTTTCAGGTATAACAATGTTTGACTGACCGTAAAGTGTCATCTGCAAGTCATGTGCAGCCTGCTGATAATCAACAACCCAAATCCACATACCTGCACTACCCTGCTGACAGTTATCATCAGATGGTACCTGCAACTGAGTACGCTCATAGCCTGCCCAACCGCCCATAATTGCCTTTGAGCCGATTGAAATAATTTCACTCTTTTTAAAGCCTGTCATAACC
Organism: Acutalibacteraceae bacterium; assembly: GCA_045629785.1. Classification (GTDB taxonomy): domain Bacteria; phylum Bacillota; class Clostridia; order Oscillospirales; family Acutalibacteraceae; genus DTU089. Next base: position 14,226 of record JAZQRX010000001.1, on the reverse strand, counting down.
TGTGGCATAAGTATATCTATATATCTGTTAAGGTCACTTACAGATGCAGACTTAACCTTATTCATAATACTGTCAATAACAATACGCTGATTCTGGCTTCGTCTGATGTCACCCTCACCATAACAGCTTCTGTTACGCACAAAGCAAAGTGCCTCGGCACCATCAAGGGTTACATTTTCACCAACAGGTAACGGAATACCATGCTTTTTAACGTTATAGTCTGATTCAAACTGTTCAATTTTGGGCACGTCAACGCCGCCCATTTCATCAATAATCTTTTCAAATGTCTTGAAGTTAACCATAACGTAGTTATCAATTTCTATTTTATAGTTATTTTCAATAGTCTGAATAAGACAATCGGGGCCACCCATACTGAATGCCGCATTAAGCTTTGTACAGTAATCGTGACTGTCACCCTTAACATAAAGGTAGCTATCCCTTAAAAATGATGCAATTGTGATTTTCTTTGTCTTTCTGTTAAGTGACAAGAGCATCATAACGTCAGTATTACCTGTATTTGTACCATTACGGCTATCAGCACCTATAAGAAGTACGTTAAGCACGTTTTTACTTGACATATGCTTGTCATTATTTGTGGTTGCCCAGTCAATAAGCGCCTGCTTAAAGTCAGATGAACCAATATCAACCTCAATTTCATCAAAAACAGGGTCCTGATAAATCTGGTCTAATTCCTGGTCTATTTCATCACCATAAACCATTTTGTCTACCTTACTGTAAACAAAAACAGCTATAACAGAAGTAAAGGTAATTACCATAGCAAGGAATATTGCAATAGCACTTACAATTATTTTTTTATTCTTTGGTAAATTATTAAACCAGTTTGAAAGACGTTTAAAGGGGTTTTTTTCTTTTTTTGCAGGAATATGGCTTGTGTTGATGTTATATTCAGCGCTATCATCACTTATATAGTAGCTTGAATCATCTTCATAAGCAGTATCTTCTTCATAAGTATATACATCGTCAGGCTCAAAAGGCTCAAGCTCAACAATAGGCTCTGAATCTTCAAAAAAATCTGAAGAGCTGTAAATATCTGATTCATCAAATGACCTGTTTCTTTTGTAAGAAGAACCTTGGTATTCATCATTTACAGTATCTGAAGATCTATCAAATGTATTACGTTTATTAATTTTTCTGTCTTCCTGCTCTCTGAGTATTTCGTAACCATTTTTGCTTTTTTGTGAATATGCTTCTAATAGCTCAAGATAATCCTGCAAACCATCGTTACGATTATTTCTGTCTGACATAAATTACTCCTCCGTGGTTTTGTCAACAGTTTCGTTAACTCTTTAAAGACCGTAATGCCTAAAAGACTTAAAAATCTGCTTTCAGGCATAGTCGGCTTTTTTATTTTTCATTAACCTCTGTTACATCGGGCTCGTCACCTGATGTGTCACCTTCACCCTCGTTTGCGGTGCCGTCATCTTCAACAGTACCGTTCACCTGCTCTTCGTCATGCTCTGTAGTTGAAAGTGTAACAACCTTGTCACCCTCACCCAATTTCATAACGCGGACACCCTTTGAGGGACGTGCACATACTCTGACTGCACTTGCAGGGATTCTTATAATAATACCATCCTGTGAAATAAGAATAATATCTTCTTCCTCGCTGATGGTGCTTATTGCTGCTATATCACCATATTTTGAAACGTGATAGTTCTTAAGACCCTTACCGCCCCTTGACTGAACGCGGTAATTATCATTATCACTTATTCTGCCGTAGCCGGTTTCACTTACTGTGAGTAGCTTGCCGCCCTCACCCATAACAGCCATACCAATAACCTCGTCACCTTCGTTAAGGGTAATAGCTTTAACACCACTTGCAGTTCTGCCAAGGGGACGAGCATCATTTTCATTAAAGCAGATACACATACCCTTCTTTGTGGCAACAAGAAGATTATCATTACCTGAAGTAAGCTTTACCCAGGCAAGCTCATCGTCATCACGCAGGGTAACTGCAATAATACCGTTACGGCGTGTATTACGATAAATATCAAGTGATGACCTTTTGATAAGACCCTTACGTGTTGCCATACAAAGGTACATACCCTCGTCATCCTTAGGTAACTGAATCATAGCAGATACCTTTTCACCATTTTCAAGTGGAAGGATATTTACAATGTTAGTACCCTTACTTGTTTTACTACCTTCGGGAATTTCATAACCTTTAAGCTTATATGCCCTACCCCTTGTGGTATAGAACATTATAGCATCGTGTGATGAAGCAACAAACATAGTTTCGGCATAATCATCCTCACGACGGGTCATACCCTTAACACCTCTGCCGCCACGATTTTGTGTTGAGAAGAAGTCAACGGGCTGACGCTTGATATAACCCATATTTGTGTATGTATAAACACACTTTTCTTCGGGGATAAGGTCCTCAATATCAACCTCACCACTTACGTTTTCGATAGATGTTCTACGTGGGTCAGAGTATTTATTGCTGATTTCACCAAGCTCTGTCTTAACAATTTCAAGTACACGGCTGTGTGAAGCAAGAATTTCTTCGTAATCTTTGATTTTTTCTCTTAATTCATTAAGCTCATTAGTAATCTTAAGAATTTCAAGACCTGCCAACTGACCAAGACGGAATGCAACAATTGCCGCTGCCTGAACATCATCAAAATCAAATTTTTCCATAATAGCGGTTTTGGCCTCTGCCTGACCGCCCTTACAAGCACGGATTGTAGCAATAATTTCATCAACAATATCAATTGCTTTTGCAAGACCATCAAGGATATGAGCTCTTTCCTGTGCTTTTTTAAGGTCAAACTGTGTTCTTCTGACAATAACGTTGCACTGATGGTCAATATATTTTTGTAAAATCTCTTTAAGAGTAAGGATTTTTGGCTGACCTTCATCAAGGGCAAGTAAAATTACACCACAGGTTGATTGAAGCTGAGTATATGAGTAAAGCTTGTTAAGCACAACCTGAGGGTTAGCATCACGCTTAAGTTCAATTTCAATATGCATACCTGTTTTATCTGATGAGTAGTCATTGATATCATCAATACCCTCTACCCTTTTTTCTTTAGCAAGGTCTGCAATAGACTCAATAAGTCGAGCCTTATTTACCATATAGGGAATTTCAGTAACTATAATTTTAAACTTACCGTTTTTACCCTCAACAATTTCACACTTTGCGCGGACATAAATTTTGGCTCTACCGGTAGCATAAGCTGCACGGATACCGGCTCTGCCCATAATTATACCGCCTGTGGGGAAGTCAGGACCATGAAGATGCTCCATAAGGTCCTCAAGCTCTGCCTCAGGGTTATCAATAAGGCACTCAATAGCACCACAAACCTCTGAGAGATTATGGGGTGGAATATTTGTTGCCATACCAACGGCAATACCCTGTGAGCCGTTAACCAAAAGGTTTGGAAAACGTGAAGGTAAAACAACAGGCTCTTTAAGTCTGTCATCATAGTTAGGTACAAAGTCAACAGTATTCTTTTCAATATCTGTCAGCATTTCAAGTGACATTTTGCTCATACGTGACTCTGTGTAACGGTATGCAGCAGGTGGGCCACCGTCAATTGAGCCAAAGTTACCATGACCGTCAACCAGCATATATCTCATTGAGAAATCCTGTGCAAGACGTACCATTGCATCATAAACAGACGCGTCACCATGGGGATGGTACCTACCAAGAACTGAACCGACAGTATCGGCACACTTACGGTGAGGCTTATCGGGGTAAAGACTGTTCTCATACATTGTGTAAAGAATACGTCTGTGAACAGGCTTAAGACCATCACGTACATCAGGGAGTGCACGGGCAGTAATAACAGACATTGAATAATCAAGGAATGCTGTTCTTACTTCCTTATTAATTTCAACATTAACAATTTTTTGATTTGCATAAGGGTCAGGGAGATTATTTATTCCTTGAGTTACGCCTTCAGTTTTTTCATTAAATTCGTCCATTTTATAATCCTCCCTTTCTTAAATATCAAGATTTTTAACAAATTTAGCGTTTTTCTCAATAAATTCACGACGAGGCTCAACCTGGTCACCCATAAGTATTGAGAATGTTTCATCTGCAGCCTCGGCATCTTCAATAGTAACTCTGAGCATAAGTCTTGTTTCAGGGTTCATTGTTGTTTCCCAAAGCTGCTCGGGGTCCATTTCACCAAGACCCTTATAACGCTGAATTGAAACGTTAGTTCCGATTTCTGCTAATATTTCATCTCTTTCTTCATCAGAGTATGCATAATGATGCTTCTGACCCTTGCTGAGCCTGTAAAGAGGTGGCTGTGCAAGATATATATGACCCTGCTTGATAAGCTCCGGCATATAACGGAAGAAGAATGTAAGCAGAAGTGTTCTGATATGTGCACCGTCAACGTCGGCATCGGCCATAATGATGATTTTGTCATAACGGAGCTTGTTAATATCAAAGTCCTCACCAATGCCTGTGCCAAGGGCAAGTACAACAGGTGTAAGCTTATCGTTACCGATAACCTTATCAACCCTTGCCTTTTCAACGTTAAGCATTTTACCCCAGAGGGGAAGAATTGCCTGAATCATTCTGTCACGGCCTGCCTTTGCAGAGCCACCCGCAGAATCACCCTCGACGATATAAATTTCTGTCTTTGTAGCATCCTTATCAATACAATCGGCAAGCTTACCGGGGAGTGAGTTGCTTTTAAGCACAGATTTACGTGCACTATCCCTTGCTTTACGGGCAGCCTCACGTGCTCTTGATGCATCAAGCGCCTTATTGAAAATAGCCTTTGCCTCTGTGGGGTTTTCTTCAAAATAAGTGCTGAGCTTTTCATAAACACACTTGGAAACAAGGGGAGTGATGTCAGTATTACCTAACTTACCCTTTGTCTGGCCTTCAAACTGTGCCTCAGTAAGCTTAACGCTGATAACAACAGTAAGACCCTCACGCACGTCATCACCTGAAAGATTTTTATCATTATCTTTAAGGAGCTTATATTTTCTGCCGTATTCATTAAATACCCTTGTAAGTGCAGTTTTAAAGCCGTTTTCGTGAGTACCGCCATCAATTGTACGCACGTTATTGGCAAAGCTTAAAATAAGCTCATTATAGCTGTCATTGTACATAAGGGCAATATTTGCCTCACGGTCACCGCTTACTGCAGAAAAATGAATAGGATTTTCGTGTAAGGGCTTAACAGCTCTTTTCTTTGTTTCAAATTCTACGAAGGAGCTTATACCACCCTCGTAACAATGAACCTGTTCTATTATATTTTCGGGGTCACGCTTATCTGTAAGTGTAATTGAAAGACCTGCATTAAGGAAAGCCTGCTCTCTTAAGCGTCTTTCAAGCACCTCATATTCATAAATTGTGGTTTCAGTAAATATTTCAGGGTCTGCCTTAAAGCGGATAAGTGTACCTGTTTTATCAGTATCACCAATAACCTTAAGGTCACAAGTGGGGTTACCACGCTCAAATCTTTGATAATGAACGTGACCATCCTGTGATACTTCAACCTCAAACCACTCTGAAAGTGCATTTACTACTGAAGAACCAACACCGTGAAGACCGCCTGATACCTTGTAACCGCTGCCGCCGAACTTACCACCTGCGTGAAGCACGGTAAGTACAACGGTAACTGCAGGTAAGCCCTGCTGCTCATTAATACCAACAGGGATACCACGACCATTATCACGTACTGTAATAATGTCACCGGGCAGAATTTCAACCTCAATATGAGTACAGAAACCAGCCAATGCCTCGTCTATTGAGTTATCAACAATCTCATAGACAAGGTGGTGCAGACCCTTTGGTCCTGTTGAGCCGATGTACATACCGGGGCGTTTTCTTACCGCCTCAAGTCCTTCAAGAACCTGAATGGCACTTGCATCGTACTTTTCTGTTACCTGAGTATCAATGGAATCCTCATCATTGATTACGATGGCGTTTTCGAGAGCCTCTGCGCGAAGCTCTTCTTCTGTTTTAATAATTTCTTCCAAAATGATGACCTCCGTAGAAGATTCATAATAAATATATTTACTGACTATATACTTACTGATTAAAGCCTGTTTTCTTTGCGTGTTCAATACGCCTGAGTATTGTACCGACCGAAACAGGGGATATGTAAATTACCTTACCCTGAGGCTCTTCACATACTATAAATGATTTTGGTAATTCATAAGGTGCAACGTTTTTTACCTGATTACACTTTTCTGCATTACCTAAATAATCAAGGGTTTTTTTCATAACCGTAGTATTTTCCATATCAAAAATACCGATTATCTCTTTTTCAATAATAACTGTATCGTGACCAATATGTATAAACATCAGCAAAGCTCCCCCTTTTTTATAAGGTAAGATTTGCCGCCACACAGTCTTAATACCTGTGATGGGTCACAGCAGGTAAGAAAAACCTGCCTGTCATTTATATGGTTAAGCACGTAATCCTGTCGCTTTTCATCAAGCTCACTCATAACGTCATCTAAAAGTGCCACAGGATTTTCACCCGTAATACTTTTAATAATTTCAGACTCACCAAGCTTTAAGGCAAGTGCACAGGACCTTTGCTGACCCTGAGAGCCAAATGAACGGGCGCTTACGTTATTTATAAGTATTTCAATATCATCTCTGTGAGGACCAACGGTAGTAGATCTGTTTAAAATATCATCCTTTTGTGAGTCCTTAAGCCTTTGTAATTCAATTTTACACAAATCCTCTAACGAAATACTTAAATCTAAATCGTTACGTGAATATTTAACTGAAATTTCTTCTTTATTTTCTGATATTCCGCCATAAATTTCTTTACTGTAGCCTGAAAGAATATCAATATACTTAAGCCGTTGCATAACAACCTGACCCGAAAACCGAGCCAACTGTATATCAATGGTATCAAGTAAATCATAAAGACCTGAATTCAAATGAATATCCTTCAAAAGTGCATTTCTTTGCATAAGTGTATGCTTGTAATGTGAAAGCACCTCTGCATAAGATGGCTTTAACTGGCAAAGGGCAGTATCAATAAATTTACGTCTGCCTGATGGACCATCCTTAATTAATGAAAGGTGAGAAGGGGAAAAAATAACCGCATAAAATGAGCCTATAAGCTCTGCCGTTGTTTTTAAAGGCACACCATTCATTGAAGCTGTCTTTTTTTGAGGTGAAATTTTAATTTCTGCAGATTTTTCACGGGTTGCATCAGTAAAATTAAGCTTTAAACCTGCAAAAGGCTCGTTAAATTTTATCAGCTCAGAATCCTTTGCACCCCTGAAGCTTTTGCACCCTGTAAAAAGCCATATTCCCTCAAGAATATTTGTTTTACCCTGGGCATTTTCACCGTAAATTACATTTACACCATCATCTGCAGTAAGACTCAGGGAGCTTATATTACGAAAATTATTCAATTCAACGGAACTAATCTTCATATCTGCCCCCAAAATTACTACAAAAGACTTTATTTTACATCATAAATAATGCGTTCAAACTCGGCGCTGTCACCGCTGCGCATTTTTTTGCCGCGCATAGTGCAAACCTCACCGTTTACTTTAACTTCGCCCTCTTGAATAACTATTTTAGCGTGTCCGCCTGTGTTAACAGCCGAAACATTCTTTAAAAGGTCATCAAGCCTTATATAATCGCCTTTTAATATAAACTCCTGATGCTCTTTAGGGGCAACCTTAACTTTAATTTTCATAAATTTATCTACAATCTCTCTATTAAATGTTCAGAACTTATTTATATAATATTTTCATTTTTTAATCTCATTGGGATAATGAGGAAAATGAAGTTGTCACCCTCAACAGGCTTGATGATGATAGGTGAAACGGGGCTTGAAAGCTCAATGTTTACCTCATCAACGTCAACTGTTTTAAGGCAATCTGTAAGATATGTGTTATTAAAGCCGATTTCAACTCTTTTACCATCAATTGCCGCAGGGATTCTATCGTTTGCCGCACCAAGTGATGTTGTACTTGAAATACGTATTGTGTTTTCATCAAATACACATCTTATTGGGCTTTTTATTTTGCTTGTAATAAGAAGTGATGTTCTTTCAACAGAATCTAATATAAGCTTAAGGTTAACCCTTGCTTTAGTTGAGCTTTCAGCAGGGATAGCATTTTTATAATTGAAAAATTCACCCTCTAAAAGTCTTGAAATTATTCTGTAATTACCGATTTCAAAAAGAATAAACTTTTTACCGATTGAAAGTGTGATATTTGATTCATCATCATCGGTGAGCTTAATAACCTCTGAAAGTGTTTTTGCAGGTACAACAAAGGTCATATCTTCACCCGGGTATTCAATTGGCTCATTTCTGATAGCAAGACGGAAGCCGTCGCATGAAATAAGTCTTAAATTATTGTTTTCAACCTCAAATTTAATACCCTTATGAACAGGCTTTATATCTTGTACGGCAACAGCAAAGATAGTCTGCTTAACCATATCTCTGAGAATGCCTTGCTTAATTGCAAAGGGAATACCGCCTGAAACTGTAGGAAGCTCGGGGTAGTCATTAGCAGGGATACCAACTAATGAGAATTCAGCTTCACCGGATGAAATTTTGCAAAGGTTATGGCTGTCAACGTTAATTGTAACTGCTGCTGAAGGTAATCTTCTTAAAATATCACAAAGAAGACGTGCATTAAGAACAACGCTGCCCTCTTGCTCAACAGAACAATCTATTATAGTTGTAATACCAACCTCAAGGTCATAGCCTGTAAGTGTAAGCCTTGAATTTTTTGCCTGCATAAAGATACCCTCTGTTGCAGGAATTGTACTTTTCTGAGGAACACCCCTCTGAACTATATTACATGCATCTGCAAGGACTGATGTGTTACATGTGAATTTCATTAGCTTTACCTCCAAAAGGTGAATAATTTTAAAATTTCATCAAATAATAATATATTAAACAGTAGCAGTAGTAGACTGTGTAAAATTGTCAGTACCAATAAAAAACCGCATAGGGAGTGGATTTATGGCAATTATTTTTTAATCAGTCAGAATGTTAATAATTGTCAGTAAATTACACGCTTTTTACTGCTCTGTTCACAATGTAGAAAACTTTATCTACATCAGTGTTTAAATTGTCAGTTAAAATTAACTGTATTTAGTCATTACGCTCGTCTTTTATGCTCTTCATAATGTCATAAACAGTAGTTTTAAGCTGGGGGTTGTCCTCCATTTTGCTTTCGGCAGCTTCTATTGAATAAATAACAGTTGAGTGCTTTTTACCGCCGAACTGTGCACCGATTTCTTCATACGTAAGGTTTGTAACCTCACGCATAATATACATGGCAAACTGTCTTGCGTGTGAAATCTCAGCTTTTTTCTTTTCAGAGCGTATATCATCAGAAGTAACACCGAATGAACGTGCAACCTTATCAATGATGTTATTTATAGTAACCTCAGTAGGCTGGGCATAATAAATGATATCTTTAATAATATCGTTAGCAACACCGATTGTTGGTGCACAACCATCAATTGAAAATACAGCGTACATTTTATTAACAACGCCCTCAATCTGACGCACGTTATTTTTAAGACGCTCTGCAATAAACTCAACTACATCGTCAGGGATATTCATCTGGAATGCCTGAGCCTTACGGCGTATAATTGCTATACGTGTTTCAAGCATTGGTGGCTGAATATCTGCTAAAAGACCTTGTACAAATCTTGAACGGAGTCTTTCCTCAAGGGTTGCAATATCCTTTGGCGGGCGGTCAGATGTAAGTACAATCTGCTTACCCTGGTTAATAAGTGCCTCAAAGGTGTAGAAAAATTCTTCCTGTGCAACGCTTGTTTTACCTATAAACTGAATATCATCCATCAGAAGAATATCTGCATTACGGTATTTATCGTGGAATTCAGACATTTTCTTTTCTGCAAGGTGAGTAAGCATTTCATTAAGAAAATTTTCACCGCTTGTAAAAAGGATATTCATTGAAGGTCTTTTTGTCTGAAGCTCTGCTCTGATAGCCTTAAGAAGATGTGTTTTACCAAGACCTGATTCACCATATATAAACAGGGGGTTATGTACACTACCCGGATTATTTGAAACCGCAACTGCCGCAACGTATGCAAACTGGTTAGTTGAGCCGACAATAAAGTTATGGAAGGTTGGGTCAATACTGTTTGACGGATATACGTTACCTGATGCATCGTAATGTGTAGTGGTTGCATTCATCAATGGAATTGTGTTAGTATCAGGCTCTTCGTTTTCTACCGTTATAACAACGTTTACATCAAAGCAAAGCACCTTTTCGGCTGCTGCTTTGATTTCGTTTGAAAATCTGTTATCGATAATATTCTTTTTAAATGATGATGATGTTTCTAAAATTAAATCATCATTTTCAAGTGCAATAGGAGTTAATGTTTTAATCCACGTAGACATAACTGCCGCTGAAACTGAGTTGTCCATTTCAAATAAAATGGCAGACCATAGTTCATTTATATTATCCAAAAATTTCACCCCAAAAAATTAATTTTTATCTTTCACTTTTTTACATTTATAAGTATTATAAATAAACAATATATATGCCATTAAATTATATCATACAAGTATGTGTATTTCAACCTAATTTATAAAATTACTGACAAAAAATGTTCAAAAAATGCTTAAATTTTACACGTTTACTTATTGCTTTTTTTAATCATTTACTGTAATATTTAAAATGGAATGAAATATGGTGTAAATATATAGAAAATAAGGAAATTTTTAACACAAAAGAAGAGAGAATTTATGGATTTTAAAAACTACTTTTGCCCTGTTTGCGGTGAGGATTTTAATGAAGAAGATGACGTTGTTTTCTGCCCCGAATGTGGTACACCACACCACCGTAGCTGTTGGGTAAAAAACGGTAAATGTATTAACGAAAATTTACACAACTCAAAGGATAATATTGAGGTAACCTATACAAAATCAGCTGTTACTGAAACAGTATCTGAGTCAGCAGAAAAAGCACCCGAAAGCCCTATTGACGTTGATTTTTCAGGTGAACCGCAGAATCCTCAGCCCATTGAGTTAAACAGTGATACGCTCATTAACGGCAAGCGTGCATATCTTTACGAAATTGCAATCAGAAAAAATCAAAAATATTATATTCCACGATTTATTCTTGCAGATAAGGGTATGAAAGCTCCGTCATGGAATTTTGTTGCATTTTTAGTGCCTATGGCGTGGACTCTTTACCGCAAGATGTATAAAATAAGTGCAATAATTTTTGCAATTTATATTGCTATATTTTCAGTTACGAGCTACTTTGTTTTAAGTAATGATACTTATATTGAGGCAAGTCTTGCCTGTATGGAGGAGGACCCTGAATTTTTATCAAAGATTGCTTTGTATGAATCAGGTGAGGACGTTAAGCTTACTCAAAAACAGCAGCAGCTGATTAAAGCAACTGAAGGTATTCAGATACCCGGCTACGTTTCTACCGGCTCTATGATTATTTTATACGTTATAAGATTTTTAATGGGTGTAAACGGTAACAGGCTATACCTTAAAAAGCTTACAAAAAGCATTGAAAACGGCGAAAATAAAGGCTTTACAAGTGATGGGTTAAAATCATACGTATATAAAAAGAACGGAACATTACCCATTATTATTGCTGTGTTTGTTGGCTTATTTGAATGGTTTTTAGTTTAATTTTTTGATTTAAATATGGTAACCTTATACCTGTGGCAGATGAAATAGGCTCTGAGGTTTCATTTGACGGCATAGAATTTGAAATTTAAAGGTGATTAAATGCATACACCTCTTGCAGACAGAATCCGCCCCACAAGTATTGATGATATTGTAGGGCAGACCCATCTGATAGGCGAGGGAATGCCCCTGAGGAATATAATTGAATCAGGGGAGTTACCCAATATGATATTTTACGGGCCCTCAGGCACAGGCAAAACAACACTTGCCCGTATGATAGCCCAAAAAACAGACAGAACGTTACGTAAGCTTAATTGCACAACTGCAGGTACACAGGATATACGTGACATTGTAGAGGATTTAAACGCCTTTACAGCCCCTAACGGAATATTACTGTACCTTGACGAGATTCAGTATTTTAATAAAAGGCAGCAGCAGACTCTTTTAGAGTATATTGAGAATGGGTCTATCACTCTTATTGCCTCTACTACTGAAAACCCCTATTTTTACGTTTACAGCGCAATTCTGAGCCGTTCATCGGTGTTCGAATTTAAGTATGTTACACCTGAAGATGTTGAAAAGGCTGTAAATCGAGGCTTTAACCTTCTGGCGGAGGAAAAAAACGAAGAATTTCAGATTGAAGACGGAGTTTCAATGCATATTGCTACCGCCTGCGGTGGCGATGTACGAAAGTCACTTAATGCAGTTGAGCTTTGTGTACTTGCGGCTAAAAAGCCACTTGAAAATGAAAAAAGAATAATCACCCTGCAAAGTGCACAATCACTTACACAAAAAAGTGCTATGCGCTATGACAGAGAGGGTGATGAGCATTACGATATATTATCTGCTTTTCAGAAATCTATGCGAGGCTCTGACCCGGATGCGGCAATACATTACCTTGGCAGACTTTTAGAGGCAGGGGATATGACATCTGCAATACGCCGACTTTTAGTTTGTGCGGCAGAGGATGTTGGCCTTGCATACCCTATGATTTTGCCTATTGTTAAGGCGGCAACAGATATTGCCCTGCAGGTTGGTATGCCCGAGGCAAGGCTCCCCCTTGCAGATGCAGTTATACTTGTTTGCAACTCACCAAAGTCAAATACCGCCCACGATGCTATAAACGCGGCAATGAGCGACCTTTCTGCAGGTAAGAGCGGTCCTATACCACGTCAGCTACAAAACAAGCACTTTGATGGTGACGATGCTGCTGTAAAGGGTCAATTCTATAAATATCCCCACGATTATCCTAACAGATGGGTTGAGCAACAGTATCTGCCCGATGCCTTGAAAAACGTTCAGTATTACCAATACGGTGATAATAAAACAGAACAAGCCGCAAGGGAATATTGGGATAAAATAAAGGGTAAAAAAGTTAAATAAACTCTTGTTTAAGAGTGATTATAAAATTCACGAGGTGTTTATTATGAAAAAATTTCCTGTAGGTGTTATTATTAACAGCTTCAGAACAGACATCCCTACTGCAGTTAAAAAGGCTGCAGAGGTTGGAGCACAGGGTATTCAGGTTTATGCTACAAGCGGTGAAATGTCACCCCTTGAGCTTGTTGGCAACAAAAGAAAGGAATTTCTTGACCTTGTAAAATCAAACGGACTTGTAATTTCTGCACTTTGCGGTGACCTTGGCGGTGGCGGATTTATCCACAAGGATCTTAACCGTGAAAGAGTTGATTTTTCAAAGAAAATTCTTGACCTTGCTAAGGAGCTTGAAACTGACGTTGTTACAACACATATCGGTGTTGTACCTGAGGACCCCAACCACGACAGATATAAAATTATGCAGGAGGCTTGCTTTGAGCTTGCAGAGTATGCTGATTCTATAGATGCTCACTTTGCAGTAGAAACAGGCCCCGAAACAAGCCTTGTACTTAAGGGCTTCCTTGATAGCCTTAACTCAACAGGTGTAGGCGTTAACCTTGACCCTGCAAACCTTGTAATGGTTACAGGTGATGACCCTGCAAAGGCTGTACATAACCTTAAAAAATACATTGTTCACACACACGCTAAGGATGGTAAGCAGATCTTCTACCGTGACCCTGAAATTGTTTACGGCATCAAAAAGGACGTTATTGTAACTGACGATTCATTTATTGAAGTGCCCCTTGGTGAGGGGAGCGTTAATTGGCAGGAATACCTCAAGGCACTTGAGGATATCGGCTACAACGGCTTCCTTACAATTGAGCGTGAGGTTGGTGACAACCCCGAAAAGGATATCCGCACAGCTGTAGAGTTCCTTAATAATATGATGAAATAATTTAAAAATCCTCTTGCATTTGCGAGAGGATTTTTTAAATGCAGAATGAAGAATGAAAAATGCAAAATTACAGGGCGCAAGCGCGGATTATAATGAGAAATTAGGAGCTAGGAATTAGGAATTTCGGAATTGCGTTGCGATTATAAAAGGTGAAGCTTGCGTTGCAAGTGAAGTTACTTCGTAGTGAAGTTTCTGCGAAGTGAGGTTGTCCTTCGGACAGTTTCGGGGCAAAGCCGATTATATTGCTTCGCTAACAATGAGTAATGCGAAGCCTTACCTCCCTCCGGAGCAGGGAGGCATAAGCTATCGCAAACAACTTTGGCTTGTACTAAACGGTATTTATGT